>JANXUA010000084.1 GCA_025352085.1 Caulobacteraceae bacterium | reverse complement strand
CCGTCAACGACTATCTGGCCAGCCGCGACGCCGACTGGATGGGCCGCGTCTATCGATTCCTGGGGCTTTCGGTCGGGGTGATCGTCAATGGCCTGTCGCAGGGCGAGCGGCAGAGGGCCTATCAAAGCGACATCACCTACGGCACCAACAACGAATTCGGCTTCGACTATCTGCGCGACAATCTGGTCTATGAGGCCTCCGAGATGGTCCAGCGCGGGCACCATTTCGCCATCGTCGACGAGGTCGACTCCATCCTGATCGACGAAGCGCGCACGCCGCTGATCATTTCAGGCCCCACCGAAGACCGCTCCGATTTCTACCGGACCATCGATCTTCTGGTGAAGGAGATGATCAAGGATCCGGCGACCTTCGATCACGATGAAAAGCAGAAACAGGCCCTGCTGACCGAGCAGGGTTCGGAGACGATCGAAGAGACCCTGCAGGCCGCCGGCCACCTCGCCGACGGCTCGGCCGGTCTCTATGACCCGGCCAATATCTCGGTGGTGCACCACGTCAATCAGGCCCTGCGCGCCAACGTGCTCTATCAGAACGAAAAGGATTATATCGTCCGCGACGGCGAGGTCATGCTGATCGACGAGTTCACCGGCCGGATGATGCACGGCCGGCGCCTCTCCGAAGGCCTGCACCAGGCCATCGAGGCCAAGGAAGGCGCCGACATCCAGCCGGAAAACCAGACCCTGGCCTCGGTGACGATCCAGAATTATTTCCGCCTGTACGAAAAGCTCTCGGGCATGACCGGCACCGCCTCGACCGAGGCGCAGGAATTTTACGACATCTACAAGATGGATGTGGCGGAAATCCCGACCAACCGGCCGGTGATGCGCACGGACGCCGACGACGAGGTCTATCGCACCGCCGACGAAAAAAATCAGGCGATTATCGCCCAGATCGAGGACTGCCATAAGCGCGGCCAGCCGATCCTGGTCGGCACGGTGTCGATCGAAAAATCCGAACTGCTTTCGGAACTGCTCAAGGCGCACACCTGGGAAGACGACGGCAAGACGGTCATCGGCCTGCCGCACAGCGTGCTCAACGCCCGCTATCACGAACAGGAAGCCCAGATCGTCGCCGACGCCGGCGTGCCAGGAACGGTCACCATCGCCACCAACATGGCCGGCCGCGGCACCGACATCCAGCTGGGCGGCAACATCGACATGCGCCTGGCCAAATGGCGCACCGAGCAGGAAGGCCTCGGCATCGAACCTAGCTTCGAAGCCGAGCAGGCCGAACGCGTGGAAATCGAAAGCGAGATCGCCGGCAAGAAGGCCCAGGCCCTGGCCGCCGGCGGCCTGCATGTGCTGGGCACCGAACGGCACGAGAGCCGCCGCATCGACAACCAGCTGCGCGGTCGCACCGGGCGGCAGGGCGACCCCGGCTCGTCGAAATTCTTCCTCTCCTGCGAGGACGACCTCCTGCGGATCTTCGCCGGCGATCGGCTCGACGCGATCATGCGCACCTTCGGCGTCGAACAGGGCGAGGCGATCACCCACAAATGGCTCAATAGCGCCATCGCCACGGCGCAGAAGCGGGTCGAGCAGCGCAATTACGAGATCCGCAAAAACCTTTTGAAATACGACGACGTGGTCAACGACCAGCGCAAGGCGGTGTTCGAGCAGCGCCGGGAGTTTATGGAAGCGGACGATCTATCGCAGATCGTCGCCGAAATGCGCCACGATACAATCGATGATCTGGTGGCGCGCCATCTGCCGCCGAAGGCCTATGCCGATCAGTGGGACGTCGAGGGCCTGCACGAGCATGTCAGCGCCATGCTCGGCCTCGATCTTCCGATCAAGGATTGGGCGGCCGAGGAAGGCATAGCCAACGAGGAAATCAGCGAGCGCCTGGTCGCCGCCGCCGACGCCCGTTTCGCCGAGCGTGAAGCGCAGATTTCGCCCGAACAAATGCGCGGGCTGGAAAAGAACTTCCTGTTGCAGATGGTCGACATGCAATGGCGCGAGCACCTGATGCACCTTGACCATTTGCGCAACGTGATCGGCCTGCGCGGCTATGGCCAACGTGATCCGCTCAACGAATACAAGACCGAGGCCTTCACACTCTTCGAGACCCTGATCGGCGACCTGCGCCAGAACGTCACCCGCTGGCTGATGACCGTGGAGATCCAGTTCGCCCCACCCGAACCGGCGCCGCCGCAAATGTTCGAGGTGCACGTGGACCCCCTGACCGGCGAGAACGAACGCGCCGTCGCCTTCGCCGGCGCGACCTTGAGCGGCGGCGACGCTGAACAACGCGCCGCCCTGCCCCTCACCGCTCTCCCCGCCGGCTACGAGCGCACCGGCCGCAACGCGCCCTGTCCGTGTGGCTCGGGCCGGAAGTTCAAGCACTGCCACGGCGCGCTGGTTTAGGGCGCGGGGTTTCGGGGAGCGCTGCTTCGCTTATACTGCGATCATGGACGACGCCCCGCTGATCCCCCCCTCACCCGCCGAAGACGACTATGTGCGCGCGGTGGCGGAAGCGCCGGCGTTGGAGCAGTTGCCGGAGGGCGATCCGATCGCCCTGTTCGAATCCTGGCTGCGCGAGGCGACGGCAGCCGAACCGAACGACGCCAACGCCATGACCCTGGCCACCGTCGACGCCGACGGCATGCCCGACGCGCGGATGGTGCTGCTCAAAGGCGTCGATACGCGCGGCTTCGTGTTCTACACCAACCTCGAAAGCGCCAAGGGCCGGCAACTGGCGGCGACGCCGAAAGCCGCCTTGATGTTTCACTGGAAATCCCTGCGCCGCGCGGTTCGCGTGCGCGGGACGGTGGAGGCGGTGACCGACGCCGAAGCCGACGCCTATTTCGCCACCCGCGCCCGCCCGGCTCAGATCGGCGCCTGGGCCTCGGCCCAATCACGCGCCCTGCCCGACCGCTTCGCTCTGGAAAAAGAAGTGGCGAAGATCGGTCTTCGCTTTGGATTGGGGAAGGTGCCGCGCCCGCCGCACTGGTCGGGCTACCGGTTGGTCCCGGCGTGCCTGGAGTTCTGGCGAAACCGCCCGTTTCGTCTGCACGAGCGGCTGGTGTTCGAGCGCTCGGAGGACGGCGCCTGGATGACAAGGCGGCTGTTTCCGTAGGCTCGGGGTTCGCCCCCTCCGTCACGGCGCAAGAAAACGCGCCGCGCCACCTCCCCCGCGAAAAGGCGCGGGGGAGGAGCACAACGGTTTCGCTCCTCACCTGTCCCAAAGAGGACGGGGGAGGTGGCGCGCGGCCCTCTTGCCGCGTGACGGAGGGGGCGCGGCGCAGTTGGCGACCGGCGTGAAAGCTGTTTAGGAGTCGATGCTTGAAGATACGGGGAGGAAGACCATGCGCGGACTGATGCAGGACTGGCCGCTGACCGTGGACAAGATCCTCGATCACGCCGCCGAATGGCACGCCGGGCGCGAGGTGGTCACGCGGTCGGTCGAAGGGCCGATCGTCCGCACGACCTATGCCGGAATTCACGAGCGCGCCAAACGCCTCTCCAACGCCATCAAGGCCCTGGGGGTCCAGCCCGGGGATCGGGTCGCCACTCTGGCGTGGAATTCGGGGCGCCATATCGAAGCCTGGTATGCGGTGATGGGGATCGGCGCGGTCTGCCACACCCTCAATCCGCGCCTCTTCGCCGACCAGCTTTGCTACATCATCAACCACGCCGAAGATAAAATCATCTTCACCGACACAACCTTTCTGCCCGTGCTGGCCGAAAACCGCCACCGCATGCCGACGGTCAAGCACATCGTCGTGCTGACCGACGAGGACCATCTGAAAGGCGGCGCCGTGGCCGGCGCGCTGTCGTCGGAGACCTTGATCGAAACCCACGGCGGCGACTGCGTCTGGGGCGGCTTTGACGAGACCACGGCCTGCGGACTTTGCTACACCTCCGGAACAACCGGCAACCCCAAGGGCGTCCTCTATTCCCACCGCTCGAATTTCCTGCACACCCTGGTCACCCTGCAGACCGACGTCATGGGCCTTTCGGTGCGCGACACGGTGCTGGCGGTGGTGCCGATGTTCCACGCCAACGCCTGGGGCCTGACCTTCTCGTGCCCCGCGGTGGGCGCCAAACTGGTGATGCCGGGCCCGAAGATGGACGGCGAATCCATATTGGAACTGCTCGAAACCGAGGCGGTCACCTTTTCGGCCGCCGTGCCGACGGTGTGGCAGATGCTGCTGGCGCATCTGCGAACAACCACGGCGAGGCTCACGACCCTCAAGCGGGTGGTGATTGGCGGCTCGGCGGTGCCCGAGGCGATCATCCGCGCCTTTCACGACGACTACGGCGTCGAGGTGGTCCACGCCTGGGGGATGACCGAAACCTCGCCTCTGGGCACCCTTTCGACACCCACGCCGGAAGTCGCCGCTCTCTCTTTCGACGACCAGATGCCCTACAAACTCAAGCAAGGGCGCCCGCCGGCCGGCGTGCAATTGCGTCTGACCGACGACATCGGCGGCGGCGTTCCCTACGACGGCCACACCTTTGGACGGCTGCAGATCAAGGGAAGCTTCATCGCCGGGGCGTATTTCAAGAGCGAGGGCGGTGACATTCTCGACGCCGACGGCTTCTTCGACACCGGCGATGTCGCGACCATCGACGCCGAAGGCTATATGCAGATCACCGATCGCGCCAAGGACGTGATCAAGTCCGGCGGCGAGTGGATCAGCTCCATCGAGATCGAAAATATCGCCGCGGGCCATCCCAAAGCCCTGATGGCCGCAGTCATCGGCGTGCCTCACCCCAAATGGGACGAACGCCCGCTTCTTTTGGTGCAGCTCAAGACCGGAGAGGCCGCGACTGCGGAGGAATTCATGCAATTCCTCACCGGCAAGATCGCCAAATGGTGGATGCCGGACGACGTGCGCTTCGTCGACGAAATCCCCCTGGGGGGCACCGGCAAGATCGACAAGAAGCTGATTCGTCAGAGGTTCGCGGACTACAGGCTGCCGACGGTCTGACTATTCTCCCTCCCCTTTATGGGGAGGGACGAGACGGAGCTTCGGCGACGTCCGGGGGTGGGGAGGTCTTGATCATCCCCAGCGCTCCTATGTTCAGCCCGACGGCCCCACCCCGGTCGCTACGCGACTCGACCCTCCCCATAAAGGGGAGGGAAAGGCGTTCACGCCAATCGGTACGTCCCGTCCAGCCCGGCCGCGCCGTCGCCCGCCACTCGGCCGGTCTTCACCAACTCGATCATGTGCGCCTGGACCGATCGGGCGGCGGCGGGCCAAAGTCGCTCGTCGACGGTGGCGTAAAGGCGCGGCACCATCTCGACGATGCGCGAATCACCAGCGGCGAGGCGGTCGAGGATCTGGCTCTCGCGCTCCCGGCGATGGGCGATGTAGGCGTCGATGAAGGGCGCGACCTTGGTGATCGGCGGACCGTGCGTCGGCCAGAGGGTATCGAACCCGCGCGCCTGGATGACGCCCAGGCTGCGCAAATAGTCGCCCATATCGCCGTCGGGTGGGGTGATCACCGTCGTCGACCAGCCCATGATGTGGTCGCCGCTGAACAGAGCATTCTCTTCGGCCAAGGCGTAGCAAATGTGGTTGGAGGTGTGGCCCGGTGTCGCAATCGCCTCCATCGTCCAGCCGCCACCGGCGATCGTCGCGCCGCCGCAGACCGAAAGATCCGGGTCGAAATGATCATATCCGGCTTCGACCTGGACCCCGTCCTCGACCAGCGGCCCGGCCACCGCGCAGCCGTAAATCGTCGCGCCGGTCGCCTTCGCCAACGGCCGCGCCAACGGCGAGTGATCAAGATGGTGGTGCGTGACGAGGATATGGCGGACCCGCTCGCCAGCGGTCGCCGCCAGTATGGCGTCCAGGTGTTCGGGCATATCCGGGCCCGGATCGATCACCGCGACCTCGCCGTGGCCAACGATGTAAGTGCCGGTGCCCAGATACGTAAAAGGGCCTGGATTGTTGGCCGTCACCCGCCGGATCAGCGGCGAGACCTCGTCGCAGCGGCCATACTCAACGTCGATATCGCGAACATAGGGGATCATGGCGCCATGATGAGGGTGCGCCAGCTTGAAATGCAACGCCAATTGCGAGACGGTGGCTTCGCAACCAAAGAGGTCAGAACATGCGTCCAGTCGTCCTTGCGGCCGCCGTCGCTTCGGTCGTTCTTTTCTTCGGCGGCGCCGTTTTTGCTGAAACCGCTCCAACGACCGCCGACGGTGCGGCCGCCGCCCCGGCAAAGCCAAAGAAAGATCCCAACGATCCCAACAGGATGATCTGCAAGACCGAAAGACCCACCGGCAGTCGTCTGGGGGGCGAAAAGACCTGCATGACCAAGGCGCATTGGGACGATTTTGCGCGCGAGACGCAGACTGAACTCGACCGGATAACGATTAGTCACGGCGGGACTGCGACGCCCGGCAAATAGCAGTCGCGCGAACGTTACGACCCGCCCAACCAGGACAGGTCATACCCCGCCGCGGCGGCGCGCTTGATGATGTCGGCGGCCGACGCGCCGGTCGCCGCCTGGCCCTCCGCCCAGGTGTTGATCGAGCGCGTGCCGGACCGGCAATAGGCCAGGACCTTGCCCGTCGCCCCGTCGACCGCCCGGCGCACCGCGTCGACCTGATCGGCGCTCGCCCGCCCGACGACCGGAACCGACACGAAATCGAGACCAACCGCGCGCGCCGCCGCCTCGATCTCGCGCGCGGACGGCTGGCCGGGCGTCTCGCCGTCCGGGCGGTTGTTGATGATGAGCGCAAATCCCTGCGCCGCCGCGGCCGCCACGTCGGCGACGGAGATCTGCGGGCTGACGGCGAAGGATTCGGTGACAAAGCGGAAATCGGTCATGGCCGCCACCATATCCGGAGCGCGGGCGCCCCGCCCGCTTTTTTTCTGGCGGCGGCGCGCCAAAGCGTGAAAAGAGCGGGCG
>JANXUA010000053.1 GCA_025352085.1 Caulobacteraceae bacterium | reverse complement strand
CGCCAGCGCCCGGAAACGCGCAATCTGCCGATCATCATGCTCACCGCCCGCGGCGAGGAGAGCGACCGCATCCGCGGCCTCGACACCGGCGCCGACGACTATCTGGTCAAGCCGTTTTCGATGGTCGAGCTTTCCGCCCGCGCCCGCGCGGTCCTGCGCCGCATTCGTCCGGGTCTCGCCGAAGACCGCGTGCGGCGGGGCGATATCGTCATCGACCGCGTCGCCCATCGCGTGAAGCGCGGAACCGAGGAGGTCCATCTGGGCCCCACGGAATTTCGCTTGCTCGATTATTTCATGCAGCATCCCGGCCGGGTGTTCTCGCGCGAACAGCTCCTCAACGCGGTGTGGGGTTCGGACATCTATGTCGAAACCCGCACGGTCGATGTCCACATCGGGCGCCTGCGTCGCGCCCTCAAATGCGCCCCCGAAGGCGACCCTATCCGCACCGTGCGCTCGGCCGGCTATGCCCTGGACGTCGCGGGATAGCGAAAGACGGTCATGGCCGGTCGTTAGTTCGACGATCCTCCTCTCCCCCACCGTCATCGCCGGGCGTCAGTCCCGGCGACCCATTGAGCGAGCGCTGACGATTGGCCGCGCCGGGCGCGGCCACGACACCGGTTCGACCTTGCCGACGATCGCGATCGGCGGCGCGCCCGCGCCGCCACAACGAAGGTGGTGTTCATGGATGGCCGGGACTGACGCCCGGCCATGACGGAATGGGACGTGGAACCGCGCGCTATGCCACGATGATGGCGCGGAAATCGGCGACATTGGTGCGGGTGGGGCCGGTCACCAGGTCATCGCCGAGGGCGCGGAAGAACGGACCGCTGTCGTGGGCCTTTAGCGCCCGTTCCGGGTCCAGCCCCAGGCTGTTCGCCCGCGCCAGCGTATCGGGCGTAACGATGGCCCCGGCGGCGTCCGGATAACCGTCCGCGCCGTCGGTGTCGGCGGCGAGGGCCCACACCCCCGCCTGCCCGCGCAGGGCGATCGCCAGGGCCAGGGCGTATTCGCGGTTGGGGCCGCCGGTCCCGCCGCCATCGTGGGTGACCGTCAGTTCGCCGCCGCTCAGGATGACCGCGCGCGCGCCACGTTCGGCGGCCTCGACGGTCAAAGCCGCGTGGCGCGCGGCGACGTCGGCGGCCTCGCCCTCAACGTCCATCCCCAGATCGATGACCTCGACCCCATTCTCCCGCGCCATCGCCGCCGCCGCCGCCAGGGCGTCGCGCGGGGTTGCGAGACGCTGAAATGTCGATCGGGCGAGGCGCGGGTCCCCGGGCTTGGGCGTCTCCCATCGTCCGTCCTTCAAGGCGGTCTCCAGACTCTTCGGAATGGCGACGCCGTAACGCTGGATGTGCTGCAGGGCGTCCGCGCACGTGGAGGGATCGGCGACGGTCGGACCCGAGGCGATGGTGCTTGGATCGTCGCCCGGAACGTCGGAAACGGCGAAAGCGCACACCCTCGCCGGCCAGGCGGCGAGGGCCAACCGCCCGCCCTTGATCAGCGAGAGGTGCTTTCGCACCACATTGATCTCCTCGATCGGGGCGCCGCCGGCCAGGAGGGCGATGTTGATCCGCCGCAGATCGGCGAAGCCTAACGCCGCGATCGGCTTTTCCAGCAGGGCCGAACCGCCGCCGGAGAGCAGGCAGACGACGACATCGGTTTCATCAAGACCGGTTACCTGCGCCAATATGGCGTCGGCGGCGCGCACGGCGTCGTCACTGGGCACCGGATGCGCGGCTTCCAAAACGCGGATCGCCCCGGCGCGCTCGCCCGGCCGCAGACCATAACCGTGCCGGGTCACCACCACGCCGCCGACCCGATCGCCATAGCGCCGCGCCGCCGCCATCGCCATCACCGCCGCCGCCTTGCCGGCGCCGACGACGACGATCCGGCCGGTCGCCGGAACAGGCGGCAGCATCGGCGGCAGCCGATCAGCCGCGTCCGCCGCCCGCAAGGCCGCGTCGAACAGGCTTCGCAGCAGGCCGCGCATGGCGGTATCGACGCGTTGACCCGGCTCGTTCATGCTTGGACCGTAGCCGGAAAATGGCGGGAGACGCCATGTGTGGATCACGCGATCAATTCGGCTCAAAAGGGGTGCGTATCCCCATTTGCGAGCCGACGGAGGGGTTTGATGGACGTCATCGCGCGCCTGCCGGCCTGGTTCGACTACGCCGCCGTCGTGGTGTTCGCCGCGACCGGCGCCCTGGCCGCCGCTCGCCAGCATCAGGATATCATCACCTTCTGCTTCTTCGCCGCCGTGACCGGCGTGGGCGGCGGCACCCTGCGCGATCTCCTCATCGGCGCGCCGGTGTTCTGGGTCGACCGGCCGGGCTATCTGATCGCCTGCCTCCTCGCCGCCGCCGCGGTCTGGACCCTGGGGCCTGGAAGGGCGCGATTGCGGGTCCTGCTGTGGCTCGACGCCCTGGGGCTTGCCGCCTATTGCGTGCTGGGCGCGGCCAAGGCCGAGGGCCTGGGCGTGCCGGCCCTTTCGGCGATGATCATGGGCGTGTTAACCGCCTGTTTCGGCGGTGTCATCCGCGATGTCCTGGCCCATCAGCCCTCGGTCCTGCTTAGGCGGGAACTTTATGTGACCTGCGCGGTGCTGGGCGCGGGCGTCTTTGTGGGGCTGGACAAGATTGGCGTCCCACCGCTTCCCGCCGGCCTGGCCGGATTCACCCTCGCCTTCGCGGTTCGCGCCGGCGCCATTCTCTTCAATTGGAGTCTGACCGGCTATCACGAACCCGGCGAAGGCGAGGGATAAGGCCGCTTCGCTCAACGCGGAACCCTTTGTGCTCCGATCCGTTGCATTGGCGACGATCCACAGGAGCTCACATGTCAAAGACACTCATTACCGGCTTTGCCGCGGCGATCTTCGCCGCCGGCCTCGTCGCATCGGCTTCGGCGCAGATGGGCCCCAACCCTGGCGACCAGGTCGATCGGCACGATCAGGTCGATCAGCGCGGCGCCCCGAACGGCGACATGCGCGATCAGCGCGGCTCCGACCCCAACTGGCGCGATCACCAGGATCGCGGCTGGCGCGATCACCGAGATGGCGGCTGGCGCGACCACAGAGATGGCGGCTGGCGCCATCACCATCGCCAGCAGATCTGCCGCTGGCGCTACCATCACCGGGTTTGTTACTGGCGCTAGACCCGCGAGCCAATTTGGCCCGTCCGCCACGTTAGGGGCGGACGGGTCGACGCCGCGTGGTGAGTTGCGCGCGTGTTGGGGAGGGTCGGTGTCCGCCCCTTACTTTCCCGGGGTTCCCAGAACGAGTCTGCATTCCACGCTTCACGCTTGGCTTAATCAGCTTCAATCGATATGATTGAAATTGAGTTTGAGAACAGCGTCATGGACACCAAAGTGATTACCGCCCACCTGCCGCTCCCCTTGGCGGAAAAGGTCGACCAGGCGGCGGCGCGTCTGGAGCGCCCGCGCGGCTGGATCGTTAAACAGGCCCTGACCGCCTGGCTCGAGCGGGAAGACGAGCGCCAGCGTCTCACGCTTGAGGCGCTGCAGGACGTCGACGACGGGCGGGTGGTCGACCATCAAACCGTGCTGGCCTGGGCCGCCAGCCTGGACGTCGACACCCCGGAACCGGCGCCGCACTGAGGGAGATCAGATGGACCGGCAAGGCGCGGTCCGATCTCACCCGGCTTTATGACTTTCTCGCCCCCGTGAACCAACGCGCTGCGGCACGCGTCGTCCAGGCCCTCGCCGCCGCGCCGACCCGCCTGGCGGAAAACCCCCGGATCGGCGTGCGGCTCGACGAGTTCGACCCGCGCGAAGTGCGCCGAATTCTCGTCGGCGACTACGAACTGCGCTACGAAATCGCCGCCACGACGATTTATGTGCTGCGGTTGTGGCACGCGCGGGAAGATCGGTAGTGCGAGATTGGTCCGGGACGGTGGGGAGGGGGATAGACGCGTTGGGTGAAGGGGTGTGCGTCTCTATTTTCCCTTTTTAAATCCCAAATGATGATCCCACATATCGGGATCTCCAAAGTCGTCGATGATCATTCGAAGATCGTCGCCGCTCCTAATCATCCTTATTGGCGGTGAGGTTTTCGCATTGGCATTAAGCATGATCTCGATTTCAAAATCGTTATGTCTTTGCCATGTGCCATCGCCGTCCATCACAGGTTCACGGCCCGCATAGGCATCGCCAAAATGAAAGCGCACCTTCTTGCCGCCGTGAAATTCGAGACGAGAATCTCCGTCGATCCACGTACCTGTTATGTCGGAATCGTTGAAGACGGGGTTGAAATCCACTTCGCGTTCCAAAAATAGATTCGCCCCAAGAACGGTCAAAACGCCCGCGATGCCGATTGCTCCGACAATAAGCCGAACGCCGATCGACTTTCTCTGAGCTACCCCTGAAATCATAAGCGCTACGCACCCGACAACGACGAGTAAGCACAGCCCGAAAAAGGCGGCGTAGCCGAAGGGTAATGCCGTAGAAAACTGCAGATGTTCTAGAAGCTCTTCCACCCATTCCCCCTCACCACCCATCCACAAACCGTCGCCTCGCCCCCGTCCTGACCCCGCACGTCTTCAGCCCCTGAACCACCCACCTGCGCGTATCCGCCGGGTCGATTACCGCGTCGATTTCGAGCATGGCGGCGACGTGGTTGGCCTTGCCGACGGCGTAGAGATTGCCGAGCAGCTTGTCGAACAGGGCTTTGCGTTCGACGGGGTCGGTCAAGGTTTCCAGTTCGCGGCGATAGCCCAGGCGCACGGCGCCCTCCAGGCCCATGCCGCCGAACTCGCCGGTCGGCCAGGCGGCGCAAAAAGTGGGCGCCTGGGTCGAGCCACCGGCCATGGCCTGCGCGCCCAGGCCGTAGGCCTTGCGCAGAACCACGGCGAACATCGGCGTGCCCAGCCGCGCGGCGTTGATGAACAGGCGCGAAGTCTTGCGCACCGCCGCCGCCGCCTCGCTCGCCGGTCCGACCATGAAGCCCGGCGTGTCGATCAGGGAGAGCACCGGCAGGTCGAATGCGTCGCAAGGTTGCAGCAGGCGCGAGCCCTTGTCCGCACCGTCGCAATCGATCGCCCCGCCCAGATGTTTGGGATCATTGGCGATCAGACCCATCGCTCGGCCCTCCATGCGGATCAGGCCAGTGATCATGCCGGGCGCGAAATTAGGGC
>JANXUA010000167.1 GCA_025352085.1 Caulobacteraceae bacterium | reverse complement strand
TGGAAAACCTGCTTGGCTATGTCCAAGCCGATTGTGCTAACTTCTTTCATGGACGCCTCCTAAGGGTTTTGAGGACTCCACATTGGCACACTGATGCCGTCGGGGGCGTCCACCCCATCATGAGAGGGTGCGGCTGTGGTGGAACCGGTTCGGTCCGATGTTCGCCGGCGAGATCCGCAGGAAACGGGTCAAGCACATGCGCCAGTTCATGCGCCAGTTCACCCACTGGAAGTGGCGCTTGGACGAGGTCTACGTGAAGATCAACGGTGAGATGCGATACCTTTGGCGCGCCGTCGATCACGAGGGCGAGATGCTGGAATCCTTTGTCACCAAGGATCGGGACGAGGCCGCGGCGCTGGCCCAGTGGCGCGCTGTCATGGGATAAGGCCAGATTGGGTTTGGGCTCACTGCGCCCGACGAGACAAGTTCTCGTTGGACTGACAGCACCACCATCATGGCCGTCTCCGAGAGGAGGCGGCCTTTTCCACATCCCGGCCTAAGCGCGCGCGCCTTGAATCCTCGCCGTCCGATCTCCACTTAAGTCTCACGCCGTATCGTCGCCTTATCTCAGGGACGCGCGGCGGGGTCGCTTGGATTTGAGGACTCCGATGAACCGTTCGCCGCTCTACGACAGCCCGTTTCTGCTCGGCTTTGAGCACACCCGCGTGTTGATCGAACGCGCGGCCAAGGCCGCCAGCGAGGGTTATCCGCCCTACAATGTCGAGGATACCGGCGAAGGCGCGGTGCGCATCACCTTGGCGGTCGCCGGATTTTCGCCTGATCAGCTGGATGTCGTCGTCGAGGACAACCAGCTGACCGTCACCGGCAAGCGCCCGGCGGACGGGGTGGCGAGCGCCGAGCGGGCGTTTTTGCATCGCGGCATAGCAGCGCGCGGGTTTGTCCGAAGCTTTGTTCTCGCCGACGGCATGGATGTGCGCGGCGCGATTCTGGAGCACGGCCTGCTGCGCATCGACGCGGTGCGACCCGAACCGGCGCGACTGGTGCGCCGCATTCCCATTTCGGTGGCCGGTTGAGACCAACGGCCCTCGCAACCTCGCTTAGTTTAAGGAGTTTAGAATGATTATGCCCCATCTGTCCGCTGAAGATTTCGCCGCCTTGGGCGCGCCCAATCTGGTTTATGTCCGGCCGATCAAGGCCGCCGAAATCATGGCTGACACGCCGGTCGAGCAAATTCGCGGCTTCAACCTGACCCCCGAACAGACCCTCTACGCCGTTTGCCGCGCGGATGGCGAGCGGCTGGCGGTGCTGGGCGATCGCGACCAGGCCATGGCCGCCGCCCTGGCGCACGAACTGGCGCCGGTCTCGGTGCACTAGAGTCTGCCGACAACCCGCGCGCCCGCGAAGCGGCTCCGCGGTCCTTGTGAACCGCCAAGACACCAAGAACGCCAAGACATTCGGAGCCTTTCGGCGAACGCGAGGCGAGACCGTGGCGGTTTGTCGGGTTGCCCTTGGCGTCTTTGCGCCTTGGCGGTTCAAAACAATCGTCGGTCTGGCGTGAATGGATTTTGCCAACACCGCCTATTGATGACTAGGCGGCGGACGACCGGGTTTCGCGGGAGAACAGGGCGCGAATCGCGTCCGCACCGCTGGCCTGACGAAGTTGCGTGCGCATTTCACCCACGCGCAAAGCGCGGGCGATCCGTGACAGGGCGCGAAGCTGCTCCGAGCCGGCTCCGACCGGCGTCAGCAGGGCGAACACCAGATCAACCGGTTCGTCGTCCACCGCGCCGTAATCGAGCGGCGGATTGAGGCGCAGAAAGATGCCGCGCAGGCGGTCAAGCCCTTCGATCTGGGCGTGGGGAATGGCGACGCCGTGGCCCACGCCGGTCGGGCCGGTCGCCTCACGGTCAAACAAGGCGTCGAACACCTTGGGCGCTTTCAGCCCCCACGACCGGGCGGCGATTTCCGCCACCACCGACAGGACCTGGCGTTTGTCGCTCGCCGACACGCGCGGCGAGATCGAGCCGCTGTCCAGCAGACTGCCGACCATCAACGACGAATCATATCCGCTCATCGGTAAGTCCTTGAAATTCGGGAAACGACGGGCGTCGATCGATCGAACGCGCCTGTGAGCTCTGGCTCTGTCAACGGCCGCCGGAGGAAGCGGTTGCGACAGTCCTTGTTCGCTCCGGATCGATCCAACCAATGTGGCCATCGGACCTGCGATATACCACGGACAAACCTCCGTGTGCGGCGTTTCTGAACACAATAGTTTGACTTTCGGTGAGGTCGAGATCCATCACCGCCATCGATACGGTCATGGTTTTGAGTACCGATTCGGTTTCGGCGATGACCATGGCCGCCGGCGGGCCGCCGGCGCCGTCCCAGTCATCTTCCTCGCCGTCGCCGTCGGGCGCGCGCAGCACATACAGCGACGCGGTTTCGGCGGCCTTGGCGGTCGCCGCGACGGTGTGGCTTTTCAGACGGCGTTTGTAGCGGCGGATGCGGGTTTCGATCTTGCCCAGGGTCTGGCTGAAGGCGCCGTGGGCGTCGCCGGCCAGGCCGTGGCTTTGAAGATGTTGGCCCGACGCGAGGGTGACGGCGCAGTCGACGCGAAAGCCGTGGCCGTCGCGCATCACCACTACCTCGGCGTCGCCCCCGCGCTCGAAATACTTGCCGATGCTCGCCGTCAAATCATCGGCGATACGACTGCGCAGGGCCTCGCCGACATCGACGTGCCGGCCTGAAACTTGAACTTTCATAGGTAAACAACGCTCCGGTCGCACGCGGGTGTCAAGCACTTGATCAACATGGGAAGGCAATTAGGCGAATGCTCCGGAGTTCCCCCATTTGACGCGTTTGTGAACGGCGAACCAGTACCGACGTCGCCGTCAAAACGGTCAGCTGTAGCTGTCGCCCAGATATACCCGCTTCACTTCCGGGTCGGCGAGAATTTCTTCGGGCGTTCCGTCGAACAGCACCGCCCCGGCATGGATGATCGACGCGCGGTCGATGATGCCGAGGGTCTCGCGCACGTTGTGATCGGTGATCAAAATGCCGATGCCACGCTTGCGCAGATAGCCGATCACGTCGCGGATATCGGCGATGGCGAGGGGATCGATTCCGGCGAACGGTTCGTCCAGCAACATAAAGGCCGGCTCGCTCGCCAGGGCGCGGGCGATCTCGACGCGGCGCCGCTCGCCGCCGGACAAGGCCACCGCCGGCGAGGCTCGCAAATGGTCGATGTGCAGTTCTTCGAGCAATGAGTTGGTGATCTCGCGCACCTTTTCCCGCGACGGTTCGCGCATTTCGACCACCGCCATGACGTTCTGTTCCACCGTCATCCCGCGAAAGATCGATGTTTCCTGGGGCAGATAGCCCAGACCCAGCCGTGCCCTCTGGTACATCGGCTGATTGGTGATGTCCTCGCCGTCCAGCCAGATCTGGCCGTAGTCGGCGGCGATCAGCCCGGTGATCATGTAAAAGGTCGTGGTCTTGCCCGCGCCGTTGGGACCCAGAAGACCGGCCACTTCGCCGCGCGCGAGGTGAAGGCTGACGCCCTTGACCACCTGGCGGCCGCGGAAGGATTTGCCGACCCGATCGACGATCAGGCCGTCGCTCGAAGGCGCAACGCCGATCGCCGAGGCCCGGCCGAAGGTGGAGATGGTGGTCATTCCGCGCGGCCTGTCACGGATGGGCCGAATCGGCGGCGGGCGTGCTCTTTTCGGGATAGAAAACCCCGCGCACGCGCCCCGCGCGACCCGGACCGGTCACCGACGATTCCATGCGGGCCTCGCGCGTCGAAACCTTGATAATCAGCTTGTCGGCGCGCGCGACATTGACGCCCTGAACCACGATGACGTCGCCGGTGATGGTGATCTCGTCAGCGGCGGCCGAATAGACGGCGTGGTCGCCGCGCGCCCGGCGTTCGGGCGTGACGTAGAACACATGGCCCTCCGCCTCGATGCGGTCGGTGCCGCCGCAGGCCGGCTGGCCGTTCGCGCCCACGCCCTTGGGACGGGAATAGACGCTGATGGTGTCGGCGCGCAGACGGGTTTTGTCCTGCAGCGCTTCGGCCGCGCCGCGCCAGATGGCGAGGCATTTGGAGCTGACCACCTCGGCTTCATTGGCGGTGATGTCGATCGGCGCCGCAGAGTCCGTACCGAGCGACGAGGCGGCGACGGCGCCGCCGGCGCAGAGCATCGCCACCGCCAGCGGCAAGACCGCGCCGCCCAGGATCGTCCATCGCGTCATACGCCAAAACCTTTCACGGGCGCGCACCGGCCCGCACGCTTCATTAGTGCGAATTGAGCCGCGCGTGAACGCCGCCTTTGAAGATCACCCGATCGCCCTTGTCATACACGTCAAAGCTCTTGGAGTTGAGCGTGCCGAGCGGCGTGCGGCTGTCGATAGCGTCGGCGCCATTGACGACGCCGGTGCGCGTATTGACCACCGCCTGATCGGTCGCGAAGGTCGACACCGCCGCGTTGTCGGCGCGCACATGCCCGCGCAGATAAAGGATGCGCGTATCCTCCAGATAAATGCCGTTATCAGCGGTCAAATTAGAAGGATGCGCGCCGCCGACGTCCAGGGTGACCGATGGATTGCGCAACAGAACCTTCTGGAACGACTGTTCGTCCCGCGACGCCTGACTGGCGCCCAGGGTGAAGGCGCGACCTTGATTGTCGCGTCCGTAGAAATGGGGATTGATCATCCGGATCGGGGCTGAGGCCTCTTTCTGCGCCGATTCATGGCGCCGCAGGGCGTGCAAGCCGACCAGCGTCGCCAGGATGGCGATCATCGCGACCATGATCATCGGCAAAACGACGCGCAAGGTGCGCACGACCCGGCTGTGCGCACGGGCCTTGCCGCGCGGCAGGGCCTCGCCGGCGGCGGGCTTGACCGGACGCAACGGCGAGACGGGGGTGACCTCACTCATGGGCGAAAATATCCATCTCGTCCCACCCGGCGACATCAAGGGCCGCGCGGGTCGGCAGAAAGGCGAAGCAGGCCTGCGCCAGCTCCATCCGCCCTTCGCGGACCAGCATATCGTCCAGCCGCGCCTTGAGCGCGTGCAGATTGACGACATCGGATGCGGCATAGGCCAGTTGCTCGGGGGAAAGCTGGGCCGCGCCCCAGTCCGAGCTTTGCTGGGCCTTGGAAATATCGACTCCCAACAGCTCGCGCGTGACATCCTTGAGGCCGTGCCGATCGGTGTAGGTGCGCGCCAGCTTCGAGGCGATCTTGGTGCAATAAACGGGCGCGGTGATCACACCCAGATAACGCTGGAACATGGCGATGTCGAAACGGCCGAAGTGAAAGATTTTCAGCACCTTCGGATCGGTGAGCAGGCGCTTCAGATTTGGCGCGTCATAGGCGCCCCGGTCCAGCTGAACGACGTGGGCGTCGCCGTCGGGACCCCGCAGCTGCACCACGCACAGGGCGTCGCGGCCCAGCCGCAGGCCCATGGTTTCCGAATCGACGGCCACCGAAAGGACGCCGGCGAACAGCCCGTCTGGCAGGTCGCCCTGGTGAAGGTGATGCGCCAAAATGGGTCGTTCGCTCCGCATGGAAAAGGGCTCAAGGTCACGCCCGCACCCAATCCATGACTTAATGGTTGAATGGCGCCCCCACAAGTCGCGGTCGGGGTTGGCGCGCGACCTCCAAACTTAAAAAAGATCGTGGCGCCCAAGACTCTCGACGCCAAAAAATCGGTGGTGCCCAGGAAAGGACTCGAACCTTCACGGCCGTTAAGCCACTGGCACCTGAAGCCAGCGCGTCTACCAATTCCGCCACCTGGGCACGCCGACCGAACCGGCGAAATCGGGCCGGATCGCGCGAGGCCGGGAGCCTTAGGGCGCCCACTTCGGCGCGTCAATGGATGCATTCGGGGCGGCGGCGTTGCGCGGCGCGGGCCCGTCGTCTATCGCGGGGCGCAGGGGCGTCCGAAACGGGCGCGCAGGCTTGCTTAAGGATTTGATCATGCGCGGGCTGGTGACGGTGTTCGGCGGTTCGGGGTTCGTCGGCAGCCAGATTGTGCGGGCGCTGGCCAAGCGCGGATCGCGGGTGCGCGTCGCCGTGCGCAATCCCGGACGCGGCTATCGATTGCGCATGCTGGGCGATGTCGGCCAGATCGAGGTCGTGCAGGCCAATATCCGCGACGCGCCTTCCGTGGCCCGCGCGCTGGGCGGCGCCGAGGCCTGCGTCAACGCCGTGGCCGTGCTCTATGAATCGGGGCGCCAGACATTCGACGCCCTGCATGTCGAGGGCGCCCGCGCGATCGCCCAGGGCGCCAAGGCCCAGGGCATCGAGCGGTTCGTGCAGATATCGGCGATCGGCGCAGACGCCACGTCGCCGTCGCGCTACGCCCGCACCAAGGCCGCCGGCGAAGCGGCGGTGCGCGAGGCCATCCCCACGGCGACGATCATTCGGCCTTCGGTGGTGTTCGGGGCTGAGGATCAGTTCTTCAATCGCTTCGCCGCCATGGCGATGGTCTCGCCGGCCCTGCCGCTGATCGGCGGCGGCCACACGCGCTTCCAGCCGGTGTTCGTCACCGACGTCGCCGCCGCTGTCAGCCAGGCGGTGCACGATCCGGCGACGGCGGGCCGTGTCTATGAGTTGGGCGGCCCAAGCGTGTATTCCTTCAAATCCTTAATGGAATTGATGCTGGCGGAAATCGGTCGGCGGCGCATTCTCGCGTCCCTGCCCTTCCCGTTGGCCAAAATGCTCGGCCTCGGCGGCGATCTGGCGGCCAGGATCGGTCTGCCGCCGCCAATCACCTCGGACCAGGTCGAATCCCTGCGCGCCGACAATATCGTCGGGCCCGGCGCGCTTGGCCTTGCCGATCTCGGCGTCACGCCGACGGCGCTGGAGCCGATCATCGGGACCTATCTCTACCGCTTCCGCGCCGGCGGCCAATACGCCGAGCAGATCGGCGCCCTCGCCGCGACCGCCCTACCGGCGAGATAGACTTGTCCGATCCGGTTCAGCCTCCGGCCAAGACTCGGCGTTTCTGGCTCAATGTCGGCGAAGTGGTGGGCGTGCTGGCTCTGATGATCGCCGCCGTGAACCTCTGGCAGGCGCATCGCGAACACGCGGCCGTGGAGAAGCACGCCGCCGCCCAGGCGTCGTTCGTTCTGACCGGCCAGGCGGAGGCGGGCGGGCGCCGGATCGCGCTGCGCGCCCTCAAGCCAGAGCAGGCGATCCAGTCCCAGCGTTATGTCTTTCCCAGTAATGTGCTGGATCACGCCATGGAGGTCTCCGCCGCCGCGCCTCAGATCGACATCGACTGGATCGCCGCCGGCCTCGGCCGCGCGCTGAATGCCTCTCACGCCAAGGGCGACGGCGAAGCGCGGCTGCCCGTCGGCGTCATCACCACCTATGTCGAGGACGGCGAAACCCGCACCGACCGCTCGCTCTATCAGATCGGCTACGCTTGGCGCGCGCGCTTCCTCCAGGGGCGCCAGCTTACCCTCCAGGGCGTTTCACTCGTTCAGCGCGACGTGGCGGGCGATCTCCAGGTTCAGGTTAATCGGCGGTGGGCAAGTCGATAGAAACTGAACGGGAGGGCTCCATCTAGGCCTCCGGCGGCGGCCCCACATAGCGGGCGCGGGGGCGGATCAGGGCGCCGGTCTCGACCTGCTCCATGGCGTGCGCCAGCCAACCGGCGCAGCGGGCGACCGTGAACAGGGCGAACGGCGCGTCGTCCGGCAGGCTGAGGGTCTGCGCCAGCGCCACCAAGGCGAAATCGACATTTTCGTGCTCGCCGCCGGCAGCCTCCACCGCTTGGCGCAAGGCCTCCAATGGCGCGGGAACCTGGAAGGCGCCGGTGAGCGCGCGCGCGCGCGGATCTCCGTCCGGATAAAGGGGGTGGCCGAAGCCGGGCGCCGGGCGGCGGTGGGCGCGACGCGCGGCCACGGCCTCGTCCGGCCCCAGGCGATCGGCCTCCTCCGCCCACCGCGCCACTCTGGCGAAGAGGCCGCCGTGCCGAGGTCCCGATAGGGCCGCCAGACCGGCCAGGGCGGCGGCGGCGAGGGAGGCACCGGTGGACGCGGTGACCCGCGCGGCGAAGGTCGAGGCGTTCAATTCGTGATCGGCCAGCAAAACCAGGGCGCGGCGCAGCAGATCCATCCCCCGTGCGCCGCAACCCCAGGCGTTGCCGAGCCGCTCGTGGATCGGGCCAATCCACACGCCCCCGGTCACCGCGTCGGCGACCACATCGAGCAAGGTGGCCGCTTCGGCCGCCAACTCCAGCGTGGAGCGCCCCGCCGCCGCCGGATCGACGGCGCCGCGAGCGGCCAGAGCCGCAAACGCCCGACCGCGCGCCGTGCCGTCCGCCGGTGAAACATAGCGCATCTCCCGCGCCAGCGGCGCGCCCTCGCCGCCGCGCAGCAGCCGGGCCACCGACTCGAGCGTCTCGCTCTCGGCCAGGCGCACCGCGTCGCGGCCGCGATAGTAAAGACGCCCGTCGACCACTGCGGTGATCGCCGATTCCAGCACCGGTTCGCCCCAAGCGATGGCGCCCTCGGCGACGTCCGCCGCGCGGCGCCCCCGGGCCTTGCGCGTGGTGAGCGCGGTGACGTCGCTGGCCTTGTAGCGGCTACGGCGCGGCTCGGCCGGATCGACCTCGGCGCCGATGCGACCCCGGCTGACATAGGCATAGAGCGTCTGCGGCCTCACCCCCAGCCGCGCCATCGCCTCGTCCGCCGAAAGCCAGTGCGTCGTCATATTGATTATATTGATCAATCTTGATTTCAGGCGCCAAAGGCATTTCACTCCTCGCCATGATTGGCAAGGAAAAATCAGGATGACCGGCGCAATCGCCAAAGGAATCGATGGACTGGAAGACGTGGTCGCGGCGGAAACCGTGCTCTCGGAAGTGGACGGCGCGGCCGGCGTGCTGGTGATTCGCGGCCATCTTTTGAGCGAACTGGCGGGCCGCTGGACCTACGAAGAGACGGCGCGTCTGCTGTGGGACGGCTTCTTCGACGACCTGCCCGCTGACCTCGCCCCGGCGCTCGGCGCCGCGCGCGCGCAGGTGTTCGACCACACCCAGGCGCTGACCGGCGACCTCCTTGCCCTCACCCCGGTCGAGGCCATGCGGGCGCTCACCGCGCGGCTGGCCGACGGCGACGATCTGGCCACCGCCCTGCGGCTCGTCGCCGCGCCGGCGGTGTTCATGGCCGCCGCCATCCGCGCGCAGAACGGCGAGGCGCCCGTCGCGCCGGACCCCCGGCGCGGCCACGCCGAGGATATCCTGCGCATGACGCGGGGAACGGACCCCTCGCCCGCCGAGGCGGCGGCGCTGAACGCCTATCTGGTGACGGTGATCGACCACGGCCTCAACGCCTCCACCTTCGCCGCCCGGGTGACGGCCTCGACCCGCGCCGGCCTGACCTCGGCGATCCTCAGCGGGATCAGCGCCCTCAAAGGCCCCCTGCACGGCGGCGCGCCCGGCCCGGTGATCGACATGCTCGACGGTGTCGGCGACCCCGCCAACGCCCGCGCCTGGCTCGAAGGGGCCCTCGATCGCGGCGACCGGCTGATGGGCTTTGGTCACCGCGTTTATCGCGTGCGCGACCCGCGCGCCGACGCGCTGAAGTCCGCCGTCAAGGTACTCGGCGCGGCCAGCAACCGCCTACCCGGCCGCCTCGCCCTGGCCGAAGCGGTGGAAACCGCCGCCCTGGAGGTGCTCAGCGCCCGCAAACCGGGCCGCTCCCTGCAAACCAATGTCGAGCTTTACACCGCCCTCCTGCTCGAGGCCCTCGCCTTCCCGCCCGCCGCCTTCACCGGCGTCTTCGCCATGGGCCGCGTCGTCGGCTGGATCGCCCACGCCCGCGAACAGGTCGCCGGCGGACGCCTGGTGCGGCCGCAATCACGCTATGTCGGGCCACGACCGAGGGCGGCGGCCTGAACGGCTCTCAGGGCCGGCGGAATTTCAGGATGAACTGGTCGGTCTTCAAGTGGATGGCGGGGTCGAAGACGGTCCGGCTGTGATCGTCGGCGTGTTTGCGGAGGATATCGCTTTGACCCACCAGCTTGAAGCCGGCGGCGGTGACCTCGGCGATCACCGTCGCCTTGTCGATGCGGTGCAGGGTGGGTGACAGCGTCGCCCCCGTGCCCGCCGCCGCCGCGTGATCGACAATCAGATAGATGCCGCCGGGCTTCAGCGCGTCGAACACCCGCTTGTTGAACGCGGCCATGTCCACGTTGGCGTACTTGGGAATGTGCAGGTCGTGGTAGTTGTCGGAGGTCCAGAACAGATCGACCTTCGCCGGCGCATGGAACACGCCCAGCGGCGCCAGATCGAGCGTGACATTGCCCCGGCCGGGCTCGGCCAGAGCCTTCTTGGTCGCGTCGATGTTATCCTGGCCCCAGGTCGTGGTCTCCAGGGCATAGATCTTGCCTTTTGGCCCAACGATATTGCTCAGCATACGCGTGTAGTAGCCGCTGCCCGGCAGATATTCGCCGACCGTCTCGCCGGGCCGGATCCGCGCGAAGGCCAGAACCTCGGCCGGTTTGCGGTCGGCGTCCAGCTTGCGATCATCCGCCGGACGGGTCGGGTCGGCGACGGCCTTGATGATGTAGCTGGGCGGCGCGGAGGCTGCGGCGGTCGCCGGGGATCCCGCGGCCGCGATGACGAACACTGAGGCGATGATGGCGCGGATGGTCATGTTTAGGTTCGCTCCCGACGACGTCTGGGACTTTAAGGAAGCGTCGATCCAGCGGCAATACGCCAAGGATGCGGTGAAATCCCCCGATCGCCAACGGCGGTCGAGGGCGGCTCGCGGAGGTTTCACCAAATCGATTCTCCCTTGCTATAGTGGCGCCATGCGCCAGGCGTTGACGATTCATCCCCGCTCGCTCTGTCCGGCGGTGACGTCCATCGAGGTCGAGGTCGCGCGTCCGCGCCCCGGCTTGCTGGCGCTGAACTATGTGGTGACCGGCATCCCGCGCGACCTCCATCTGCCTGTCGCGGCCGCGCCGCGCCGGGCCGACGAACTGTGGCGGCGCACCTGTTTCGAGGCTTTTGTCATGGCGTCGCCCGGCGGGGGTTACATCGAGGTCAATCTTTCGCCGTCGAGAGCGTGGGCGGCCTATGAATTTGGCGACTACCGGGCGGGAATGAGGGTTGCCGGAGAGATCGCCGCGCCCGTCATCGAGCGGCGAGCGGCGGATGATCGCTTCGAATTGAACGTTAGTCTGGACCTGAGCCCTCTGGCCGTCTTGCCGAGCGCGGCGGTCTGGCGCCTGGGCCTGGCGGCGGTGATCGAGACGGCGAGCGGCGCCAGGTCCTATTGGGCCCTCGCCCATCCGCCCGGCGCGGCGGACTTCCATGCCGCCCAGAGCTTCGCCTATGATCTGGCCGTGGCGGCGGAGGGTTCATGAAATTTGGCATCGATCGGCTCGTGAGCGAGCCCGACCTGCGCGCGCCGCTCAAGGGCCGCCGCGTCGCGCTTTTGGCCCATCCCGCCTCGGTGACGGCGGACCTGACCCATTCCCTCGACGCCCTGGCCGCCTGCGACGGTGTCAAGCTCAGCGCCGCTTTCGGTCCCCAGCACGGCCTGCGCGGCGACAAACAGGACAACATGATCGAAACCGCCGACTTCGATGACCCGGTTCACGGCGTGCCGGTGTTCAGCCTCTATGGCGAGGTTCGGGCGCCCACCGCGGCGATGATGGACGCCTTCGACGTCGTGCTCGTCGATCTGCAGGATTTGGGCTGCCGCATCTACACCTTCGTCACCACTCTCAGATACATGCTCGAAGCGGCGACGGCACACGGCAAATCGGTATGGGTTCTGGACCGCCCCAATCCGGTTGGCCGGCCGGTGGAAGGGCTTCGCCTGCGGCCGGGCTGGGAGAGTTTCGTCGGCGCCGGACCCCTGCCGATGCGCCACGGCCTGACGCTCGGCGAGCTGGGCACCTGGTTCGTCGCGTCTCTCGGGCTCGACGTCGACTACCGGGTCATCGACATGCAAGACTGGGCGCCGGACGCCACGCCGGGGTTCGGCTGGCCTCTGGGCGAGCGGGCGTGGATCAACCCCAGCCCCAACGCCCCCAACCTTTCCATGGCCCGCGCCTATGCCGGCACGGTGATGCTCGAGGGCGCGACTCTTTCGGAGGGGCGCGGCACGACCCGCCCGCTCGAGCTTTTCGGCGCGCCCGACATCGATGCGCGCCGCGTGATCACCGAGATGCACGCCCTGGCGCCGCAGTGGCTCGCCGGCTGCATCCTGCGCGATTGCTGGTTCGAGCCGACCTTTCACAAGCACGTCGGCCAGCTCTGCCACGGCGTGCAAATCGTAACCGAGGGCCCGATCTACGATCACGCCGCCTTCAGGCCCTGGCGCATCCAGGCGTTGGCGTTCAAGGCCATCCGCTGTCTGTGGCCCGACTATCCGTTGTGGCGCGACTTCGCTTACGAATACGAGGTCGGCAAACCGGCCATCGACGTCATCAACGGCGGGCCCCTCTTGCGCGATTGGGTGGACGACCCGGCCGGAACGCCCGGCGATCTCGACGCGCTGGCCGCGCCGGACGAAGCGGCGTGGCTGGAGGAGCGGCGCGGGTTTCTGCGGTATTGAGGGGGAGCACTCACTCGGGTTGGCGCCCGCGACCCAAGACGGGCTCCTTTTTGACTGCTGACGCAGCCTTTTTGTAAACTGCCACCGAAGTGAATTGATTCCCCTAATCCCCATCCATCTTCAACGCCGCGATGAACGCTTCCTGCGGGATATCCACCTTGCCGAACTGGCGCATCTTCTTCTTGCCCTCTTTCTGCTTGTCGAGGAGCTTGCGCTTGCGCGTCGCGTCGCCGCCGTAGCATTTGGCGGTGACGTCCTTGCGCAGGGCGCGGACGGTCTCTCTGGCGATGATCTTGCCGCCGATGGCCGCCTGGATGGGGATGACGAAGAGGTGCGGCGGGATCAGCTCCTTCATCTTTTCCACCATCGAGCGGCCGCGGGTTTCGGCGCGGCCGCGGTGGACCAGCATGGAAAGCGCGTCGACCGGCTCGGCATTGACCAGGATCGACATCTTCACGAGGTCGCCGGTGCGGTAGTCCTCGATTGAATAGTCGAAGCTGGCGTAGCCTTTGGAAATGCTTTTGAGCCGGTCGTAGAAGTCGAACACCACCTCGTTGAGCGGCAAGTCATAGACCACCATCGCCCGCGCGCCGACGTAGGAGAGCTCCTTCTGGGCGCCGCGCCGGTCCTGGCACAGCTTGATCACCGCGCCGAGGTAGTCGTCGGGGGTGAAGATGGTCGCCTTGATCCACGGCTCGGCAATGCTCTCGATGCGCACGACATCGGGCATGTCGGCGGGGTTGTGCATTTCGAGTTCGTCGCCGTTGGTCAGGGTGATTTTGTAGATCACGCTGGGGGCGGTGGCGATCAGGTCAAGATTGAACTCGCGCGTCAGGCGCTCCTGCACGATTTCCAGGTGCAATAGGCCGAGGAACCCGCAGCGGAAGCCGAAGCCAAGCGCGGCGCTGGTCTCCATCTCATAGGTGAAGGAGGCGTCGTTGAGACGCAGGCGCCCGACGGCGGCGCGCAGATCCTCGAAATCGGCGGCGTCGACGGGAAAGAGGCCGCAGAACACCACCGGCTGCACCGGCTTGAATCCGGGAAAGGCCTTGGCCGCGGGGCGGCGATCATCGGTGATGGTTTCGCCGACGGCGGCGTCGGCGACATCCTTGATCTGGGCGGTGATGAAGCCGATTTCGCCAGGGCCAAGGGCCGCGACATCGGTCGCCTTGGGCAGGAAGACGCCGATCTTGTCGATCTTGTAGGTGGCGCCGGTCTGCATCATGCGCACCTGGGCGCCGGCCTTCAGGCTCCCGTCGAACACCCGCACCAGCACGACGACGCCCAGATAAGCGTCGTACCAGGCGTCGACCAGCAGGGCTTTCAGCGGCGCGGCGGCGTCGCCCTTGGGGGCGGGCAGGCGGGTGACGATGGCTTCAAGCACCTGGTGGATGCCGACGCCGGACTTGGCCGAGCATTCCACCGCGTCGGACGCATCCAGGCCGATCACGTCCTCGATTTGCTGGCGCACCCGGTCCGGTTCGGCGGCGGGCAGGTCGATCTTGTTGAGGACCGGCACGATCTCATGGTTGTTGTCGATGGCCTGATAGACATTGGCCAGGGTCTGCGCCTCGACCCCCTGGCTGGCGTCGACCACCAGAATCGAGCCCTCGCAGGCGGCCAGCGAGCGGCTGACTTCATAGGCGAAGTCGACGTGACCGGGGGTGTCCATCAGATTGAGGACGTAAACCTCGCCGTCGTCGGCGCGGTAGGTCAGGCGCACGGTCTGGGCCTTGATGGTGATGCCGCGTTCGCGCTCCAATTCCATGGAATCGAGCACCTGCTCCTTCATCTCGCGCGCGGTCAGGCCGCCGGTTTCCTGGATCAGGCGGTCGGACAGGGTCGATTTGCCGTGGTCGATGTGGGCGACGATGGCGAAATTACGGATTCGGGCGAGGTCGGTCGTCATGGCGGGGGCCTCTAGCACAATTTGCGAATGGCGCGGGCATTCAGCGCGCGTTAACGCGCACGGGTGCAGAAACACCGGAACTGACCGCCAAGGGGGTGTTTGGCTCTGAATGGAGAACGCCATGGATCGCCGCCGTCTCATCGCCACGGGCATTGCCACGCTCGCCGCCGCGCCCGCCCTGGCGCAGAACGCTGCGCAAATCGCGCCGCCGCCGCCCGGCGCCGACCCGGCGCCCGCCATGCCGCCACAGGCCCGCCCGTTCTCGGGACCAGCGCAATACGCGCCGCCGAACTCGGGCGCGGCCCCGACGCCGACCTATTCCGAAGACGAGGTGACCCACCGGGTGTCGGACTTTCTCGGCGTGACCGCCGAATCCGCCGGTTCGGTGATCGAGCGGGCGTTCAAGGATAACGGTCGGCCCACCGGCTATATCGCCGGCGAAGAGGGCTCGGGCGCCTTCATCTTCGGTCTGCGCTACGGCAAGGGCCTGCTTTATATGAAGGATCGCCCGACCCAGACGGTCTATTGGCAGGGTCCGTCGGTCGGCTTCGACGCCGGCGGCAACGGCAGCCGGGTGTTCGTGCTGTGCTACAATCTGCAATACCCCGACGCCATCTTCCGCCGCTTCCCGGGCGTTGACGGATCGGCTTATTTCATCGGCGGCATGGGCGTGAACTATCAGCGCGCCGACGGCATCACCCTGGCCCCGGTCCGCGCCGGCGTCGGCCTCCGCCTCGGCGCCAACGTCGGCTATCTGTCGTACAGCCGTAAGCGGAATTTGATTCCGCTGTAGGGGTCAAGCCCAATCGCCCCTCACTTACGACCGTCATAACCGTGCGTAAGTCCCGGCGTCCCCTCCGACCCCCCGTCATGGCCGACCGTTAGTGTCGGCCATCCATTGAGCGAGCGGGCGGGTGTGGCCGTGCGGCCGCACGGCCATTTCGAGGACTCGCCAAATGGATCCCCGGGACTGACGCCCGGGGATGACGGTGGAGAGGGTCGGGATCGAGCCGCCGCAAGCTCCCCCCGCTTCGTCTCGACCCTCCCCATAGAGGGAAGGGAGCGTTATGGTGTTCTTCGTTTCAACGGAGACACCACCTCATGGACGGCGGCAATGCGCAGGCGCCCTGGACGCCGACCCCGATCACTTCAGGCGAATGGGCCGGGTGGATGCAGTGGAGCGGCGATCCGTTCGAACTGCACGCCGGGCCGTTCTACACCCGCCGCGAAGCCGACGGCCGGCTGATCAGCGCCTTCCGCGCCGAACACAAGCACATGAACGGCGGCGGCTTCATGCATGGCGGCTGTCTGATGACCTTCGCCGACTACGCCCTGTTTGCCATCGCCGATGGCGCCATCGCCGGAACGTCGTCCGTCACGGCTTCGTTCAACAGCGAATTCATCGACGCGGTGCGGGAGGGCGAGATCGTGGAGGGATCGGGCGAGGTGGTGCGCGCGGGGCGCTCCATGGTGTTCGTGCGCGGCCTGCTGACGGCCGGCGGACGCCCGGTCCTGACCTTTTCGGCCATCATCAAGAAGACGCCGACGCGTCCGCCCCCTTGACGCGGGCGCCCCCGCCGCCCACCCTGATCGCGGACCAGACGGTCGGGCGGTCGCCCTCCGAAACCGCGCAAGCGGTGAAGGAGGGAGGAAAGTCCGGGCTCCACGGCGACAAGGCGGCGGGTAACGCCCGCCGGGGGTGACCCCAGGGATAGCGCCACAGAAAGCAAACCGCCCCCCGAAGCCTTTGGCGTAGGGGGGTAAGGGTGAAAGGGTGGGGTAAGAGCCCACCGCGGACCGGGTGACCGGGACGGCATGGCAAGCCCCGCCTGGAGCAAGACCAAATAGGGGTGTCGCGTCGGTCGCAAGACCGGCAGGCCGTCGCCGGCCCAGACACCCGGGTAGGTCGCGAGAACCGTCCGGCAACGGACGGTCCAGAGGAATGGCCGTCGCGTCCGCGGGTAACCGCGGGCGGCACAGAACCCGGCTTACAGACCGTCTGGTCCATTGAACCGTCTTGGGGCTCAACGGTTATATACCTGACCCGCCTTAAGCGACGTCTAGAGCAGGATGATTTTAGACGGACCCGTCCAAAATCTGAATCCTGCTCTAAATGCAAAAGTGTAGAGCCTGATCCAGCGTTCAGATCTGTTCCGCCTGAACGCATCAGGCTCTAGGCCGCCCCGTTGAGATCAGCCCATGCGCCCAGCCCCGTTTTGTCTGCTGTTGTTGTTGGCGGCGCCCGTCGCGGTCGCGGCGCCGTCGCTTAACCCCGTCGATGCGCCGGCGGGGCACTATGAGCTCGATCCGCGCCACGCCAGCGTCGTCGCCCGGGTGAGGCACATGGGTCTGTCGCACTACACCATGCGCTTCAATCACGTCTCGGCCGGCTATGACTACGACCCGGTCCACCCGCAGGCCTCGAAGATCATCGTCGCCATCGACGCGGGGTCTCTCGACGTCGGCGACCCGGGGATCGGCAAAAAGTTCGCCAGCGAGTTCCTGGACGCCGCCGCCCACCCCCAGATCACCTTCAACTCCAACGCGATCGTCGACACTGAACCCGGGCACGGAACGATGACCGGCGACCTGACGTTGCGCGGGGTGACCAAGCCCATCACCTTGACCGTCACCTACAACGGCACGTCGGCCGATCTGATCGGCGGGCGCCGCATGGGCTTTTCGGCGACGGGCGCCTTCAAACGTTCGGATTTTGGCTCGACCGCCTGGCGAGGCCCGGTAGGCGACGACATCGACCTGACCATCGAAGCCGAATTCGTGCGCAAACAATAGCCGGGCGGCGCGCCGCATTCATGCCGCTCCCCCCGACTTGACGTCATCGCGCCATGCCTCACCATGCCGGTGTTGGAGAAGACCCGCATGACAAGTGACTCGCCGGCGCTCACGCGCGCCGCCGTGACCATACCGGTTAAGGTGGGCTACGGCGCGGGTCAGTTGGTCGAGGGCGTCGGATCGGCGGCGTTCTCGAGTTTTCTGTTTTTCTTTTACGTCGGCCTTCTGGGCCTGCCAGGCTCGTTGGTCGGCGCGGCCGCGGCCATCAGCCTGGCGGTCGACGCGGTGGTCGATCCTCTGCTCGGCTCCTGGTCGGACAATATTCGTTCGCGTTTTGGACGGCGCGTGCCGTTCATGGTCGTCGGCGGTCCGATCGTCGCCCTGGCTGTGGGATTGATCTTCTCACCACCGCGCGGTCTTGGCGCGTGGCCGCTGTTCGCCTGGCTGCTGAGCGGTTCGCTTCTGCTGCGGATTTCGACATCGGTGTTCAATGTCCCGTTCAGCGCGCTCGGCGCGGAGGTGTCCGACGACTACGCCGAGCGCTCAAGCGTCGCGGCCTATCGTACGGTCTTTTCGATCCTGGGGGCGCTGGCCGTCCTGATATTGGGCTATGGCGTTTTCCTGGCCGGGTCCGATGGCCTGCGTCACATACAGGGCTATGCGCCCATGGCGTGGTCGGCCGCGGCGCTGATCGCGCTGGGCGCCATCGTTTCGGTGCTGGCGATCCATCGCTTCGCCGCGCGGTTGCCGGTGGCGAGCCAAAGCGCCGTCTCCCTGCCCCGCCGACTGCCGCGCGAAACTCTGGAGATGTTCCGCAATCCGTCGTTTCGAGTCCTGTTCGCCTGCACGGTGTTTTTCTACGTCGGCCAGGGCGTCGCCGGCGCCTTGTTCCAGCACATGCATCTGCTGGTATGGGGCTTGACCTCGGCGCAGATATTCCAGGTTCTGCTGACCTATTTCGCGGGGCTAATGGCGGCGACGCCGTTCGCGCCCGTGCTCACCAGGACGATTGAAAAGCGGACCCTGTTGATCTGCGGCCTGATCATGCTTTGCCTCGCGCAAGGGGGTCTGAGCGGCCTGCGCGCCCTGCATTTGATTTCGCTTTCCGGCGCCGCCGTGGTGGGCCCCCTGTGCGCCGGCGCCTTTCTGGCCGGCCTCGGCGTGACGGTGGCCAGCGTCTCGATCATCTCGATGATGGCGGACGCCGCCGACGAGCACGATTTTCTATTCGGCGCGCGGCGTGAGGGCCTGTATTTCGCGGGCCTGAGTTTCGCGGGGAAAACCGCAACGGGCCTCGGCACGCTGATCGCCGGCATCGCGGTGGATCTGATCGGCTTTCCGACCAACCTCGCGACGGTCGGGGCCGCGGTGAAGATCACGCCCGAGCGCCTGGACGCCCTCGCCTGGGTCGCCGGCCCCCTGGTGGCGCTGATCTCGGGAACGGGCTTATTGATCCTCATGCTGTATCGCATCGACCGTCGGCGGCATGTCCAGGTGAGCGACGCTCTGACGGCGCGGCGCATGGAGGCGTTCGCCGATGCCTGACGTCGCCGATCTCGCCCTTGAGCTCGACCGCTTTCGCGGGGGGCGGGACGTTTTCGTCGTCGGCCTGACCGGCGCGGTGGCCGTGGGCAAGAGCACGCTGGCCGCCGCCTTGCTTGAAACCCTTCTGGCGCCGCCGCGCGCGCTGGCGGGCGCGGAGATCGTTTCGACCGACGGCTTCTTGCGCTCGAACGCCGATCTTGAAGGCGCCGGCCTCGCTTTGCGCAAGGGCTTTCCCGAAAGCTATGAGATCGGCGCCCTGCATACCGCCCTTCACCATGTGCGGGCCGGGCCGACGGTGTTTCCGGGCTATTCGCACCACACCTATGACGTCGATCCGGCGCTGGCCCGCACGCTCGATCGCCCGGCGGCTCTGGTCGTCGAAGGCCTGTGCCTCACCCGCGCCGCACCGGTGGACGCCCTGATCTATCTCGACGCCGACGAGGCCGACATCGAGACCTGGTTCACCGATCGATTGATTGGGCTGTGGCGCGCCGGCCGCGATGATCCGGCGTCATTCTACGCCCGCTTTGCCCACTTGGACGACGCCGGCGTGCGGCAATTCGCCGCCGCCGTGTGGGCGGGGATCAACCGGCCCAATCTGCACGATCACATCCTCCCGGTGCGCGAGGCCGCCGACATCGTCGTGCGCAAGGGTAGCGATCACGCGATCAGCGAAATGCGGCGCGCGCCTTAAGCGTTCTCAAAGGATTTGCCGGCGCGATCGGATCGGCTGGCCAGCACGACCGCGCGCGGTCATCCGGAAGATATTGTTTAGGCGTCACAAATTCCGTGTCCCCCGCGAAGGCGGGGCCCAGCTTTTCAGCTCGGACGCTTACAACAACGACTGGATCCCCGCCTTCGCGGGGAAGACGGAGGTTGGGTGTATGATTTGATTGTGTGGTCAGGCCGGATGTCCTTCTTGATCGTTCCTGTTACGTTCTGTTACTGCATTGCGATCGCGAGGACTCCGCCCTCTATCTAGAAATACTGCAAAATCCCATTTCGTGTCATTGCAGCCCAATTAATCCCATGATAACCCATTTCTGTCGCGACGAGCGTTCCTGCTCCGCGCGGCGGCGCGCTATTGGCGGCGCGCGGGTGGGTTAAGGGCGCAAAAGGTGTTTCTCTCAACGGTCGAGAAACAGGTTGATGCCAAACGGCGGATCGTTCTGCCGCAGGATTTCCGCGCCGCCGCCGCCGGGGCTTTTGACGGCGTCTATTGCTTCGCCTCGTTCGAGGGCGATTGCCTCGAGGGCGGCGGCCAGGCCCTGTTCGACACCTACAATGATCTGGTCGACGAACTGCCGTTCGGCGACCCGGTGCGGTCGGCGATGGAGACCAGCGTATTTGGCGGCATGGTCAAGCTGGCCTTCGACACCGCCGGCCGGATCACCCTGCCCGAAGCCCTGTGCGAAGAATTCGGCCTGACCGACTGGGTCTGCCTGGTCGGCCTGCGCACCCGCTTCCAGATCTGGTCGCGCGAGGCGTTCAAGACCCATCGCGCCCGCCAGCGCGAGCTGGCCCGCGACGGTCTGCACGTCCTGCGCGCCCAGCAACGCGGGGGTCCAAAGCCGTGACCGCCTCCGCCCACACATCGGTCCTGCTCGCCGAGGTGGTGGCGGCCCTCAATCCCGCGCCCGGCAAGACCATCGTCGACGGCACCTTCGGCGCGGGTGGTTACAGCCGCGCCTTTATCGAGGCGGGCGCGACCATCATCGCCTTCGATCGCGATCCGACCGTGGCGCCCTTCGCCGCCCCGTTGGAGGCTTCCGGTCGTTTCCGCCTGATTCCGCGCACCTTTTCCAACATGGCCGAGGAAGTCGGCGAAGGCGCCGTGGACGGCGTCGCCCTCGATCTGGGCGTGTCGTCCATGCAGATGGACCAGGCCGAGCGCGGCTTTTCGCTGATGCGCGACGGCCCTCTGGACATGCGCATGGGCGCCGACGGCCTTTCGGCCGCTGATCTGGTCAATGAGGCCCAGCCGGCGGAACTGGCGCGCATCTTCCGCGTCTATGGCGAGGAGCGCCAGGCCAGGCGGGTCGCCGGCGCCATCATGCGCCGCCGCGCCGAGACGCCCTTCCAACGCACCCTCGATCTGGCCGACGTTGTCGAACGCGCGCTCGGCGGCCGGCGCGGGGCGAAAATTCATCCCGCCACCCGGGTTTTCCAGGCCCTTAGAATCGCGGTTAACGAAGAGTTAACCGAGCTCGAAGCCGGCCTTGTCGCCGCCGAGCGCAGCTTGAAGGTCGGGGGACGGCTGGCTGTCGTGAGTTTTCATTCCCTGGAGGACCGGATCGTCAAAGCGTTCCTGACCACGCGGGCCGGACGCCTCGGGGCGCCGTCGCGCCATTTGCCGCCGCGACCCGTGGGGCAGGCGCAAAGTTTCACGCTGTTGCACAATGGCGCACGCGCGCCCACCGACGCCGAGATCGCCGCCAATCCCCGATCGCGCTCGGCCAAGCTGCGCGCCGCGACGCGCACCGACGCGCCGGTGTGGAGGATGGCCGCATGAGCCTCCGCGGTGTTCTCGGCCACAGAGTGCGCGGCGTGCGCGTCGTCAACCTGGTCGCCCTGACCGTCCTTCTGACCCTGGCGGTGGCCAGCTACGCTTTGAAGACGTTGGCGGAAGCGCAGGGCGCCGACACCGCCGACGTCCAAAGCCAGATCAATCAGGAGGGCAAGCGCATCCGCCTGTTGAAGGCGGAGCTGTCGCACCTCGAGGGTCCGGGCCGCATCGAGCACCTGTCGACCCAGTATCTGGGCATGGCGCCAGTCGATCCCAAGCGGGAAATCAGCGCGGAAAACCTGCCGCGCCTGGCCCAGAACGCCGGCGATGGCGAAGCCAAGGCGCCGACGCCGTGACGACCGTGCAGCCCCCGTTCGAAGACGCCCCCCGCGCACGGTTGTGGCCGTCGTGGGCCGGGTTCGCCCGGCGCCTGCAGTGGCCGGAGCGGGCGTTCGAGCGCGCCCGCGCTTCGGGCAAGGCGGAAGACGATACGCGCCTGCGCATCTTTTTCGTCATGGCCCTGTTCGCGGCGGGCTTTGTCACCCTGGGTCTGGTCGCCGCCCGCGCCGCCCTGTTTTCGGGCCTGGACCTCGGCCCCGCCGTCAGCGCGCTGGCGCCCAAGGCGCGCGCCGACGTGGTCGACCGCAATGGCGAGATCCTCGCCATGGATCTGGTTCATTACGGCCTCTATCTGCATCCGCGCGAGGTGTCCGACCGCGCCGCGACCCGCGCCGCCCTGCTGACCGCCCTGCCGATGCTGTCGCCCACGCGTCTGGACGCCGCGCTCAACGGCGACCATCCGGAGGACTATATTCAGGGCGGCCTGACGCCAGAACAGAAGACCCGGGTGCATGATCTGGCCCTGGCCGGGGTGGTGTTCCAGGAGGAAGGCGGCCGCGCCTATCCGCTGGGCGACACCGGCGCGCACGTGATCGGTTTCGCCGGCAAGGACGGCACGGGCCTGGCCGGCGCCGAGCGCGCCTTCGACACCTCGATCCGCGCCGCCGACGGCAAGACCCCGGTCACTCTGGCCATCGATCTTCGCGTTCAGGGCGCCCTGCAGGACGAACTGACCGCCGCCGGCGATCATTTCTCGGCCCTCGACGCGGTCGGCATGGTGGTCAACGTCCGCACCGGCGAGATTCTCGCCATGGCCAGCTATCCGGCCTTCGACCCCAACGCGCCGGGCAAGGCCGCGCCGGCCGCCATGGTCAATCACGCGGCAGCCACGGTCTATGAGCCTGGATCGGTGTTCAAGGTGTTCACCCTGGCGATGGGCCTGGATTCCGGCGTCACCACGGTGAACCGGATGTTCGACGTGCACACGCCGCTGGTTCTGCCCGGCCAGATCATCCACGACTATGACAAGGGCGACCGGGAGTTGCCGTTGTGGGAGGTGTTCACCCATTCCTCCAACATCGGCGCGGCGCGGATGTCCCTGCTGGCTGGCGCCGAACGGATGGACCGCTACTGGCGCGCCTTTGGCCTCTATAACGCCGCGCCGAGCGAACTGGTGGAGTCGGCCCGCCCACTTTATCCCAGACGCCTGTCGGACAATGCCGTCGCCACCATGGGCTTTGGTCACTCGATCTCGGTCAGCCCGCTGACCATCGCCACCGGCATGAGCTCAATTCTCAATGGCGGGATTTATCGACCGCTCACCCTGCGCAAGCTGGAGCCGGGCCACGCCCCGGCGCCCGGTCGCCGGGTGATCGCCGAATCGACCTCGCGCACCATGCTCAATCTGATGCGCCTGAACGTCACCAACGGCACCGGCCGCAAGGCCGACGTCGACGGCTATTGCGTCGGCGGCAAGACCGGCACGGCGACCAAGCTGGTCAACGGCCACTATGGGACCGGTCATTCAAAGAACCTCGCCTCGTTCGCCTCGGTCTTCCCGACCGACGGGCCGTTCAACGCCGATCGCTACTACGTCCTGGTCATGATGGACGAGCCCAAGGCCACGCCGGAGACCGGCGGTTTCACCACCGGCGGGGTCGTCTCGGCGCCCATCGTCGGCAAGGTCATCGAGCGCGTCGCCCCCTTCCTCGGCCAGGCGCGCCACGTCTGCCCCGTCAACAGCGTCGGCCCGACCACCGTGACCGGCGCAGCCGATCTTGCCGGGGCCGAGCGATGAGAGCGCAGCGCCTTTCCGATCTCGTCCAGCGCGACCTGGCGGTCGACCCGATGATTGTCGGCGTCACCGCCGACAGTCGGCGCGTCGAGCCCGGCTGGCTGTTCGCCGCCCTGCCCGGCTCCAAGGCCGACGGCAAAAGCTTCGTCCCCGCCGCCATGGCCCGCGGGGCCGCCGCCGTCATCGCCAATGACGATCTGCCGGGTCTGACCGCGCCGGTGGTGCGGGTCGGCGATCCGCGCCGCGCCTACGCCCTGGCGGCCGCGGCCTTCTTCGGCGCCCAGCCCAAGATTTGCGTCGCGGTCACCGGCACCAACGGCAAGACCTCGGTCGCCGGCTTCTGCCGCCAGATCTTCGCCGCCGCCGGTCACAATTCGGCGAGCATGGGCACGCTGGGCGTGCGGATGAGCGGCGCGGCGGGCGAGGAACAGCTCACTCCACCGGGCCTGACCACCCCCGACGCCGCCGACGTCGCGCAAATGCTGGCGACCCTGGCCGAGCGCGGCGTCACCCATCTGGCGCTGGAGGCGTCGTCGCACGGCATCGATCAGCGCCGGCTGGACGGGGTCCGGCTAACCGCGAGCGGTTTCCTTAACCTCACCCAGGACCATCTCGACTATCACGGCACGATGGGGGCCTATCGCGCCGCCAAGCTGCGCCTGTTCGAGGATCTGGCCCCGCGCGGCACCACCGCCGTGCTCAACGCCGACTCCGACGCCTATCCGGCCTTCGCCGCCGCGGCGGTTTCGAACGGCCTCTCCATCATGAGCGTCGGCGCCATGGGTGAGGGCCTGACCCTGACTGGACGCACGCTGACCCCGCACGGCCAGCGCCTGACCATGAAGGCGTGGGGCGCCGAACAGGACATCGTTCTGCCGCTCGCCGGCGCCTTTCAGGTCTCCAATGCCCTGGTCGCCGCCGGGCTCGCCATCGCCGCCGGCGCGCCGACCGAGACGGTTCTGGCGGCGCTTGAACACCTGAAGGGCGCGCCCGGCCGCCTGCAGCGCGTCGGCGAGGGGCCGCGCGGCGGCGAAGCCTTCGTCGACTACGCTCACACGCCCGATGGTCTGGCGACCGTGCTCGGCGCCCTGCGGCCGCACGCGACCGGCCGCCTGATCGTCGTCTTCGGCGCCGGCGGCGACCGCGATCGCGGCAAACGTCCGCAGATGGGCGCCATCGCCGCCGATCTGGCCGACATCGCCATCGTCACCGACGACAATCCGCGCTCGGAAGATCCCGCCGCCATCCGCGCCGAAATCCGCGCCGGCGCGCCCGGCCTCGTCGAAATTCCCGGCCGGGCCGCCGCCATCGCCGCCGCCGCCGCCCATCTCACCGCCGGCGATATTCTAGTGGTGGCCGGCAAGGGCCACGAGCAGGGCCAGATCATCGGCGCGCAAACTCTGCCCTTCGATGACGTGCAAGAGACTCGCATCGCTCTGGGTGTGGAGGCGCGCGGATGACCGCGCCGCTGTGGACCTCCGACGAAATCGTCGCCGCCGTCGACGGGCGTCTGACCGGCGCGCCGTTCCTGGTGCACGGCGTCATCACCGACAGCCGCGAGGCCGCCGCCGGGGACCTCTTCATCGCCTTGCGCGCCGAGCGTGACGGACACGATTTCGCCGCCGGCGCGGTGGCGCGCGGCGCGGCCGGCGTGCTGGGCGAGCGGGCGGTGGCGACTCCTATCGTCGTCGTCGAGGACTCCCTGCGCGGCCTGCGTCGTCTGGGCGAAGCGGCGCGAGCGCGCGCGCCCAGCGCCCGGCGCGGCGCGATCACCGGATCGGTCGGCAAGACCAGCGTCACCCAGGCCGTCCGCGTCGGGCTCGAACGAGCCGGACGGGCGCACGCGTCGGTCCGGTCCTACAACAACCACCTCGGCGTCCCGCTCACCCTGGCGCGGATGCCGCGCGACACCGAGCGGGCGGTGTTCGAGATCGGCATGAACCACGCCGACGAGATCGCGCCTCTGGTCCGCCTGGTGCAACCGCACGCCGTGGCCATCACCACCGTCGAGGCGGCGCACATGGAGAATTTTCCGGACGGCGAGGCGGGCGTCGCCCGCGCCAAGGCGGAAATCTTCGAGGGCCTGGAGCGCGGCGGCGCGGCGGTGCTCAATGGCGACAATCGCTGGTTCGACACCCTCAAGGGCGAGGCCCGCCGCCACGGCGCCAAGCCGCGCGTGTTCGGCGCCGCCAAGGGCTCGGACGCCGAACTGATCCGCTTCACCCCCGCGCCCGGCGGCGCTTCGGTCGAAGCGCGGCTGGACGGCAAGCTGATCGAATTTCCAATTCGCCAGTCGGCGCCGCACTGGGGCCCGATGAGTCTGTGCGCCCTCCTCATGTTGCAGGCCCTCGACGTCGATCTGGCGACCAGCCTCGCCGCCCTGGCCGAGTTTGAGCCGCTGGAGGGACGCGGGGCCGAACGTCGTGTCACGGTGGCCGGCGGGAGCTTCCTGCTGATCGACGACAGCTACAACGCCAGCCCGGTGTCGGTGACGGCCGCGCTCAAGGGTCTGGGCGCCCGTGTCGGCGAGGGCCGCCGAATCGCCGTGCTCACCGACATGCTGGAACTGGGCGAGGACGCCGCGCGTTTGCATGAGGCTCTGGCGGCGACGGTCGAGACTAGCGGCGTCGACACAGTGTTCTGCGCCGGACCACTGATGAAATCGCTGTGGGACGCCCTGTCGGGCGATCGGCGCGGCGCCTGGGCGCCGAGCGCGGCGGCGCTGGCGCCCGACCTCCTCTCGGCGGTGCGGGCGGGCGACATGATCATGGTGAAGGGTTCCAAGGCGTCGAACGCCCACGCCCTGGCGGCGGCCCTGGGCGCGCTGGACATTGCGCGAGGAGGCCACGGCTGATGCTCTACCTGCTCTACCACTATTTGACGGCGCATCACGTCGATCTGCCTGGGGTGGGTCTGTTCAAATACCTGACCTTCCGGGGCGGAATGGCCGTGGCGACCTCGCAGCTGGTGGTCGTGGCGATGGGTTCGCGCTTCATCCGCTGGATGCAGGCCAAGCAGGGCAAGGGCCAGCCGATCCGCGCCGACGGCATTCAGCGTCATATCATCGAAAAGGCCGGCACCCCGACCATGGGCGGCCTGATGTTCCTGGCCGGCATCAGCGTCGCCACCCTGTTATGGGCCGACCTCAAGAACATCTATGTCTGGGTGATGCTGCTGGTGACCCTGTCGTTCGGGGCGCTGGGTTTCATGGACGACTACGCCAAGGTCACCAAACAGACCACGGCGGGCGTGTCGGGACGGGTGCGGCTGCTGGTCGAGGCGCTGATCGGCGTGCTGGCGGTGGCGGCGATGGCCCGTTTTGGCCCACCGTCGCCCGGCGGGGCGAGCCTTTCCACCTCTCTCGCCTTTCCGCTCTTCAAGCACCTGGTCGTCAACCTTTCCTGGTTCTATCCGATCTTCGGGGCCTTCATCATTGTCGGCGCATCCAACGCTGTGAATTTCACCGATGGCCTGGATGGCCTGGCCACCGTGCCGGTGATGATCGCCTCGGCGACCTTCGCCCTGATCGCCTATCTGGTCGGTAACTTCGTCTTCGCCCGCTATCTGGAGCTCGATTTCATGCCCGGCGTCGGCGAGGTGGCCGTGTTCAGCGCCGCCGTGGTCGGCTCGGGCCTGGGATTCTTGTGGTACAACGCCCCCCCGGCGCGGATCTTCATGGGCGACAGCGGCGCTCTGGCGCTCGGCGGCGCGCTGGGCGCCGTGGCCGTGGCCACCAAGCACGAGATCGTTCTGGGCATTGTCGGCGGCCTGTTCGTGGTCGAGACCGTGTCGGTGATCATCCAGGTCCTGTGGTTCAAGCGCACCGGACGGCGCGTGTTCCTGATGGCCCCGATCCACCACCATTTCGAGCGCCTCGGCTGGTCCGAACCGACCGTTGTCATCCGGTTCTGGATCGTCGCCATCATGCTGGCCATGCTCGGCCTCGCCACCTTGAAGCTTCGGTAAAGGGAGGGGTCGAACACACCATGATCCCGGTCGCTTGTTTCGAGGGACAAACCGTCGCCGTGTTCGGGCTTGCCCGTTCCGGTCTGGCGGCGGCGCGCGCCCTCGTCGCCGGCGGCGCGCGGGTGGTGGTGTGGGACGAGAACGTCGCCGCGCGCGACGCGGCGCAGGCGGACGGCTTCACCCTCGTGGATCTGAACACCGCCGACTGGTCCGAACTCTCGACCCTGGTTCTGTCGCCCGGCGTCCCGCTGACCCACCCGGCGCCGCACTGGACGGTGATCAAGGCCCGCGAGGCTGGCGTCCAGATCGTCGGCGACATTGAGCTGTTCGCGCGGGCCGTGACCGCTGCGCCCGATCACAAACGCCCCAGAATCGTCGCCATCACCGGCACCAACGGCAAGTCGACGACCACCGCCCTGATCGGCCATGTTCTCAGCCAGGCCGGGCGCGACGTGCAGGTCGGCGGCAACATCGGCGTCGGGGTTCTGGGCCTTGAGCCCATGCACGGCGGCGCGGTCTATGTGCTGGAGCTGTCGTCCTACCAGCTCGACCTTACCTCCAGCCTCAAGCCGGACGTGTCGATCATCCTCAACATCACCCCCGACCATCTCGATCGCCACGGCGACATGGAAGGCTACGCGGCCGCCAAGCGCCGTGTCCTTCTCGGCCAGGGCAAGGGCGACACCGCCGTCATCGGCGTCGACGACGCCTGGGGGCAGCGAATCTGCACAGAGATCACCGCCGCCAACCATCGCACCATCTGGCCGATCAGCGCCCGTCAGGCGATGGGCCGGGGGATCTACGCTTTGCAGGGCGTGCTCTATGACGCAACCGATGGCCGGGTGACCGAAATGGCCGACCTCACGCAGGCCAGGTCCCTGCCAGGCCGGCACAATTGGCAGAACGCCGCCGCCGCCTACGCCGCCGCTCGCGCCCTGGGCGTTTCCGCGCCCGATGCCGTCGCCGGATTGATGAGCTTTCCCGGTCTCGCCCACCGCATGGAAACGATCGGAACCCTCGGCGGCGTGCGCTTTATCAACGACTCCAAGGCCACCAACACCGACGCCGCGCGCCAGGCCCTGTCGAGTTTTCCCAAAGTCTTCTGGATCGCCGGCGGGCGGCCCAAGGCAGGCGGCATCGACGACCTGGCCGACCTCTTCCCGCGTGTCGCCAAGGCCTATCTGATCGGCGAGGCCGCGCCCGCCTTCGCCGGGACTCTAGCCGGCAAAACGCCCTGCGTGGAGGTCGGAACCCTTGACGCCGCCGTGCGCGCCGCCTTCGCCGACGCCAAGGCGTCAGGCGGCGCGCCTATCGTCCTGTTCAGCCCGGCCTGCGCCTCGTTCGATCAATACAGCGACTTCGAGGCGCGCGGCGAAGCCTTTCGCGCGGCGGTGCACGGCCTGTGCCAGGCCCGCGCGGCCCCGTCCTCCGCCACCCCCCAGGAAGCGCGCGCATGATCGCCCAAAATCACGCCTTCCCCCGCACCGACCGTACGCGCCTGGGCGTATGGTGGTGGACGACAGATCATATTCTCCTGGGCGCGACCGCGATCCTGATTGCGCTGGGCGTCCTTCTGCAATTTGGAACCAGCCCGGCGGCGGCGGCCAGGCTCGGACTTCCCTGGCCGTTCCATTTCGCCATCCGCCAATGCGTCTTCGCCGCCGGCGGCGCGACCGTTGTCCTGTCGACCTCGATGCTGTCGACGCGCGGCGTGCGGCGCGTGGCCTTTTTCGTCTATCTGGTCGCCATCGCCGCCATGGTCGCGCTGCCCTTTATGGGCCACGCCGCCAAGGGCGCGACGCGTTGGGTCGAGGTCGCCGGTTTCACCCTGCAGCCGTCCGAATTCATGAAGCCGGCTCTGATCGTCCTGATCGCCTGGATGTTCGCCGAAGGTCAGAAGGGCGAAGGCGTGCCCGGCGTGACCATCGCGTTTATCCTCTACGGCGTGGCGGTCGTCCTGCTCTTGGTGGAGCCGGATATCGGCCAGACCGTGCTGATCACCACCGTGTTCGGCGCCGCCTTCTGGGTCGCCGGCGTGCCGATCGCCTGGATCCTGGCCATGGGCGGGGTAGCCATCGCGGGCCTTGGCAGCACCTATTTCCTGTTCGAGCACGTGGCGACGCGGGTGCACGGCTTCCTCAGTCACGAAAAGACCGATACCCAACAAGTCCACCGCGCCGCCGAAGCCATCGCCGCCGGGCGCATGTGGGGGCGCGGCCCCGGCGAAGGGGTGATGAAGCTGCAGATCCCCGATATGCACACCGATTTCGCCTATTCCGCCGCCGCCGAGGAATATGGCCTGTGGCTGTCGCTCGGCCTGATCGCCCTGTTCGCCCTGCTGGTTCTGCGCGGCCTCTACCGGGCGATGAAGCTGTCGGACCCCTATGAACAGGTCGCCGCCGCCGGCCTGTTCGTCCTGGTCG
>JANXUA010000161.1 GCA_025352085.1 Caulobacteraceae bacterium | reverse complement strand
AGCGCTCGGCGTTGGGAAATTCGATCAGATGCGCCTCCACCTCGTCGGCCAGGCCGCGCACGCGGCGGACCAACCCCGCCCCGTGATCGCGCAACAGTGGCAGAACGCCGTCTTCATAAGCCCTGAACGACGCTAGCTTATCCGGGACGGGTCGAAGGATGACGAGAACCAGCATGGCTTTCCAACATCGCCGGCTTTGGGATCAGATCGTCAGGATGGCGATCGGCAGAACCGCGCCCAGCACCAATAGAGCCCAGATCAGGCGCTTGCGTCGACCGAAGGTCACCGCCATCCACACGCCCATCAGGGTCGAAACGATCAGACCAGCGGCGACCAAAAGACAGAACGCCTTGAGCAAGGTCGTCGACATCGGCGTCGCCTCATCCGGCGCCGCGGCGGCGTCCGGCTTTTCTGGCGGCGGAACATACGTCTGGTCCTTGTGGATGGCCGACAGGCTGCGGATCATGACCGGCGCGTGATATCCGCCGTGCGACTCGTGCAAATGATAGAGCTGCATCGCGCCGGTGGTGGCCAAGAACAGCACGCTCGGCGCGATCAATGCGCCCAGATAGGTGTGCAGCCGCCGGATGGTCAGCCCCCAGTTGGTCGGCGGCCGACGCGTGGCGGATTTTTCGGACTCGTCTTTGGACACTCGTGATGCCTCCTTGCTTAGGGGCCGGCTCGCTATCGCCTGCACGCGAAGCGACGGCATCGTCAACGCTAACCCTTCACACTGCCGGCGAGCAGACCGCGGATGTAGTAGCGTTGCAGGACGACGAACAGCAAGAGCACGGGCGCCACCGTCACAACCGCGCCGGCCATCATCAGCTCGCTGTCCTGGGCATGTTCGCGCGACAGGGAGGCGAGGGCGACCGGCAGGGTGTAAAGATGATCGTTGCTGAGAACGATCAGGGGCCACATGAAATCGTTCCAGGACGCCAGAAAGGTGAAGGTGGCCAGAGTGACCATGATCGGCGACAGGACCGGCAGGACGATGGAGCGGAAGATGCGAAACTCGCCGGCGCCGTCCACGCGCGCGGCCTCCAATAGCTCGTCGGGGATCGAGAGGGCGTATTGGCGAACCAGGAAGATGCCGAACACCCCGGCCGCCGCTGGTATGAGGACGCCGCCGAAATTATTCACCAGACCGAGCGGCTTGAGCATCAAAAAGAGCGGGATCATCGCCACCTGGCCTGGGATTACCAGCGCGCCCAAAAGCAGCTGGAACATCCGCTCACGCCCGGCGAACCGCAATTTGGCGAAGGCGTAGCCGGCGGCGACGTTGAACGTCAGGGACAACAAGGTCGCCGCCGTCGCCAGCACGAGACTGTTGGCGAAGTCTCGTCCCATGCCTTGATGGGCGAACAGGTCCTTATAGGCGGTCAGGCTCGGGGCGCTGGGCAGAAGCGGCGGAGGAAAACTGTCGGCCTCGCCTGGACGCATGAACGAGACGGAGACCATCCAGAACAGCGGAAACAGGGCGAGGATGGCGATCACGGCGAGCAAGCCGTTAACCGCCAGAGCCGGCCACCACGGCTTGCGGTCGCGCTTCACAGGACCTGGCTCCGGCGGGCGATCACCATCTGAACCACGGTCACCGCCAGCATCAGTCCAAACAGCAGGAAAGCGACCGCCGAGGCCGTGCCCAGGCTCCACCACTTGAAGCCCTGTTCATACATGAAATACAGCACGCTAACGGTCGATTGCGCCGGACCGCCCTGAGTCATCACATAGGGCTCGGCGAACAGTTGCAGATAGCCGGTGATGGTCAGCAGACTGACGACGACGATCGTCGGCGCCAACCCCGGCAAGGTGACATGCCAGAAGCGGCGGAGCGCCGAGGCGCCGTCAATCCGGGCCGCCTCATACAGATCCTCGGGGATAGTCTGCAATCCGGCCATGAAGATGATCATGTTATAGCCGAAATTTTTCCATACCGCGAATAGGATGATCGCCGGCATGGCCCAGCGCGGATCGCCCAGCCAATCGATCGGCGAGACGCCGATCCCACTGAGAGCGTAGTTGATCAGGCCATAGCGCGCGTGCAGCAGATAACGCCAGATCACCGCCATCGCTACCAGAGTCGTCACCACGGGCGCGAACAGGGCGGTGCGGAAAAAGGCCTTGAACCGCGCCAGCCTGGAGTCCAGCAACAGCGCGGCGCCAAGGGACGCGGCGATCGAGAGCGGCACGCCCAGGACCACGAAATACACGGTATTGCCGAGCGCATGCCAAAAGAGCGGATTGGCCAGCAGTTCGCGGTAGTTGCTCAGGCCGACGAAGCGCAGATTTCCGAGATCCGCCAAGGCGTAGATGTCGAAGTCGGTCAGGCTGAGCGCCAGGGCGGCGACCACCGGAACGAAGAAAAACAGACCGATAATGGTCACGGCCGGCGCGACGAACCACCAACCGGCTCCCAGGCGTCTCATCGCGCGGCGCCTGTCGCGCGCGCCCGCATCCAGCGGTGCTTCTCAAGCAGGCGATCGGCGCGACGGTCGATCTCCTGCGCCGCCTGATCGACAGTCAGGCGGCCGCGCACCATCTGCTCGGCCACGATCTGGGTTTCGGCGGCGATGCGCTCCCACTCCGGGACCTGCGGCGGGGACCTGACCCGATCCAGTTGATGGTGAAAGGCGGCGGCTTTGCGGTCGTCGGCCAGGGGCGGGGCGGTCCAGGCGTCCCGCCGCGCCGGCAGATCGCCGGTCAGGTCGCCAAACCGACGCTGGACGTCCGGCGCGCACAGATATTCGATCAGGCGCCAGGCGGCCGCCTTGCGCGGCGAATCCTTGAACACCACCAGGCTTGAGCCGCCGGCCATGCTGGCTCCCGGGCCGGCCGGTCCCGGCATCGGCGACGTCATCCACAGATCCTGCGCCGCGCGCGGCAAACGACGGCGAAACTCGCCCAGATTCCACGGGCCGGTAATGTAGAAAGAGAAAAAGCCCCGGGCGAACTCGTCATAGAGATTGCCGATTTCGCTTGCCGCCGCCACGGGCGCCAGGCCAAGCGCGAATATCTGGTCATAGAAATTCAGGGCCGCCTTGAAGCCCGGGCTTTGAAAATTCCCTCGCCCGCCGCCGTCCCGCAACAGCGGCTCGTCGTGCTGCAGGGCCAGGGTGAGCAGAGGCTCGTATTCGTCCAGCGGCAAAAGCGCGGCGTAGCGCGAAGGCCCCTGCATCCGCTTGACCGCCTGCATGGCGGCCAGCCAACCGGCCCACGTCATCGGCAGTTCGGCGTAGCCGGCCCGGGCCAACAGGTCGGGGCGGTAGAACATCAGCCGCGTATCGATATACCAGGGCACGCCATACAGCCCCCCCTCAAGAATATTGGTCCGCCAGATGCCGGGGAAATTATCGACCGCGCGCACGGTGCGGGAAACCGCGACCCGCGCGTCCAGGCGCTCCACGGCGCCCAGGGCCACGAACTCGGGCAGCCAGGTATTGCCGATCTGGCACAGATCCGGCAGGCCACCGCCGGCGTAGGTGGTCAGCAGCTTGGCGTGAGCCGCGCTCCACGGCAGTTGCTGCACCTCGACCTTGATGCCGGTAGCGTGCTCGAACGCCGGCATCAAGCTCTGCGCCACCTCGCCTTCGCGGCCCATGGCCCAGAACGTCAGAACGCCGGCGCCGCGCGGCCTGGCGCACGCGGCCAGGGACCCGGCCGCCATCTGGCCGATCGCCGCGCGACGTGACGGCTTCGACATCATCGCGCGGCCGGCGCGCGCGCGGTGCGGATGACCGCCGCGCTCATACGCCATCCAGCCAGCCTCCGGTGAAGCCGGCGCGCTTCAATCCCCGTTGAATATGCGGATTGCGGCGCATGACGTTCCAGATCAGGCCGCTGCGCCAGTTTTCGACCATGGCGAGGATGGGGCCCTGGTCGATGCCGACATATTGCGTGTCGACCCATCCGGCGCCCGGAACCACCTGCCCGGCGCCCGGTCGAATGTCGGTGAAATCAAAGCTGGGGTTGAAGGCGTCGGTGAAGCCGTAACGGCCGTAGATTTGTCCGCCAAACTCGCGCTTCAACGCCACGGCGGTCGGGACGCAGATGTCCGGCGCGAAGGCGATCGAACCGAGCGCGGCGGTCGGGGCGATAACCCCGTCGTCATTCTGGCCAGGGCCCCGCGCGGTGTAGTCGTGAAACGTCCTCTTGTGACCTCGATAGGCGTGGGTGACGACTCCGGGGCCGTCACAGGCCGTCAAGCCCCAGATATCCTTGCCATAGGCCTGCCAGCCCAGCGGGTTGGCGATGGCGTAGGCCTGTTGCGCCAGCGTGGCCCGGCGGCTGTTTTCGAAATAGTCGAAGCCCTTGTGGCGCATATAGGCGTCGCGAATGCCGCGAAAATCGACCCAGACATGTGGGTATTGATGAACGAACATGGACGGATAGCCGATATGCGGCAGGGGGCCGAAGTGCCGGCTGAAATTCTGGTCATAATTGGCCGTCCAAACCTTCCAGGCGTCTGGCTCAATCGGAAAGGTCGGCGATCCCAGCGCCAGCAGATAGACAATCATGCCCTCGTTGTAGCTTCGCCAGCCCATCCCGTCGAAGCCGGCCTTCGGGTCCCAGCCCATGCTGACGGCGGGACTCACCGCCGCCGGCTGCTGCGTCCAGCGCCAATCCACCCGCCCGTAAATGCGGTCGGCCAGCCGGCGGATTTCCGCCTCCCCAGGGTCTTCGGCGGCGAAATAGGAGCCGCAAAACAATATGCCGGCGATCAGCAGGGCCGTATCGATGGTCGACAGCTCGATGGTCTCGAACCGTGCGCCCGACTGCATATCGAGAAAATGGTAGAAAAACCCTTTGAAGCCGGTGACGCCGCTCGCCGCCGGGCCCTGCGGCGCGCGGTCAAAAAAGCGCAGTGTGGCCAGGGTTCGGTCCCGCGCCTCTGCGCGCGAGACCCAGCCGCGTTCGACCCCGATCGGATACGCGGTGAGGGCAAAGCCCACCGCGGCGATACTGGCGAACGGCGGATGCGGATAGCGGTCGGCCGTCAGGCCGTTGGCCGGATTGGTGGTGTCCCAAAAATAGCGGAAGGTTCGCGCCTGCAGGTCGTCAAAAAACGCCCCGAGACTTGTAGGGGCAATCGACTCGGCCCGCCCCACGAAGGGCGCGAGGGCGCCGACGGCGAGCGACGAGCGAATGAAGGAACGTCTATCCATGGGCGGTCCCAAAACATTGACGTGGACGTATGCAAGCGCCCACACCGGCCCCGCGCAAAGCGCGCGAGGCCGAGGGATCAAGCGGGCGAAGCGCGGCTAGAACTTGACGCGGGCGCCCAGTTGCGCGCTGCGCGGCAGGCCGGTGGTGCAGTTCGGCTTGCCGAAATTCGGATCGCGGGCGTAATCCGAATAGCAGCTGTAGTTGGCCGTGTTGAACACATTGCTCACGTCGAAGCGCAGCTGGACGACGTAACGAGAATAGACCCTGAAGTCCTTGCTCAGGGAGAGATCGACATCCTTATACGCTATCCCACCGGGGTAGGCGGCGCCCAGATGAATCCCGGTCGTCGGACTGGACTTGTTCAAATAGTCGAAGGTCTGGTTGGCGTTATAGGGTTGGCCCGTGCCGAGGGTGACCACGCCGCTGAGGTGGAACTGCCACGGCAGCCGCGTCGATCCACTGATAACCAAATGGTGCCGTTCGCTGGTGTTGTCGTCCGGATAGATGGCTGGACTGGTGTAATCCAGCGAATAGGCGTCCCCACCCTGCTTGTGGGCGTTGAGATAGGTATAGGCTATGTGGAAATCCCAACCCGAGGCTTCGGTATATTGTTTGTCAATCTGGACGTAGATCCCCGTCGAATAGTAATTCTTTTCTCCATTGATAAGGACCACGCCGTAGTTCGACGGGGGCGCCGTAACGATGGTGAATCCGCCGTCGTTGGGTTCGCGATTGCCCCACAACCAGGTGAATTGACGATGGCCCAACTCACGGCTGACGGTCACCGACGCCGCCCAGTCGCCCATAGTGTGCCGAACACCGAGGCTGAATTGGTCGGTGTAGGGCGCGCGGGTATTATTATTGAGAACATCGAGTTCGCCGCTGCCGGGGATGCCCGCGGTGGCCAGAGTCTGCAGGCCGGCGATTGTCAGGTATTTCGGATCCCAGGTGATCTTGCCGGGGGTCAGGGTCGGCGCGAACTGAAAGGTGTAATAGGGGTACTGGGAGTGGAACGCCTCCTGGATGGGATTATCCAGCGGCGTGCGATCATAATAGCGTCCCGCGCCGCCCGACAGCACCCATGCCTTGTTGCCGTCGCGGCTGAAATCATATGAAAAGCCGAAGCGCGGTTGAAACTCGTCCGTCTCGCCATGACGGCTTTTGCCGTCGGCGATGTAGTTGGTCATGTTGGCGACATTGCCCTGACCGTTGGCGTAAGGCTGGCCGCTGATCGCCCTGAGGTAGGCCGCCTGGTCGGCGGGGGTCACATAGTTGTTGTTGTTGGCGTTGGTCTCATAATCCCAACGGATGCCGAGATTGACTTGCAGGCGCTGACTGATATTCCAGTCGTCCTGCACGTAAATTCCGATCTGGTTATCGCTTAGACTGGCGATCTTGCCCGCAGGGGAATAATGCACCGTCGATGGGGTGATCCACCCCCCCGGTTGTCCTGGGTCGTAGTCGTATTCTGCATTCGCTGAACTATCTTCGGATGTATAGTCATTATAGTTGGCAAATTTCAGACCGAATTTCACCGTATGGTGACCGTTCCATTCAATATTACTAAAAGTAACGTCGTCTTTTACCGTAAATGATCTCTGCGATTTCCGTTGCGCTTGTGTGGCGCCGCCGATGTCGCCGATCCCGAAATAATTTTGATTGATCAGACCGACATTTACGGGTTTTGGATTGAACGTATATTTTCCATAGTCGAGCAAGAGTTCGTTGAACCAACCGGCGCCGGTGTGCTTCCAATTTAGGGTCGTCCCTTCAACGATATTCAGCCGCTGTTGCCGCGTCTGATACGAGGTTTGGCCGCCAAAACCGATCGTTTCGTTGTCGCGACGGTAGCTTCCGCTCAAGTTGAATTGGTCGTTCTCGGTCGCGAACAAGGTGAGTTTTGCGAAGAAGACCTTTTCATCGAATGGTTTTGGAAACGTGCCGTTGAATTGAGAAAATCCCGGATGCGTAGCCGTCGGGGATGCAAACGTCGGACTGAAGGCCACGGCTTGCTGGCCGGTCTCATGATTGCCTTCATAGTTCAAAAAGAAGAACAATTTGTCCTTGATAATCGGGCCGCCGAAATTGGCGCCGTATTGCCAACGGGTATAGGGCGGAATGACGTTGTGGTTGAGCTTATCGAAGTAATTTTCCGCCCGCAGGGCGTTGTTCTGGTATTCTCCATAAGCCGTGCCGTGGAATTCGTTGGTGCCTGATTTGGTCACCGCGGTGATGATACTGGTGCCGCCTTGCTCATATTCAGCCTTGAAATTCTGCACCAGGACCCGGAATTCCTGAATGGCTTCCTGGGAAAACGGATTGCCGCGACTGCTGTCCTGTCCCACCAGGCCGCCCTGCAGGATGTTGTTCTTCAGGTTGGCGCCGTCTATGAACACATTGGTCTGGTTCGGCGGCTGACCGCCTGACGAGAACGATTTCTGGGTCGGATCCGTCGGCACGGTGACGCCGGCGACCAGGCCGGCGAAATTGAGGAAGTTGCGGCTGTCCTGCGGCAGGTTCTCGATCTGGCGGGTGGTGATGTTGGTGGCGACTTCGGAGTTGTGCTTCTCATGCAGGCGCTTGGCGACGACCACCAGTTCGTCGGTGGATCTGCCTGCGGTCGAGTCGGCCACTTCACCGCCGAGGGTGATATCCAGGTTAGCCGCCTGACCGATCTGCACCGTCGCCGTCTGCGTGCTGATCTTGCCGCCTCCCGTCGCCACGATCTTGTAGGTGCCCGGTTCGACGCCCACGAGAATATAACTGCCGTCGGCGCCCGCGTGCGCTCGCCGCACCGAGCCGTTTTGTACATTGGTCGCCACGATATCGGCGTTGGCGCCGTTGGTGACCGTGCCGCTGATGCTCGCGGTGGTGCTTTGCGCGTGAGCCGCGCCCGCCATCGCCAGGACCAGCGCGACGGCGCTGCAGGAGGCCGTAAGCCAGTTGCGGGTCATCGGCCGGAGTATCGTGTTCGTCATTGCAGTCTCCATAGAGTCTCAGATAGCGGTTTTGGCCGCGGCGGTTTGAACGGTGGAGGATTCGCGCACGATCAGGTGCGACCCGACGGTCTGGGCGGCGTTTCGCCAGGGCGCCTCGCCGTTGATAATCTGGGCCAGGCATTCGAGCGCCCGGCGCGACAGGTCGGCGATATTGGCCCGGACGGTCGTCAGGCTCGGTCGCATCAGGCGGGCGACGGGAATATCGTCAAACCCGGCCACGGCGATGTCGCGCGGAACCACAAGCCCCTTTTCGGCCAGGGCCAGCATACAGCCGATGGCCATCATGTCGTTGGCGGCGAACACGGCGGCCGGGCGTGGGTTCATTTCGGCCAACGCGAGCCCGGCGGCGTATCCGGATTCCTCGGAGAAATCACCCTCAAGCACCAGCCCCTCCGCACCGTTGAGAGCGTCGAGAAAGCCGCGGCGGCGGTCTTGCGATTCGAGGTTGTCGGCCGGGCCGGAAATGTGGGCGACGAGCCGACCGCTGATCTTGGCGCCGCTCGCAAGGTGCTCGACCACCGCGACGGCGCCGGCATAGTTGTCGACGCAAAAAGCGGTGTGCGGGTGGCCTTCAACCTGCGTGTTGACCAGAACCATCGGAACGTCCGCGGCCAGATTGTCGGCCAGCAAATGCCCGTCCACGTGCGGCGACATCAGCAACAGGCCGTCAACACGTCCGCGCATGGCGCGGATGGCCGCCGCCGCCTCGGCCGCGTCGCCGTGGGAGGTGGAGATCAAAAGGTGCAGGCCCCGTCGGCGTGCGGCCATATCCACGCCGCGGATCACTTCTGAAAAAAACTCGCCATGGAGATCCGGCAGCACCACGCCGATGGTGTCGGTACGCCGCCGGCTCAACGCTCGCGCCGCGGTATGGGGAACATATCGCAGCTGACTGGCCGCTGTCAGCACTCGTTCCCGCATCGCCGGGGCGACTGTGGTCATGCCGTTCAAAGCGCGCGAGGCGGAGGCCACCGAAACGCCGGCGGTGCGGGCGACGTCGCGGATCGTGGCGGAAGGCATGCGCGCGCTGACGGTCTGTACCGATGGCGTCGACACCTTCGTTCCTCACCCTTTCCGTGAAACCGATTCCCCGACGATTTGCCGCCGGGCCCGATTTTCGTATGATTCAATTCATGAAACCGGTTTCAGACAATGTAAAGAAAAAATGTAACCGGTTTCATGAAATTCGTGCCAAGGATTACGCAGTCGCTCGCCGCCGCAACGAAGCGACGCCGCCCAGGGAGAGTCATCGCTCATGTCCGCCACTTACATCTTCCCAAAGGACTTCCTGTGGGGCTCGGCCACGGCGGCCTATCAGGTCGAGGGCTCGTCCATGGCCGACGGGGCCGGCATGAGCATTTGGGATCGGTTTTCGCACACGCCCGGCATGATGCGCGACGGCGACACCGGCGACGTGGCCTGCGATCAGTATCGTCGCTACCGGGACGATGTGAAGCTGATGGTCGATCTGGGCCTCAAGGCCTATCGATTCAGCGCCTCCTGGAGCCGGGTTTTGCCGCAGGGACGCGGCGCGGTGAACCCCGCCGGCCTCGACTATTATGACCGCCTGGTCGACTGCCTGTTGGAAAACGGCGTCGAACCCTTGCTGACCCTTTATCACTGGGACATGCCGGCCGCCCTGGAGGATCGCGGCGGGTGGCTCAACCCGGATGTCAGCGACTGGTTCGCCGACTACGCCAACCTGATGTATCGCAAACTCGACGGTCGCGTGAAGACCTGGGCGACTCTCAACGAGCCGTGGGTGATCACCGACGGCGGCTATCTGCACGGGGTCCTGGCGCCGGGGCATCGCAGCCCGTACGAGGCACCGATCGCCTCGCATCATCTATTGCGGTCGCACGGAGCGGCGGTGAAGGCCTATCGCGCCGAGGGCCGGCACCGGATCGGCCTGGTGGTGAATATCGAGCCGAAATACCCGGCCTCGCAGAGCCCGCAGGACCTGGCCGCCACGGCCTGTGCTGACGCCTATATGAATCGGCAGTATCTCGATCCGGTGTTTTTCGGCCGCTATCCGGACGAGATGAAGGATATCTTCGGCGAGGCTTGGCCAACGTGGCCGGACGAGGACTTCGCGCTCATCGCCCAGCCGATCGACTGGATCGGCGTCAACTATTACACCCGCAGTGTCGCGCGCCACGACGAGACGGCTTGGCCGGTAAAGGCCGCGCCGGTGCGTCAGATCGGCGCGACCTACACGGAAACCGAGTGGGAAGTCTTTCCGCAAGGTCTTACCGACACCCTGACGTGGCTGAAGGATCGCTATGGCGACATTCCCCTTACCATCACCGAAAATGGCGCCGCGTTCTTTGATCCGCCGGTCGCCGAAGACGGTCGCATCCAGGATCCGCTTCGCGTCGGCTATCTGCGCAAGCACATCCGCGCGGTGCACGACGCCATTCGGCTGGGCGTCAACATCGAGGGCTATATGGTCTGGTCCTTCCTCGACAATCTCGAGTGGTCGAACGGCTTCTCCAAACGCTTCGGCGTGGTGCACGTGAACTATCAAACCCAAGAGCGCACGCCCAAGGACAGCGCACGTTTTTATGCGCGCGTGGCGGCGAGCAACGGCGGGGCGCTGGCGGACACGGCGGCCCCCGTTTAGGCGAGCCCGGGGCTCGACGAGGCCATGAAAGGATGGGCGACGTGGTTCGTATCTTCATCGCCGCTTGGGCCGCACTGGTTTTGGCCGCGGCCGGGGCCCACGCACAGAGCGAGCGGCGCCTGGACGACTTCTCCGATATCGCCGCCTGGAAGGTGGCCGCCACCGAGGGCGTGAGGGCCCAGGCGCTGTCGTCGCCTGGTCCAGCCTTGCGCTTGGACTACGACTTCGCGACCGTATCCGGGTGGGCGTCCGTCCGCCGGGCTCTGCCGCTCGATCTGCCGGACAACTATGAACTCTCGTTCTGGCTGCATGGCGTGGGACCCGCCAACACCCTGGAGGTCAAGCTCGCCGACGCCGGCGGCGACAACGTCTGGTGGCGACGCTTCCGCGATCTCGACTTTCCCGCCGAGCGGCAAAAAATCACCCTCAAAAAGCGCCAGATTGAATTCGCCTGGGGGCCGGCCGCGGACCACGTGCTGAGACATGCCGGATTGCTCGAATTCGTGGTCAGCCGGGGCAAGGGCGGCGGTCACGGATCGATCTGGATCGACCACCTGACCTTTCGCGCGCTCCCGCCCGAGCCGGCGACACCGCCGCCCGTCACCGCCGCCAGCCCGGCGTCCGGCTCTTCGCCCGCCCTGGCCGTCGACGGCGACCCGGCCACGGCCTGGCGGGCGCCGCAAGGCGAGCAATCCATCACCTTCGATCTTGGCCTGGTGCGTGAATTTGGCGGATTGACGCTCTTTTGGGTGCCGGAGCGTCACGCCGCCGGCTATGACGTCAGCCTGTCCGACGACGGCCAAACGTGGCGATCCGCGCGCCGTGTCGACGACGCTCATGGCGGACGTCAGGACCTCGGCCTGCCGGGGGCCGAGGCGCGCTATGTCCGCCTGGATCTGCATCGCGGACCGGGCGCCGGCTACGCGCTGGCCGACGTCGTCATTCAACCGCCGAGCTATGGCGAAACGCCCAATGGGTTTGTCGAGACCGTCGCCAAGGCCGCCCGCCCCGGCGCGTATCCGCGCGGGTTTGCCGGTCAGCAGACCTACTGGACCTTGGTCGGCGCCGACGGCGGTCCGCGAACCGGTTTGATATCGGAGGATGGGGCGATTGAACTTTCCAAGGGCGGGGCCTCGGTCGAGCCGTTCGTGATCGACGATCAAGGCCTGCAGACCTGGGCGGACGTCGCCATCGGGCAGTCCTTGAAAGACGGCGATCTGCCGATTCCGAGCGTCACCTGGCGCCGTCCAGGCTGGGACTTGAAGATCACCACCTTCGTCGGCGGCGATGTCACGGCGCCGCGTCTGGTGGGTCGCTACGATCTGCACAACGCCACCGACCGGACCCGCACCCTGACCCTGGCCCTCGCGGTTCGCCCGTTTCAGGTCAACGGCCCCTACCAGACGCTGAATCTGACCGGCGGTGTGAGCGCAATCCATGACCTGAGCTGGGATGGCGCGCGGATAAAGATCAACGGCAAGCCAGCCATCTCCCCCTTGAACGCGCCGGACCGCTTTGAGGCGTCACCCTTTGTCGGCGGCGAAATCCCCGGCGCCATGGCATCCGGCCGCGCGTCTGCGGGCGCCGTCCATGATGCCGATGGTCTGGCGTCCGGCGCCCTGATCTATCGATTCACCCTCCCCGCCGGCGCGACCGCGACGGTTGGCTGGACCGCGCCGTTGTCCGACGCGGCGACCGCGCCGCCGCCACCGCCGTCACCTCCGGCGTGGCTCGCGGACCAAGAGGCGTGGGTCGCCGCGCAATGGCGCGCGCGGCTCGATCGGGTCGCTTTCACTGTCCCCCTCGAGGGCCGCGATCTGGTTGCGACCCTGAAGACCGCCGTGGCGCAGATGCGCATGTCGCGTGACGGAGCCATGCTTCGCCCGGGCACGCGGTCCTACGACCGGGCCTGGATTCGCGACGGCGCGATGATCTCCGAGGCCATGCTGCGCATGGGCGATACCGGCGTCGCCGCCGACTTCCTCGCCTGGTACGCCCCACGTCAATTCGCCGACGGCAAGGTCCCGTGTTGCGTCGATGATCGCGGGGCCGATCCCACCGCCGAGAACGACAGCGAGGGCGAGCTGATCTATCTGGCGGCGGAAGTCTATCGCTACACCGGCGACAAGGCGGCCTTGCGCCGTGTCTGGCCCCATGTGTTGGCGGCGGCCGACTATATGGACACGCTACGCGCCTCCGAGCGCACCGACGCCAACCGCACGCCCGGGCGGCGCAGGCAATACGGCCTCCTGCCGCCGTCCATCAGCCACGAGGGCTACTCGGCCAAGCCGGCCTATTCCTACTGGGACGATTTTTGGGCTCTGCGCGGCTATAACGACGCGGTGTTTATCGCCGGCGCCCTGGGCGAGGATGCAGCTGGTGCGCGCCTTGGCCGGTCGCGCGATGAATTTCGCTATGACCTCCTGGCGTCGGTGCAGGCCGCGGTGGCGGCGGACGGCCTCGATTTCATTCCCGGCGCCGCCGATCTGGGCGATTTCGACGCCACCTCCACCACCATCGCCCTTAGTCCCGCCGGGCTGGAGGACGCCCTGCCCAAGACCCTTCTGATCAACACCTTCGAACGCTTCTGGCGCAACTTTCTGACACGCCGCGACACCGACAGAACCTGGGAGGACTATACGCCGTACGAATGGCGCGCCGTCGGAACCTTCGTTCGCCTCGGCCAAAGGGAGCGCGTCGCCGCCCTGATCGATTTCTACATGAAAGACCGCCGGCCGCTGGCCTGGAACGGCTGGGCCGAAGTGGTGGGACGTGATGCGCGCAAGCCCCGCTACATCGGCGACATGCCGCACGCCTGGATCGCCTCGGACTTTGTCCGGTCGGTCCTCGACATGTTCGCTTACGAGCGCGAGCGCGACCACGCCCTGGTGCTCGGCGGCGGCCTGCCCGCAACCTGGTTCCTGGCGGGCGGCGTGGGTATTTCGAACCTTGGAACCGCCTTTGGTCCGCTCACCTGGTCGGCGCGGGTTCGTGCCCATAAGTTGATCTTGACGGTTGCTGGCCGCGCCCGACCGCCGGGCGGCTACGACTTCCCCTGGCCTTTCGCCGGCGCGCCGGGCCTCGCGCGCATGAACGGCCGACCCCTGGCCTGGAACGCGGGCGTCCTGCACCTGCGGGGTCCCGGCGAGGTCGTTATCGACCGGTAGGGATCTAGCTTCAGGCGGCTTCCATGACGACACTCGGCGAGGGCCGCGGGAACGCCTTCCCAGCGCCGTCGAACAGATGCGCCGTGTCCGCTTGCACGCCCAGACGCAATATTTCACCAGCCACGCTTGGGGCGCCGGCCGCAAGTTGCGCCGTCAGTTCCTCATCGGACCCCGTCAGCGATCCGTAGGCGTAGGATAGGGCGCCGAGGGATTCCACGAAGCGTACGTTCGCGGTCAGGGTATCGGCCGTCGCCTTGGGATTAAAGTGTTCCGGCCGCACGCCCAGCGTGACCGTGTCGCCGATCCTGCCGCGCGAGGAATCGACCGCCACCCGTACGACGTCGCCGGACGCCAGGCGCACGGACGCCTGGGCCGAACCAGTCTCGACCAGTTCGCCGCTCAAGAGATTGATCTTCGGCGAGCCAATGAAGCCGGCGACAAACAGGTTATCGGGACTCTGATAGAGGTCCAGCGGCGCGCCCACCTGCTCGATTCGCCCTTCCGAGAGCACGACGATCCGATCGGCCAGCGTCATCGCCTCCACCTGGTCATGGGTGACATAGATCATGGTTGTGGCGAGGGTATCGTGCAGCTTGGCGAATTCGTAGCGCATGCGAACGCGCAAAGCGGCGTCGAGGTTGGATAGCGGCTCGTCGAACAAAAACACCCGCGGCTTGCGGACGATCGCCCGACCAATGGCGACCCTCTGCCTCTGGCCGCCGGACAGGGTCTTCGGCCGCCGCTCAAGCAGAGCCTCGATGTTGAGGATCTTGGCCGCCGCGCGCACGGATTCGTCGATCTGCGCGCGCGGCGCCTTGGCCAGCTTCAGCGCGAAGGCCATGTTCTCGTACACCGTCATATGCGGATAGAGCGCATAGGACTGGAACACCATTGCAATGCCGCGTTCGGCCGGAGAGGCGTTGTTGACCAAGTCTCCGCCGAGGCGGATGTCACCGGCCGAGGCGTCCTCCAGCCCGGCGATGATGCGTAGCAGGGTGGATTTTCCGCAGCCCGATGGTCCGACAAAGACGACGAATTCGCCGTCCTCGATCATCAGATCGATATGATTGAGGATCGTAACTTCGCCAAATGTCTTGCTGACGTCCGAAAGTTCAAGACAGGCCATGGCGCGACCAAATCAAATGTCACCGCCGCATACAAGAACAAATAATCGTTCCACGCGTCCGAGCAGCCATGCTCGGCGCGAGAAACGGTCCTTGGACGACGACGTCAGACCAGCGCTCCCCGCAGTCGGCTCTCGATCACCGTCACCGCCTCGCCGCGCAGCAGCACGCGCTCGCCCTTGTCCTCGCAATCCATGTCGCCGCCCCGGCCGGGATAGGCCTGATGAAATTGCAGCGTGGACCGCCCAAGCTTGGCCGACCACAATGGCGATAGCAGGGTGTGCAGACCGCCGGTCGTCGGGTCTTCGGGTATGCCCGCGCCCGGCGCGAAAAACCGGCTGACGACGTCGAAGGCCCCGCCCGCATCGGCGCGCGCGCTGACCGCGACCTCGCCCTTCACCCCGTTCGCCCCCGACGGCATGCCGACGATAGCGCCCAGATCGGGCATGAGGGCGCGCACCGTCATCTCGTCTTTCAGGATCGCCACCAGCATCCGCCCGCTCCACACCTCGAGCGGCGTCGCGCCCAGGGCCCGCGCGAGGCCCGCCGGCGGTTCGATGCGAACCGGGGTGTCGGCCGGGAAGTCCATTTCATAACCGCGCCCCAGCCGCTTCACGATCAACGGCCCCGACCGGGTGTCGAAGATGATGGCGTCACTCGCCAGACCCAGTTCGGCGAACAGCATGTGCGCGCTGGCCAGCGTCGCGTGGCCGCACAGGGGCACCTCGATCGTCGGCGTGCGCCAGCGCAGGCCAAAGCGCGCCGGATCATCGGTGCGCCGCAAAAACGCCGTCTCGGCCTGGTTGTTCTCCGCCGCCAGGGCGTACATCAACGCATCGTCCGGCCAGGCGGCAAGCGGCTCGACCACGCAGGCCGGATTGCCCTTGAAGGGCTGGGACGCGAAGGCGTCGATGGTCCATTGCCGCATTGGAGGGTCTCCTAAAGGTGGGGCGCCAGCCGCGCCATCAGGCCGTCATGCACGCGCGGCCAGTCGTCGCGGGTGATCGCAAAATAGACCGAGTCCCGCAAAGTGCCGTCCGGCCGGATCATGTGGGCGCGGAACACCCCTTCGCGGATCGCACCCATCTTCGCCATGGCGCCCTGTGAGCGCAGGTTGCGGATGTCGGTTTTCAGCTCGACTCGATTGAGCGCCAGATCCTCGAACGCGTAATGCAACAGGGCGAACTTGCACGCCGGATTGACGGCGCCTGCCCAGACACTGGGCGTATACCAAGTATAGCCGATCTCGACTCGGCGGTGCTCGGCAACGATCGCCAGATAGCGGGTCGAACCGACCAGACGTCCGTCGCCAAGGGTCCGCACCGCCCAGACCGCTTCGGCCCCGGTTCGCGCGACGCTCAGCGACCAATCGAACCACATGTCGAACGCCGGTCCGATCGCCGCCAGCGGCATATGCGCCCAGATCGTCGGGTCGGTTCCGGCCGCCCTCAGTCCCTCGCGATGCGCTTCGTCCAAAGGTTCGAGCCGCACGCCGGCGACGTCCAGCGGCGCGGCGCGGATATCCACGGTCATCGGTCGTTAGCCTCCAAAAGGGAAACGGACCCCTACCCTATCGTCACGGCCCGGTGGAAGTGCGGGGCGCGACATTATGAACCGCAACTAAACGCCCCCTTCACGGAAAGGTAAGGCGCTGTCAGTCATAACCCCGTCCTGACCCCTTCCCTTCGGAGGCGGTCGCCGGATGGAGATGCGGCCATGGCCGTCGATGCGCGTGAAATTGACTGGGTCTATTTCGACCACGCCGAAGCCGTGGCGCCGGGCGATCTGGTGTCCGCCGACGCCGGCGGCATGCCGATCTATCAGGTGATCAGTTTGACCCACGGCCGCGCCTGGTTGCGCGACCTGCGTGATGGCTCCGACCATATCGGCCCCCTCGACGGGTTCCACTGGATCGCCATGGCGACGGCGCGCTAAACCTACCCGCATGCCGGGAGGGGCTTTTTGGACGGGTTCGACGCCGACGATCTGATCGCCTGTTACCGCGCCGGCCTCTTCCCGATGGCCGACGCGCGCGAAGACGAGCGGGTGTTTCTGGTCGATCCGCCCCTGCGCGGCGTCATCCCGCTGGACGGATTTCACGTTTCGCGGCGTTTGGCGCGGACCATTCGCTCGGGCGGCTTCGACATCCGCGTCGACACCGCCTTCGCCGAGGTCCTGGCCGGATGCGCGGCCCCGCGGCCCAACCGCCCGGACACCTGGATCAACGCCACCATCGCCGATCTTTGCCTGGATTTGCATGCGCGCGGCCTCGCCCACAGCGTCGAGAGCTGGCGGGAGGGTCGACTGGTCGGCGGCCTCTACGGCATTGCGCTGGGCGGCGCCTTTTTCGGCGAGAGCATGTTCTCCATCGAAACCAACGCCAGCAAGGTCGCCTTGGCGCACTTGGTCGAGCGGCTCATCGCCGGCGGTTTCACCCTGCTGGACACCCAGTTCATCACCGACCATCTGCAGACCTTCGGCGCCGTGGAGATCCCCAAGGCGGAGTATCGGCAACGGCTGGCGGCGGCGCTGGCGGACGAGGCTGGGTTGTTCTGAAAGCGACGCGCGTTCCGGACTTTCTACCCGACCAGCCTCTCGCGAAACACCTCGCGCGCGGCCTTGAACACGTCGAACGGAAACCTGGTCGACGCGCCGGCGAGGGTGGCGGCGAGCATGTCGAGGTGGGCGGCCCAGCCCGCAGCGGCGCGGCCCGCGTCCTCGGTTTCGGGGACGCTCAGCGTGAGGTGTAGGGCCGTCGCGGCGCCGACCGGCTCCAGATCGAAGCGAATCGGTCGATCCGGCTCGCCCGGACCGCTCCAGGAAAATTCCAGGATCTTCAGCGGTTCGATGGCGTTGACGGTGCTGTCGATCACGATGCCGCTGTCGACGAAGTTGAGCTTCACCCTCCCGCCGGGTTTCGGCTCGATCTCGCCGGGCGCCAGCCAGTCGATGATCTTCGCCGGCGCGGTCAGGGCCTCCCACACTTCCTCCACATGATTGTCCAGGGTCATGCCAAACCGGGCGATGATCCGACCGGGCTCGCGCGCGAAAGTCGCGGTTTCATAGGCGGCATGCGGCATGTCGAGATCGAACATGGCGGTCTCCTTTCGCCTGAAGATTAACGGCGATTTTCCATCCCTGACTTTGACGAAGGTCAAAACGCTTCTAGGATTCTCGAACAATGGGGACACCCACCACTTTCGAACCTAGCCTCCTTGCAAATCCAAAGAGTGGTGCGTGTTCCTGGTGGTTACGGTGATGGTGTGGACGGCCATAATGAAGGGTTGCGATTGAACGCTCGCGCCCGTGACGGACATCTACACCCGACGCGCCGCTGGGGCCGCGCTGGTGTTACGTCTTGGGACCACGCCGATCAAAAACGGGTCGCCCGCCATGACGATTCTGCGCGCCGTCCTGCGCCCGGCGCAACGCTGGATTTGGCGCGAGCCGGAGCGCCGCGCCCGCAACCTCCTGCGCTTCAGCGAAACCGAGGCCGACGGCGGACGCGATCTGGCCCGCGCCGCCGAAACCACCAAAGATCCGCTGCTGCGGCGCCTGTTCATCTTCCACGCTCTTGATGAACACCGTCACGCCGACATGTTCCGGGCACGCGGCCTCGCCCTCCTGAAAGAGCAGGCGCGGCCGCCGCGGCGCCTCGCGAACCCAGCCTGGTTGACCCCCGGCGAGCGCGGCGCCGATGATTTGCGGGTCGGCGAGGTCAGCGACGCCGCGTTGCTGGCTTTTCTGCATTTGTCGGAGAAATCCGCCGCCGAGGACTTCGCCGTCTATCGCGATCTGACGCCCGGCGACGGGGCCACGGCGGCAGTGTTCGCGGAGATCCTGCACGATGAGGCCTTTCACATGAACTATACCTACTCGCAATTGGGCAGGATCGACCCTAAAGGGCGCAGTCGGCGCGTGTGGCGCGCCCGCCTCGGCCGGCTGTGGAAGGGCTATCTGCGTCTCGCCGGCGCTGTGGCCGGACTGATCAGCGGCGTCGTTCTCACCGTCCTCTA
>JANXUA010000127.1 GCA_025352085.1 Caulobacteraceae bacterium | reverse complement strand
GCCCGCCTTCTTTGCTAGAGGCGGGCGAGGCGCCCGCCCTCCAGGGACGTTCATGACCTTCAAAACCCTCGATTCCGCCCTGCTCGCCGGCAAGCGCGCCCTCGTGCGCGTCGATTTCAACGTGCCAATGGCGAACGGCGTGGTGACCGACGACACCCGGCTGCGCGCCGCCTTGCCGACCATCGCCAAATTGCGCGCGGGCGGGGCCAAGGTGATCTTGCTCGCCCACTTCGACCGGCCCAAGGGCAAGCGCGTGCCGTCGATGAGTCTGGCGCCCGTGGTTGCGCCTCTTGCGGCCTTGATCGGCGCGCCGGTGGCCTTCGCCGAGGATTGCGTCGGGGATACTGCTGACGCCGCCGTGGCGTCGATGAAGGGCGGCGACGTGCTGCTGCTGCAAAACCTGCGCTTCCACGCCGGCGAGGAGGCCAATGATCCGGCCTTCGCCGAGGCCCTGGGCCGCAATGGCGATCTCTATGTCAATGACGCCTTCTCCGCAGCCCACCGCGCCCACGCATCGACTGAAGGCCTGGCGCACATCCTGCCCGCCTACGCCGGCGAAGCCATGCGCCGGGAATTGGACGCGCTCGACGCCGCGCTCGGACGGCCTTCGAAACCGGTTTTGGGTGTCGTCGGTGGCTCCAAGGTCTCCACCAAGCTCGATCTCTTACACAATTTGATTCTCAAACTCGACGTCTTGGCGATCGGCGGAGGCATGGCCAACACCTTCCTGTTCGCCCAGGGCTGGGCGGTCGGGGCGTCCTATTGCGAGCCGGACCTGGCCGACACCGCGCGCGGCGTGATGGCCTTCGCGCTCAAGCATAAGTGCGAGCTTCTTTTGCCGATCGATGTCGTCGTCGCCGAGCGCGCGGCGCCCGGTCAGGCGGCCTTCACCCGCGATCTGGGCGAGGTGGACGCCGACGAACGCATTCTCGACGCCGGCCCAAGGACCGTCGCGCGCCTCGCCGCCGCCATGGACGGCGCCAGGACCCTGATCTGGAACGGTCCGCTGGGGGTGTTCGAAATCCCGCCGTTCGATGCGGCGACCACGGCGGCGGCCCGCCACGCCGCCGCCCTGGTCAAATCGGGCCGGCTGATCGCCGTCGCCGGTGGCGGCGATACTGTGTCGGCCCTGCACCACGCGGGGGTTGCAAACGATTTCACCTTTGTTTCCACGGCCGGCGGCGCTTTCCTGGAATGGATGGAAGGTATACCACTACCCGGAGTTTTGGCTTTGCAGGTCGCCTGAGGCGCGCGCCTGCAACGCCGCATCACCCACATAACAGGCGGGCCTATGGCGCGGATTTCGCTACGACAACTTTTGGATCACGCCGCCGAGCACGCCTATGGCGTCCCCGCGTTCAACATCAACAATATGGAGCAGGGCCTGGCGATCATGGAGGCCGCCGACGCCGTCAACGCGCCGGTGATCATCCAGGCCAGCCGCGGCGCCCGCGCCTACGCCAACGACATTGTCCTGGCCCGCCTGATCGACGCCCTGGTCGAGCTTTATCCGCACATTCCGGTTTGCATGCATCAGGACCACGGCAATAACGAAGCCACCTGCGCCACCGCCCTGCATCACGGCTTCACCAGCGTGATGATGGACGGCTCGCTGAAGGCCGACGCCAAGACCCCCGCGCCTTACGACTACAACGTCAAGGTCACCCGCGCGGTGGTGGACATGGCCCACTGGATCGGCGCCTCGGTCGAAGGCGAGATCGGCGTGCTTGGCAACCTTGAAACCGGCATGGGCGAAAAGGAAGACGGCCACGGTTTCGAGGGCAAGCTTGGCCATGACCAACTCCTCACCGATCCGGCCGAGGCGGTCGAGTTCGTGCGCGCCACTGAGGTCGACGCCCTGGCCATCGCCATGGGCACCAGCCACGGGGCGTTCAAGTTCACCCGCAAGCCGGACGGCGACATTCTGGCCATGACCGTCATCGAAGAGGTGCACCGGCGCCTGCCCAACACCCATCTGGTCATGCACGGCTCGTCCTCGGTGCCGCAGGACCTGCAGGACATCATCAATCAGTATGGTGGTGAAATGCCGCAAACCTGGGGCGTTCCGGTCGCGGAGATTCAACGCGGCATCAAGCACGGCGTGCGCAAGATCAATGTCGACACCGACAACCGCATGGCCATGGTCGGCGCGATCCGCAAGGTGCTGACCGAGAACCCCGGCGAGATCGACCCGCGCAAGTTTCTCGGCCCCGCGCAGGTCGCCATGCGCGCGGTCTGCCGCCAACGCTTCGAGGAATTCGGCGCCGCCGGCCACGCCGATAAGATCAGGCCCTTGCCTCTCTCGGTCATGGCCAAGCGCTACGTGTCGGGCGAACTGTCGCCGAAGTTCAGCGTGGCGGCGTAGAGCGCGTTCCCTCCCTTTTATGGGGAGGGTCGAGTCGCGTAGCGACCGGGGTGGGGAGTCTGGACCATCTCCGACCGCCTGTGTTCAATGAGACTTCCCCGTTCCGGACTTCGCTCCGCTTCGTCTCGACCCTCCCCATAAAGGGGAGGGAGGAAGCGCGCGCCTACCAGAGACGATTGACGCCGGTTTGGTCGAACACCGTCTCGCTGGAGACCAGCGTCAGGCCTTCGATAAGAGACTGGGCGATCAGGAGACGATCAAAGGGATCTTTGTGGGTCAGGCGCAGGCTGCCGGCCAATTGGGCGTGCCGGATGGAGATCGGCAGATCATCGAAGCCGTGCTGTGCGACGGCGGCTTCAAAGTCCTGCGCGAGTTCTTCTGCTTCCGGCAGTTTCCCCAGGCGGTGCTTGGTCAACACTTCCATCGCCGATACGGCGCTGACCAGCACGACGCCATCGACCACTTCGATCTCCGCACGGGCGCGGGATGACAATTTTGGATCGCCGGCCAGGAACCAGATCAGGGCGTGGGTATCGAGAAGCAGTCTCAATCGCCCTCGCCGCTCCAGAGCGCCAGTTCGTCCTCCGGCAAGGGCTCAAAGAACGCGTCGGTGAGGGCGATCCTGCCCTTCATGGATCCGAACACACGCTTTTTCCCGGTCGGCTCCACCGGCGTCAATTTCACCACCGGCGTCGCCCCGCGCGCGATGATGACCTCTTCGCCGGCCAGGGCCGAAACGATGAGCTTGGACAATTGCGTCTTGGCCTGATGGACGGTGACGATCATGCCCATTAGCTAAATAATTAGCTAACAACGGTCAAGGCGAACCGCGTGCGCCGCACTCAGCCCGACCTAGGTCCACGCCCGCGCAAACCCCAGCACCTCGACGGCGATCTGGTCGAGTGTCGCGGCCACCCCTGGCGTCAGGCAGACGCCGTCGGCGTCGAACACCCCCTCGCTGGTGTTGATCGCCGCGCCCATCGGCGTCGGCCAGCCGCGCAGGGCGTGGACGATGTTGCGCAGGGCGCCCAGCGTGTGCACCGCCCCCTGCCAACCACCGCCGGTGGCCAAACAACCGACGGCGCGACCGCTGAAATAGGGGCGGCCGTCGTCGCGCAGGTCTTCGGCATAGTCCAGCGCGTTCTTGATTACCCCCGACAGGGTGCCGTGGTAGCCGGGCGACCCTAGAACAATGCCGTCGGCCTTGGCCAATTCGGCGATCATGGTTCGCGCGGCGGCGCAGCGGTCGGGATCTTCGGGCGCATAGAGCGGCAGTCGCAGGCCCTCGCCGCTGATCAGCAAGGTTCTCGCCCCGCCGCGCTCGGCCGCCGCCAGGACGTGCCGCAGGGCCTTCTCGGTGGACGACCCGGAGCGGATCGCCCCGCCCAGTCCGACGATAAAGGGCGCGGCGGCGATGGGGGTTGCAATGTCAGACATATGTCACCGGTTTCCGCCGCTCATGGGACAATACAGATTGGGTTAGATCGTCCGCCGCGCCACGGCAAGGCGATCAACCGAACCGAAACGCGGAGACCCGTCCCAGACCGACGTGATCGCTGAAGATGCGCGCGCCGACATCCTCGCCGGCGGCGCCGGCCGCCACGAACAGGGGCAGCAAATGGTCCTCACCCCGCGGCGGGTGAGCCTGCCGGGCGAAGGGCGCCTGAGTCCAATCGGCGAGGGCGGCGTTGCGCGTGACGGTATCGCGGTCGGTCGCGGCGACGGTCAGCCAGGCGTCAAAGGCGTCCGAATACTCCGCCACGCGCGCCATGAATGCCGCGTCGCGCATGCCCGGCAGGTTGTGAAAGCTCATGCCCGACCCCAGAATGAGCACGCCCTCGTCCCGCAAAGGCGCCAACGCCCGGCCGGCGGCGATGTGCGCTTCCGGATCATAGTTGGCGCGCAGGGAAAGCTGGACAACCGGAATATCTGCGTCCGGGAAGACCAGCTTGAGCGGGATGAACACGCCATGGTCATAGCCGCGTGCAACATCCTCGGCGGCGGCCAATCCGGCCCCCGCCAGCAAGGCCCTGACTCGTTCCGCCAGCGCCGGATCGCCGGGCGCCGGATAGGTCAGTTCATAGGTGTGCGGCGGAAAGCCGTAATAGTCGTAAATCAGGGGCAGGTTCTGGCCCGAGCCGACGGTGAAGGCCGGCGCCTCCCAGTGGGCCGACACCAGCAGGATCGCGCGCGGGCGGGTCGGCAGGCTGGCGGCCAGATGTTCCAGGAAAACGCGCATGGAATCCCATACATGCGGCGGGTTCCAGTCCATGAAGAAACACGGGCCGCCGCCGTGGGGGATGAAGATCGTCGGCATCCGGCTTGTGGATGCGGGCTTGTTCGGCATGGTCATGCGCGGTTCCAGGTTTCGGATCGTCCTTAGATAGGCGCCCCCTTAAATTCTCCAAAGACACGGTGTTGGCCCGATTGTCTTTTTGTCCCGGGATGGCGCACATGACCACGAATAGGGAACGCGACATGCCCGCCACGATCGACATTCACGCCCACGTCATCCCTGCCGATTTCCCGGTTGCGCCGACGGGATGCGGCCATGTTTGGCCGTGCATGCGCCATCATCCGGACGATCAGGCCAGTGTGTTCCTCGGCGAGCGGGAGTTTCGCCGCGTCGACAACCGCGCCTGGAGCGTCCCGCGCCGCGTCGCCGACATGGATGGGCAGGACGTGGCGATCCAGGCGCTCTCGCCCATGCCGGAGTTGCTTTCCTATTGGATCGACGCCGGCCCGGCGCTGGAGCTGACGCGTTCGGTCAACGGCGCCATCGCCGCCATGGTCGCCGAGGCGCCGGCGCGGTTCGCCGGTTTGGGCACAGTTCCGTTGCAGGACCCCGATCTGGCCGCGCGCGAGCTGGAGCGGATGAAGGCGGACGGCTTTTCCGGCGTGGAAATCGGCAGCAATATCCTCGGTCGGTCGCCCGGCGACGCCCATTTCGATCCGTTTTTTGAGACCGCCGAGCGCCTCGGCATGGCGGTGTTCGTGCACGCCCTGCACCCGACCATGACCAACCGCATCGTCGGGCCCAAGCTGCTGGCGGCCTTTATCGGCTTTCCGGTCGACACTGGCCTCGCCGCGGCGTCATGCATCACTGGCGGGACGCTGAAGAAAATTCCGAAGTTGCGGTTGGGGTTCAGCCACGGCGGCGGCATGCTCGCCTCGATCTTGCCCCGGTTGCAACGCGGCTGGACCATCGCGCCCGAGCTCCAGGCCGCCTTCGCCGCCCCGACCGACACGGCTAGAGGAATGTTCTACGACAATATCGTTTTCGATCCGGCGACTCTGCGCCATCTGATCGCGGCCTTTGGCGAGACCCAGGTCTTCGCCGCCTCCGACTATCCCTTCGTCGCCGGCCAAAGCCATCCCGGACGCCCTTTCGAGGCGCTCGACCTACCGCCCGCCACGCTGGAGCTGCTCAAATCGGGCAATGCGCGGCGGTTCTTGGGGCTCGCCTAATGCCCGCCGAAACCAACCAGGGTTGATACGCCAACGCCCGCCGCGCGCAGGCGGTCGGCGCCCCCGAGGTCGGGCAGGTCGATGACGAAGGCGGCGCCGACGATCATCCCCTCGCCCTGATGGATCAGATCGATCGCCGCCAGGGCCGTGCCGCCGGTGGCGATCAGGTCGTCGATCAACAGCACCCGCTCGCCGGGGTGAACGCCATCCAGATGGATCTCCAAGGCGTCGACGCCGTATTCCAGCGCGTATTCCACCGCGCGCGTCTTGTGCGGCAACTTGCCCTTCTTGCGTAGGGGCACGAAGCCGGCGGACAGCTGGTGGGCGACGGCGCCGCCGAGGATGAAGCCGCGCGCCTCGATGCCGGCCACCTTGTCGATCTTCAGGCCGGCGAACGGTTGCAGCAGTTCGTCCACCGCCTGGCGAAACGCCCGCGCGTCGGCCAGGAGGGTGGTGATGTCGCGGAACATGATTCCCGGCTGGGGATAATCCGGAATGGTGCGGATGACGTCGGCGAGGTTCATGCGGACTCCGATTTGAGGGCTCGGCCGGCGATGGCCGAGAGCTTGTCGACCAGCTTGGCGTCGCGCGCCGAGGGGGCGGTGACGAGAGCGCCGGTGAGGCAGGTGTCGATAGGCGAGGGGCCTCGAACGGTCGGCAGTCCTAAAGCCAGGCGCCGCACCAATTCGCGCGCCTTGTGCGCATTGCCGGTCATGACTTCGACGATGTGGGTCATTTCGACATGGGCCTCGGCCTCGCGCCAGCAGTCGTAGTCGGTCACCATGGCGACCGAGGCGTAGGGGAGTTCCGCCTCCCGCGCCAGTTTGGCCTCGGGCATGTTGGTCATGCCGATCACGTCGCAGCCCCAGGATCGATAGAGCAGGCTTTCGGCCTTGGTTGAAAACTGCGGGCCGTCCATGGCCAGATAACAGCCGCCCTCGACGATCCGCGCTTCGGCGTCGCGGCCGGCCTCGGCGGCCAGGCTGGAAAGACGCGGACAGACTGGGTGGGCCATCGATACGTGGGCGGTGAAACCGGGCCCAAAGAAGCTCTTGTCGCGCGCGAAGGTGCGGTCGATGAACTGATCGACAATGACGAAATCGCCCGGCGCGAGTTCCTCGCGCAGCGACCCGACCGCCGACAGCGAGATCAGGTCGGTGCAGCCGGCCCGTTTGAGGGCGTCGATATTGGCCCGGGCGTTCACAAACGTCGGCGGCAGGCGGTGACCGCGTCCGTGACGGGGCAGGAAAACCAGCTGAACCTCGCCCAGACGCCCGATCAGCACCTCGTCCGACGGCGCGCCGAAGGGGCTGTCGATCTTCGTCCAGCGGGCGTCCTGCAGGCCGTCGATGTCATAGACCCCCGACCCGCCGATCACCCCCAACACCCACGCCGTCATGCTCGTCCTCGATTATTTCCGATGCGCCTTATCGCCGAGGCGCGCGCGCTTGGCTATCGTTACCCGCATGCGCGTTCTCGCCCTTCTCGGATTCGCCGGAAGTTTCGTCTGCGGACCGGCGTTGGCCGGCGAGGGTCGCTGCTGGATCGACCACGGCGCGGTGGTCGTTGCGGCGGCGTTCGGCGACATTGCCGGCGACTTCATTCTCGACGCCTCGGCGCCCAGGAGCCAGCTGCACGTGACGCAGGCGCAAGGCGACGGCGTCGACGCGCCCGCGGCGCGCCGTCCGCTGACGGTCGCGGGCGAGCGCCTGGCGGCCTTCGACATGGACATCGTCGATCTGGATGGGCGGACCCAGGTGTTCGACACCACCATCAACGGCGTGATCGGCGCCGATCTCCTGCGGCGGTATGTGGTCGACATCGAGTTTGCGCCATGCCGGATTCGGCTGAGTCATCGGGCGCCAAAGCGCAGGACCGGCGTCGCGTGGCTGGCCATGCGTGACGTCGATGGCGTTCCAACCATCCGCGCGGTTATCTCCGACGGCCAGCAGAGCCGTGCGGGAGACTTCGCCATCGACACCGGCCGGGCGGCGAGCCAGATCACCGGGGCGACCCTGTCGCGGAGCCCCAAGCCGGGCGCCGACCCGCCGACGCGATTGCGGGCTCTGGTCGTGGGCGGGCGTCTGTTCGAACAAATCCCGGCAGACGTTTCGAACACGCGCAACGCCATTGGCGTGGGTGTCTGGTCGCAAGGCCGCCTGCGTTTCGATTTGCGGGATGGCTGGATGGAATTTGAGGTCCGAACCTCCCCGTAGCGGGGAAAGAAAGCTCAATCAGTGCCCGACGTCGCGCCAGATGCGGCGATAGCTGGCGTAGAGCAGGCCACTGAACAGCACCAGGAAGATCATCACGGCCAGGCCCGTCTGCTTGCGCTCTTCCATCTTCGGATCGGCGGCCCACTGCATGAAGGCGGCGACGTCCCGCGCTTCCTGGTTGATGGTCGATTTGGTGCCGTCGTCGAAGGCGACCTTGTTGTCGGCGAGCGGCGGGGGCATGGCGATCAGGCCGCCCACGGGCATCTTTGACGGATCGCCGTGGAAATTGGCGCTCATGTCCCCGGACTTGTAGGGGTCGTAGTATTTGCCCGGAGGAATGGTCGCGCCGGCCGGCGGCGCCGTCCCGTCGCCGGTGACCACCGAATAGATATAGGCCGCGCCGCCCTCGCGCGCCTTGACCAGCAGGGACATGTCCGGCGGGATCGCTCCGCCATTGGCGGCGGCGGCGGCGGCGCTGTTGGCATAGGGCGAAGGGAAATAGTCGGCGCTGGTCGCCGGTCGCTTGATCACATCGCCGCTGTCGCCGTCGATGTCCGAGACCTTGTAGTCGGCGGCGATCGACTTGACCTTGGGGTTGTCGTTGGAATTGGGGTATTTAGGGTCGAAGAACGGTCCGCCCGGATCGCCGAGGTTGCGGAAAGCGACCTGGTTCATCGCGTGGCAGGACGAACAGACCTCGCGGTAAACCTTATAGCCGCGCTGAAGCTGTTCCTGGTCGTAATGACCGAACGGCCCCTCGAACGACCAATGCACGTCCTTGAGCGGCGCCTGGCTGCTCTCCGCCATCACGGGGCCGGCCAGGAAAACGGCGCCCACGAGAGCAGCCAAGCTGAGAACCTTGTTCAACGTCATTGTCACGACCTATTCGGCTGGCGCTGCGACGGCGGACGGCTTGAGCACCGGCGTGTAGAGCGAATCGGGCACCGGCAAGGGCTTCTCGTACAAGCCCAAGAAGAAGACGATCACGAAGTAGCCGAAATAATACAACGCGGAGAACCGGCTCAGCCAAGTCACGCTGTTGATAGGATAGTCGATAAGGTTGAAGCTCTCGAGGCCGGGGATCAGTTTGCCGTCGGGCTCTTGCGAACCGCACCAACCCAGAAACGCCACGGCCACGATCCAGATGAAAAAATACATGCGCGCCGTTGGCCGATAACGCATCGACTTCACATGGGACCTGTCAATCCACGGCAGGGCGAACAGCATGCCGATCGATCCGCCCAGGGCCAGAACGCCGATCAGCTTGTCGGGGATGGCGCGCAGGATGGCGTAGAACGGCAGCAAATACCATTCGGGCACGATGTGCGCGGGCGTCACCAGGGGATTGGCGGGAATGGCGTTGTCGGCCTTGCCGAGCGCGTCCGGCAGATAGAATACGAACACCGCGAACATGATCATGAACAGGGTGATCGCGAAGCCGTCCTTGACCGTATAATAGGGGTGGAAAGCGACGGTGTCGGTGTCGCTTTTGACGTTGACGCCGGTGGGATTGTTGTTGCCGGGCACGTGCAGGGCCCAGACGTGCAGGGCCACCACGGCGGCGATCACGAACGGCAGCAGATAGTGCAGGGAGAAAAAGCGGTTGAGGGTCGGATCGTCGACCGAAAAACCGCCCCACAGCAGGGTGGTGATCGGCTTGCCGACCAGGGGCAGGGCCCCGATCAGATTGGTGATCACCTTGGCGCCCCAGAAACTCATCTGACCCCAGGGCAGGACATAGCCCATGAAAGCGGTGGCCATCATCAGCACATAGATCACGCAGCCGAGCAGCCACAGAACCTCGCGCGGGGCTTTGTACGAGCCGTAATAGATGCCGCGCAGAATGTGCAGATAGACCGCCACGAAGAACATCGACGCGCCGTTGGCGTGGATGCCGCGGATCAGCCAGCCGTAGTTCACGTCGCGCATGATGCCGCGCTCGACGGAGAGGAAGGCGCCGGTTCCGCTGGGGTCATAGTGCATGGCCAGCACGATGCCGGTGACGATCTGCACCACCAGGCAGAAGCTCAGGATCCCGCCAAAGGTGTACCAATAGTTGAGGTTGCGCGGTGTCGGGAAACTCAAGATGTCGGCGCTGAAGCGCACGATCGGCAGACGGCTGTCGAGCCAGCGCTCAATGCCGGTTTTCGGCTCGTAGGTGGATGGATGGCTCATCGTCGCGTCTAGCCGATCTTGATCTTGGTGTCGCTGAGGAAGGCGTAGTCGGGCACGTAGAGGTTCTTCGGCGCCGGACCTTTGCGGATGCGTCCGGAGGTGTCGTAGACCGAACCGTGGCAAGGGCACAGCCAGCCGGCGTAGTCGCCGCCGCCAAAGGTCGGCACGCAGCCCAGATGGGTGCAGCTGGCCAGCAGGATCAGCCATTGCTCCTTGCCGGCCTTGACCCGCGCGGCGTCCGTTTCCGGATCCTTCAGCTGGCCATGGTCGGCGGCGCGCGCGTCGGCGATTTCCTTGGGCGTGCGGTGGCGAATGAACACCGGCTGCTTACGCCAGGAGATGGTCACCTCCTGGCCGAGCGCGACCTTGCTCAGATCGTACTCCAGCGTCGCCAGGGCCAGGGTGTCGGCCGCCGGGTTCAGCTGATCGATCAGCGGCCAGGCGACGGCGACCACGCCGCCCGCCGCCGCCGCCGTTGCGGCGATGTGTATAAAGTCGCGCCGGCTCGGATCGACCGCGTTGGCCGGATCGGAAACGGATTGCGTCAGGCTCTCTGCCACCTTGAAGGTCACCCTCGAATTCGTCGATACGAGACGGTCTCGCGCCGCCGTAAGGATCGCTTAGAATGCGTCTCGCTCTTTTTCAACCAGCCATTCCGCAAAACGTCGGCGCGGCGATGCGATTGACCGCGTGTCTGGGTGTGGAACTGGACATTATCCTGCCCTGCGCCTTCCCGATGGATGACAAGGCGATGAAGCGTGCGGCTCTCGACTATGGCCCTCTGGCCCATGTGACCCGTCATCCCGCGTGGGCTGATTTTCTTGCCGCGCCGTCCACGGAAGGGGGCCGATTGATCCTGTTCACCACCAGGGGCGAGCCGTCGTTTCCATACTTCGATTTTCAGCCTACCGATATCTTGTTGATGGGGTCGGAAAACCACGGCGCGCCGCCGCATGTGCATGAGGCGGCGGCGGCGCGCCTCAGAATCCCCATTGTCGCCGCCGCCCGTTCGCTCAATCTTGTCACCGCCGCCGCCCTGGCGCTCGGCGAAGCGCTGAGGCAAACGAGCGGGTATCCAAGAGCGTGACAGCCAAAAGTGGATACCGGTTTTGGCGCCCGTCACGCGCTAAACGTTTTACGTCGTGAAGGTTGAGCCATCCATGAGTCCTGTCGCCGATCCGCAAGACGACCGCGTCCGCCGCGCCGCCGCATGGTTCGAGACTCTGCAGGGCCGTCTGGTCGCCGCGTTCGAGGCGCTGGAAGACGAGGCGCCGGATCACCTCTACCCCGGCGCGCCGGGCCGGTTCGAGTTGACGCCGTGGACGCGCGAAGAAGGTGGCGGGGGGGTGATGGGCTTGCTGCGCGGGCGGTTTTTCGAAAAATGCGGCGTGCACGTCAGCCAGGTGCACGGCGTCTTCAATCCGGAAATGGCGGCGAGCATGCCCGGCGGCGTGGACGATCCGCATTTCGTCGCCACGGGCGTCAGCCTGATCGCGCACATGGCCAATCCGCGCGTGCCGGCGGTGCATATGAACACCCGCTATCTGGCCACATCGAGGGGCTGGTTCGGCGGGGGCGCGGACCTGACGCCCCTCATCGCCGCGCAACGCGATGAGGCCGCGCCGGACGCCGCCCTCTTCCACGACGCCCTCAAGCGGGCGTGCGACCCCTTCGGCGCCGACTGGTATGCGCGGTTCAAGGCCGAATGCGATCGCTATTTCTATTTGCCGCACCGGAGCGAGCCGCGCGGCGTCGGCGGCATTTTCTATGACCGGCACGATTCGGGCGATTGGGAGCGGGACTTCGCCTTCACCCGCGCGGTCGGCGAATCGGTGCTGGACGTCTGGCCGCGCATCGCCCGGGAGCGGATGGGCGAGGCGTGGACCGAGGCCGAACGCGAGGAACAGCTGATCCGTCGCGGCCGGTATGTCGAATTCAACCTGCTCTACGATCGCGGCACCATGTTTGGCCTCAAGACCGGCGGCAATGTCGAGTCCATCCTCTCGTCCATGCCGCCGGTGGTGAAATGGCCTTGAACACACCGGAGCGCCGGCGTCCCGCCGGCTCACTGGCGCTAATCGATCGTCGCCGGGGATGCCGGTGAGACGCCGGCGCTCCGCGTCCAACCCAGCAGGGGCTTCTCGATCCACAGGTGCGCCGCCAGCCCCGCGCCGATCGCCGCTACCAGCGATAAGGGGAGAAACAGCCAAGGATTTCGAAATCCCAGGGTGTGTGCCACGACGGCCACGGCCGGCAGATGGAACAGGTAAATCGCGTAGGATGCGTCGCCCAGCCGCTTCAGCGCGGGCCATTCGCGCGCCCCGCCGTGCGCCTCTAGTGAAAGGGCGCCGGCCACCAGCAAGGTCGCCGGAACCCCCCAGAAAAACGGCCGCCACAGCTCCACGAACATGCCGCTCGATTGAATGACGGTCCACACCGATAGGGCCGCGCCGATCAGCGCCACGCCCCACCACCGCGAGGGCAGGGCGTCATGCTCCAGCGCCACGCCCAGACCCAGGCCGGCGGCGAACTGCCACAGCATGGGATTGGCGCCCAGAATATACACCGGGTCGTGCAGCAGGATGCCGCCGGCGACGACGGCGGTGAGCCCGCCGACCACCACCCGTCCGCGCCAGGCGCGCGGTCCGGCCAGGGCCAGCGCGAAAATTGAATAGAAGATCGCTTCGTAAATCAGCGACCATCCCGGCGGCAGGGTTGGGAACGGGCGTCCGCGCGCATCAAAATGCGGAATCAAGGCGAGGGAAAGGGCCAGATGGCGCCCGCCGCCGAGCACTTGCGGCAGGAACCATGGCCACGCCGCGGCGATCGCGGCGACGAGCAGGGTGGCGCTCCAGTACAGCGGGGCCACTCGGGTCACCCGCCGCCACAGGAAGGCGAGCGGCGGGACGTCCCGCCGGGCGGTGATGCGCCACATGATCACCCCGCTGATGACGAAGAACACATCCACCCCCGCCCGGCCGACATCGAAGCCCTCGTCGCGCCACTGCATGGCGTGATAGGCCACGACCGCCAGGGCGGCGAAGGCGCGCAGGTACTGGATGGAGAGAAGCGGCTTCATAGGGTCGGTCACTCCATAGCGCAGTCGCGCGGCGAAATCCGCCCGTTCGATTGGTCGCAAGTCTAGCTTCTCGGACGCGCGCGCATCTTATAGTTGATGACCATGAGCCCGTTCCCGCCGATTCCCCGCCGGATCCTGCTACGTCTCGCGGGCGCGGGCCTGATGGCCGCGCCGCTGCCCACCCTCGCCGCGACCGCCGGCGGCGCCGCGCCAAAGGAAGGGGCCCGGCCGTCGACGACGACCAAACCGGCCGTCGATACGATCTGGACTAGTCCGTTCGATATTCAGCGCGTCTGGGCCTATGTCGATCGCCACAGCATCGCGCCGGGCGAGCCGCTCAACGTCATGGCCGCCGCCGGGCCGGGCCAGCCGGCGCGGCGGGTGCGCCTGGAGGTGTTTCGCGTCGGCGCGGCGGCGCCCACGCCGATCTGGCAGAGCGACTTTGTCGATGTCGGCTATCGCGGCGCGACGGCGTCGGGAGCGTCGATCGGGCCGGGCTGGCCGCCGACCTTCGCCGGTATCGACACCCGCACCTGGCCGCCCGGGTGCTATTTCGCCGACATCGTCGAACAGACCACGGCCACTCGCGACGTCAAGGCGGCGTTCTGGATCGTGCGCAATCCCAAACGCTCTGGCCGCGTGCTCGCCCGGCTCGGGACCAACACCTATCAGGCCTACAATCCGTGGGGCGGCCACAGCCTCTATCCCAACGGCGATGACGAGACGCGCGGCCTGATGGTCACTTTCGATCGGCCGACCGAGCCCAGTTTTTTCGAATACGACGCCTATCTGGTCGCCTGGCTTGAGGGTCTTTCAGCCGGTCTGGGCGGGATCGATTACGCCGGCAATTTCGACGTCCACGCCGATCCGACGCTGATCGACCACTATCCCCTGGTGATCACCGGCGCGCACGACGAATACTGGAGCGGTGAGGAGTTCGACGCCTTCGAGCGGCGCATTTTCAAGCTGGGCCGCAACACCGTTTTTTTCGGCGCCAACACGGCCTATTGCCAGATCCGCTACGGCGACCTCAACCGGGCGCCGGGGGCCCCCGATCACGGTCGCCAGCTGGTGTGCTACAAGACCGCCCACGATCCGATCGTCGCTCGAGCCGGCAAGCTCGATCCGCGCCGGCTGACCACCAACAACTTCCGCACCGAACGGCGACGGCCGGAAACCATGCTGCTCGGCGGCGCCTATCAGAGCTGGTTTGAGCCCGGCGGCGCCCAACGTCCGGCGTTCAAGGTGGCGCGCACCGACTTGCCGTTCTTTGCCGGCACCGGCTGGAAGGTCGGCGACACCGCCGCCGACGTTGTCGGTTACGAGTGGGACAACCGCGACCCGGACGGCGACGGCGTCCGGTTGTGGGACGCGGCGCGCTCGCTGAACCCGGCGATCGCCGCCGATGGGGTCAGCGTGCTGTTTCGCGGCGAGGCGGTGGACGCCGACGGCGACCCCGGTCTGGCCGAAGCGACCTATTTCACCTCGAAGGCAGGCGCCAAGGTGTTCAACGCCGGAACCGTGCGCTGGGCCTGGGGGCTGGGCAAGGAGGGCTTCGTCAATCGGCCGTTCCAGGTCTTTAATGAGAACCTGGTGCGATCTCTAAGCGGCAACGCCCGATGACGGGTCGCGCGCGCGACGCGTACGCCACAAAGGCTGGCGAACCGGCGGTTTCGCCCGCGTGGAGGCGTCCGATGGCGCCGCGCCACCGGCCTCGGCGATTTTCTTGTCGATGGCGGCGATGATCAGATTGGCCGACAGCTTGTGCAGGGTGAAGATGTCGGCGATCAGCGGCCCGGCGACCGGCAGGATCTCCACCAGCGTGCGTCCGCCCATCAGGGCGGCGGCCAGCAGCAGGGTGGAGACCGGCACGCCGGCGCGGACGCCCTGGGTGAGCAGGAAGGCCGCCGCTCCGGCGCTGTAGGCTTCGCCGAGCCCGGGAATCCAGCTGAGCACGCCGTCAAGCCCGATGCTCCACGGCCCGACGCGCACGAGGCCGTCCGACATCCGGCCGACCCATGCAACGCTGCGGCGAATGGCGGCTAGTTCGGTAAGCTCAGGCATAACAAGACTCCAACGATCGAATCGATTGGGCTCAAGGCATGCCTTGGCGCCACAGAGAGATGGTGTGTCGAGGGGCTCGGCGCTAGGTTGCCTCGGGTGTCGCCGACCGGCCCAGACCCGATCGGCGGTTTAATACGGAGGGGCGAATGCGCTTAAACCCGGCTGATTTTCCCGCGCACACCGACACCCTGGTCGCCGTGGTGTTGGGCGCGCTTCTGGCGACCTTCAGCGGCATCCTCGCCACCCAGGTCGAAGCGCATTTCAAGCGCCGCGAGCGGCAGCGCGACGCGGCCCTGCTGTTCGGCGAGCTCCTGTCGACCGTCCGAATTCTGCTGGGTTTTGCCGGCGATACGCGAAATCGAGGCGATCCCTACGGCGGGATCACCCTTAGAATGCTCCGGTCCGTGCGCCGCGAGCTGGATATTTACGACCGCAATCGCGAGCGCCTCTACGACATTCAGGACGCCGCCGTGCGGGTCACCCTGCACGGGCTGATCGTGCGCATCGCCATGCCCCTGGAAGGCATTCTCGATTCGGCGCAGGTGTTGGCCGCCAACGCCGACAACCCGGCGTTTGACGACATGCGCGCAGCGCGGGTGCAGGGGTTTGATTTTCTGATGGAGACGGCCAAGGACATCGATCCGATCGTCGCCGACTTCGGTCGACTGGCCCACCACCCGTTTGAGGCCTACTCGCCGGCCCCCGGATCAAGGGCAGGCGCGACCGCGCCAAATCCCCCAAACGGCGGCGGTTAACCGGCATTTTTACAAAAAGTTTAGTAAATACGTATTGAAAAGTACGCCCGCGGCAGACACATTAGGAGTCGCCGCGGGCATCCCCCCCCATTCTCGCGGCTGGACTGGCCCGGCGGAGTGCCTAACTCTTGCCGGGCCACTTTTTTCCAAGCCGGTCAATTGAGCAAGAGCCTCAGCGCGATTTGTCGCACTCGGTTCGTGAACGTGTTGAAAAAGCCACAGCCGCAACCGGGCGTGACGAGCCGCGCCAGCCATTCCAGTTTAAATTTTACCGAGAGCGACGCTCAGATCCGTACGGGTCAATCCTGAAGGCGGCTGGGGTGCGAAATGGACGATTTGAGCGCGTTCTTAAAGCGCGGCGCGCAGGACCGCCAAGGCGCCCAGCCAGACCATGATCGAAAAGGTGGCCGCGAACAGCCACATCGACACGCGCGCGACCTGCAGGCGACCCTGAGGATGATCGAGGTGTTGCACGACCAAACTCCTTTCCTGACGGGCTAAACTGCGTCTCAAGACGTTCCAGCGACGCGCCCACAAGAACTTCGAACCTCACCGAACGCCGGCTACATTCTAAACGCGAAACCGATCATCCGGGTTCCTCAAAAAACCTGCGATGGTCGGAATTTCGCTACAATTCGCCCTGATTCGCTTAACATTCATGTCACGATTCAGTCACAAAGCAACGATGCCCGACGCATTTTTATGCCCTCGCCCTTGCGCTATGTTGTCGCAGGGAGGCAAAGATCGCCGCACTCCATAACCAGAGCGCGAGCCGATATGCCTCAGACCAACGCCAATGGCCTCAAATTGGAATACGACGTGCGGGGAAGGCCCGACGATCCGGTCGTTCTCCTCATCATGGGCCTGGGCGCCCAGATGATTCGCTGGAGCCCGGCCTTCGTCGACAAGATCGCCGCGCGCGGCCTGCGGGTGATTCGCTTTGACAACCGCGACATCGGCTTATCGGAAAAGTGCGAGACCGCCGGCCCGCCGGACATGCCGGCGATCATCGCTGCTCTGATGGCCGGAAAGTCGGTCCCGGCGGCCTACACCCTCAGCGACATGGCCGCGGACGCCGTGGGTCTGTTGAACGCTCTGGGCGTCGCGCAGGCGCACATCGTCGGCGCGTCCATGGGCGGTATGATCGCCCAACTCGTCGCGGCTGATTATCCTGATCGCACCCTTTCCCTGACCTCGATCATGTCCACAAGCGGCCATCCCAGCCTGCCGCGGGCGACGCCGGAGGCCATGGCGGTGCTCAACGAGCGCGGCCCTGATCCCCGGACGGATCTGGAGGGCTATCTTGTTCACATGGTGCGCGGGGCGAAGGTGATTGGCTCGCCCGGCTATCCGGTCGCCGACGCCGAACTGCGCGCCCAGGTCAAAAGCTATTTTGAGCGCTGCTATTATCCGTTGGGATTCATGCGCCAGTACGCCGCGGTCGTCGCGTCGCCCGAGCGGCGCGGCAAGCTTGCGACGATCAGCGCGCCGACGGTGGTGATCCACGGTCAGGACGATCCCCTGGTGCCGGTGTCCGGCGGGCGCGACACCGCTGCGCATATCCCCGGCGCCGATCTTAGAGTGATACCCGGCATGGGCCACGACATACCGCCGGCGCTCTACGACACCATTGTTGACGGCATTCTCAGTGCCGTCGGCCGCGCCGACGCGGCAAGGAAGGCGGCCTGACATGACCAAACCCCACGCCCTCGTCATCGGCGCCTCGCGCGGCATCGGTCTTGGCCTGGTGCGCGAACTGGCGTCGCGCGGCTGGACGGTGATCGGCACGGCCCGCGGTCTGAGCAAGGCGACGGAGCTGACGGCGCTCGCGGCCGCATCGGGCGGCGCGGTGCGCACCGCCGTGGTCGACACCGCCGACGCCGCCTCCGCCGAGACCCTGCGCGACAGTCTCAAGGACGAGGTGTTCGACCTTGTCCTGGTCAACGCCGGGGTCGGCGGGCCTCAGGACATGACCACGCGGACGGTGTCGCGTGAGGCCTTCACGGACCTTTTTGTCACCAACGCCCTGGCGCCGGTGCGGCTCGCCGAACTGTTGGTCAAGACGGTGAAGCCGCAAACAGGCGTTATCGGCCTGATGACGTCCATGCTGGGCAGCGTCGATGGCGCGAGCGCCGGCGGGTTCGAGCTCTACCGCGCCAGCAAGGCGGCGCTCAATTCCTTCACCCGCAGCTTCGCCGCCCGACATAAGGACCAGGGCCTCGCGGTGCTCTCGCTGCATCCCGGATGGGTCAAGACCGACATGGGCGGCGCCAACGCGCCGGTGAGCGTGGAGGAGAGCACCCGCGGCCTCGTCAACGTGGTCGAACGCGCCCAGGCCGACCGCGGCGACGGCTTCTTCGACTATACCGGAGCGACCTTGCCCTGGTAGGCGGCGCGCGGAGTCGGTCCGCGCTATAGTCGATCTGCGTTTGCATGATTCGAATCGGTCCGTGGGGCCCGTTCGGAACAGGAGGACGATGATTATGGCCCCTCAGGCCGTCACAGTCAGCGCGAACGACGACGGCGACGACGTCGTGCGTCCCGGCGACCCCGATCGGTTTCACAACCAGGATCGCCGGTCCCCCGAATCTCTCGCCCAGTCGGTGGTGGAGCTTGAGGCGGCCATTCGGGTGCTGGAAGAGCGCGTGGCGAGCGTAAATGCCGACCTGACCTACCAGATCGACACCGTTGAACGGCAGGGCGACCGGGCGACGCGCCGGCTCGCCTTGGAAGTCGCGGAGATGGGCGCGGCGCTGTCGCGGCGCATCCGTGACCAACCCGCCGGCGCCGCCCCGCCCGCCGCGCGACCCCCGACGCCGTTCAGCGCTCTGGTGGCCGCGCTATCGGGCGCTCTGGTCGCGACCCTGTCGGTGCTGGGGTGGAGCCTGTTTCACCACCCCGCCGCCGCGCCCGCGCCAAAGGCCCCGGCGCCCGTCGCGCACGCCCTGTACGCGCCGGCCCCGCCAACGCCCGCCGCCGCTCCGGTCGCCGTTTCCGACGAACCCGCGCCCGCGCCGCCGCATGACGCCACCGCCAGGCCGGCCGTTCATCATCTGGCAGCGGCGAAGGCGGCGCACGACCCGGCGGCGTCCCACGTCAAGGCGGCGGCGCCCGCCGACACGCCTCCGGCCACGGCAAGCCCTGCGGCGCCCACTCCGGCGCCGACGGATTCTAAGGCGGCGGCGGCAAGCCCGCCTTGACCACGGCCTTGGGCGCGATCTTGCGCCAGCGGCGTTCGAGGAAATTGCGCAGCGAGCCGGGATGCAGGCTTTCGATCCGCGCCAGAACGGCGGGATAGTCCTTGTAGTGCGCGGTGAAGTGAAAGGTGTCGGGCTCGGCCTCGATCAACATTTCGCGCTCGTCGAAGCCGACCTCCATGAGCACGGCGCTCAAGTCCTCGCGCCGCAGACGGGTGAAGAATTTCTTGTTCACCAGCAATGCCGGCTTGCCGCAGGACGACCCCGCCGCCGCGCCCGGGAACGCCAGACAGATAGCGCGAAATTCCGCCTCGGTCATCTAAAGCAACTCCGTCAATAGGCCAGGGCCAGGCCGTCCTTGCGCATTTCCGAGGCGGACGCCCAGCGTCCGGGATGGCGTTCCACCGCCTGATAGCCGCCAAAGCCGCCGTCGGAGGGGCCCATCACCCAACCGAGCGCCGCCAGACCCACCTTGGTCGCCTCGGGCACGCCCGTTTCCAGCCGCAGGGTCCCCACGCCCGCCTGGCCCTCGCCGGTCGGCTCGCTTGAGCCTTCATGGTGCCAGCGCGGCGCATCGCCCGCCGGCTGCAGGCCCAGGCCGTGATCAACCAGATTGATGATGATCTGCGCCTGGCCCTGCGGCTGCATGTCGCCGCCCATGACCCCGAATCCCAGCCAGGGCTCGCCGCCCCGGGTGGCGAATCCTGGAATAATGGTCTGGAACGGCCGCTTGCCCGGCGCATACAGGTTGGCGTCGCCGTCGCGCAGGCTGAAGAGCTCGCCGCGGTCCTGAAACATGAACCCTAGTCCATCGGGCGACAAGCCCGAGCCCATGCCGCGATAGTTCGATTGGATCATCGAGACCATCATGCCGTCGGCGTCGGCCGCGCAGAAATAGGTGGTGTCGCCGTGGCTGGGCGCCTCGCCGGGATAGACCGGCGTGAGGATGCGATCAGGGCGGATCAGTTTGGCGCGCTGGGCGGCGTAGTCCTTGGAGATCAGCCAGTCGATGGGGATTTTGGCGAAATCAGGATCGGCGAAATAGCGGGCGCGGTCCTCGAACGCCAGCCGCTTGGCCTCGATCGCCAGATGCAGTCCGGCCGTGGATTGGAAGCCCGAGCCCGCCAAATCAAATTGCTCGAGAATATTGAGGATCTGCAGGGTAGCCAGGCCCTGGCTGTTGGGCGGCAGGGCCCATACATCGACGCCGCGGTAATTTGTTGAGCGCGGCTCGACCCATTCGGAGTGATGCGCCGCCAGATCGGCCGCCGACAGCCAGCCGCCGATACGCTTGAAATAGGCGTCGATGGTCCGCGCGATCTCGCCGCCGTAAAAACCCTCGCGACCACCCGCCGCGATCAGTCGGTAGGTGTGGGCCAGCGCCGGGTTGGCGAACATCTCGCCCTCGACCGGCGTACGGCCCTCCGGCGCCCAGACCTTCTTGAAGTTGTCGACCTCTTCGATGCCTGAGTTCGGGCGCGTGAAGGCGCGATAGCTGGCGCCGAGATAGGCGGCGATGGTCTGGGCGACCGGAACGCCATGTTCCGCCGCCTCGATCGCCGGGGCGAACAGGTTCTTCCACGGCAGGCGCCCGTAGCGCTGATGCAGCGACCACCAGGCGTCCACGGCGCCGGGAGTCGAGACCGACACCGCGCCGTGCGGGGCGATGTGGCCGTTCCTGGCCCGCGCGCGCTGGGTCTCGAGCGACAGGGCGCGTGGCGAGCGGCCCGATCCATTCAGGCCGGCGAGTTTCCTCGTTTTGGGATCCCAGACCATGGCGAAACAGTCGCCGCCGACGCCGCACGACACTGGTTCGAGGAAGCCCAGCGCCGCATTGGCCCCGATCGCCGCGTCCACCGCCGATCCGCCGGCGCGCAACAGATCGATGGCGATCAGCGTGGCCAGGGGGTGGGCTGTCGCGGCGGCGCCGTGCGCGCCCCACACCGTCGAACGCGAGGCGAAGCTCTCGCCGGCGACGCGGTCGCCGCCATGCACGTCGGGCCGGTTCATGCCGCCGTCCGCTGATCGCGTGGCCGCCGTCCCCGGCGCGGCGACGCCGCTGGCGGACGCGGCGGCGGCCAGGGGCAGGGTGGCGAGGAAAGTGCGTCGGCGCATGGCGATCTCCAGATCATTTGCGCCATCTTAGACACGCCCCGAGGCTCAGGTCACCGACCAAACCGCGAGTTCATTTCCCGAGGGATCGGTGAAGTGAAATCGCCGCCCGCCCGGAAAGCTGAAGATCGCCTTGCTCACCACGCCGCCGGCGGCGCGCACCCTGGCCTCCATCCCCTCCAGATCGTGGGCGTAGAGGATCACCAGGGGCTTGGTCGGCGCCTCGGCCGCGTCGTCGGAAAAGCCGCCGTCCGCGCCCTGCCCCTCGAAGGCCGCATAGCCCGGTCCATAATCCTGAAACGTCCAGCCGAACGCCGCGCCATAGAACCGTTTGGTCGCGGCCAGGTCCGTTCCCGGAAATTCCACATAGTCGATCTTGCCGTCTTCGCGCATGCGGACCTCCGAAATGTTCTATGTTTGTTCTAGTCGAGGAGGCGCGCGTCGTCAATCAACCGGCTGAGGACGCCGCATTCAGCACGCTCAGATACCCCGGCGCCCCTTCCATCCGCATGGTCACGCCGGCGCGCGCGAGCAGGCGGCGCGCGCGCGGCAGGTTCCAGCAGGGAACGTGCATGAACATGTGATGTTCGCAGTGGTAGTTGACGTAATAGGGCGCGATCAGGGCCCGCTCGATCCAATTGGCGTGGGTGGTGCGGGCGTGGCGCAGGGGGTCGGGCTCGTTTTTGGCCACCAGGGCGTGCTCGGCGATGTTCCGCAGACGCGTCACCAGCTGGTACCAGGTCGCGCGCGGTAGCAGCCAAACCGCGAACCAGCCCCACCACGCGCCGGTGGCGACGCCGATAGCGACGGCGGCCACGGCGTTGGTGATGATCCAGCGGCGCTGGCGATAGACTTCGTCGGCCAGAATGGGGATCAGGCGCTCGCCGGCCTTGCGCGCCTTCAGCCGGTCGGCGAGACGACCGAAGCGCTGTTTGAACCAGGTCTGGCCGGTCAGGTCGCGCACGATCTTGCGCCGCAGCGACGCTCTGGAGATCGGGAAGGGCGCCGAAAGGCCCAGATCCGGATCCTCGGCCTGCTGGGCGAACTTGTGATGCTGCAGATGATAGGCGCGATAGGACGCCACCCCGCCCAGACACAGCCATTCTGCGACCCGGTCGCTCACCTTAGCGTTGGGGTGCAGGGCGCCGTGCGCCGCGTCGTGCATCAGGATCGACAGGCCCAACTGCCGCGCGCCGATGATCATCACGGCCAGCGGAATGGCGGCCGGCCAACGTATCGCCACGGCGCCGGCGATCGCGATCACGCTCCACGCGTGCGCCACCAGCGCCAGCCCCTTCCACGACGAACGCGCCGACAGCGGCGCCCATTCATCGGCGGTGAAGAAATCCCTGGGGCTGACGCGAGTGGCGACGGGCATGGGTCGATTATAGCATGAAATCAGGTCGCCGAGCAGCGCCCGCGCGCTAAGGCTTTGGCGCGGTCGCCGCGGCTATATCCTGCAGGGTCATGCCGAACACTTCGGCGAAGGGAGAGGCGGCGGCCGGGTCCCAGGCGTGGCGCCCGCCGATGGTGATGCCGCCATCGACCACGATGTGAGTTCCGGTGACGAACACCGAATCGTCGCTGGCCAGATAAAGGGCGGCGGCGGCGATGTCGGCGGGCAGGCCGGATTTGGGGATCGGCTGGGCCCCGGCGCCGTTCTGCGCCACCATGGCGGCCATCTGGTCGGCCCCCTCGCGGTTCATGCCCAGCGCGTCGCCGAAGATCGAGGTGGCGATCAGGCCGGGGCAAATGGCGTTGACCCTGATTTTGTGCGGCGAAAGCTCGGCGGCGGCGCAGCGGCTCATGTGAATCACCGCGCACTTGGCGGCGGAATAGGCCAGGGGCCCGAAACCCGCCTGTAGTCCGGCGATCGAGGCGGTGTTGATGATCGAGCCGCCGCCGCGCTCCAGCATCAACGGCCGGGCGTGCTTCATCCCGATGGCGGGCCCGCGCACCAGAACCGCGAAGGTGGCGTCCCAGCCCTCGACCGTCACGTCGGCCAATTCGCCGCGAAGGCCCACGTGGCCGGCGTTGTTGAACAAGATGTCCAGCCCGCCGAAGGCCGATTTGGCCATGGCGCAGGCGGCGGCGATGTCGGCCTCGACCGTCACATCGCAATGGGCGTAACGCACCACGCCCGGAAAGCGCGCCTCCAGCATGGCGCCCTTTTCGTCCTGCAGGTCGGCGGCGATGACCTTGGCGCCCTCGGCGGCGAACAATTCCACCGTGCCCAGGCCAATCCCCGAGCATCCGCCGGTGATCAGCGCGACCTTGCCGTTCAAGCGTCCGGTCATGTTTGTGTGTCCTTATCTGAGGGATGGAGTGAGATTGCCGTGAAGTATTGGGTATTTGGGCCCCAACGGCGTCTTCCCCGCGAAGGCGGGGACCTAGTCTTTCTTTGTCAACGACAGTCTAGAATTCTGGACCCCCGCCGTCGCGGGGAGACGGAAGAAGGGGCTCTGATTCAGGCCTGCAAATTCACCGCCTAATCCATCATCACCACCACCTTGCCCAGCGCCTTGCGGCCGGCGAGGTGGCTGATCGCTTCGCCGGCTCTGGCGAGCGGGAAGTGTTCGGAGACGTGCGGTCTGATCTTGCCGGCGGCGTAGAGGGCCATCAGGTCCTTGATATTGGCCTGGTGGCCGGCCGGGTCGCGCGCCACCGCCGCGCCCCAGAACACGCCGGCGATATCGCAGCTTTTGAGCAGGGCGAGGTTGAGCGGGATGCGTGGAATGCCGGCCGGGAAGCCGATCACCAGGAACCGCCCCTCCCAGGCCATGCAGCGTATGGCCGCTTCGGCGTAGTCGCCGCCGACACCGTCATAGACGACGTGGGCGCCTTCGGGCCCACACGCCTGTTTGAACTGATCGGCTAAAGCCTTTTGCCCGTCGCGATCGAACGGACCGGTCGGATAGACGACGCCGGCGTCCGCGCCGCGCGCCAGGCAAAGATCGACCTTGACCTGCGACGACGCCGCCGCGATCACCCGCGCGCCCATGGCGTGGCCCAGCTCCACCGCCGCCAAGCCCACCCCGCCGGCGGCGCCGGTGACCAGCAGGGTCTGGCCGGGTTTCAGAAAGCCGCGATCCTTCAGGGCGTAATAGGACGTGCCGTAGGTCATCAGAAACGCCGCCGCCTCGTCGAACGGCATGCCGTCGGGGATCGGGGTCAGCCGCGAGGCGTCGACGGCGACTTCCTCGCGCATGCCGCCGCTCCCGGTGCTACCCAGCACCCGGTCGCCGACCTTGACGCCGACAACGCCGTCGCCGATCGTTTTGACGACCCCCGATATCTCGCTGCCCGGCGAAAACGGGCGCGGCGGCTTGAACTGGTATTTGTCCTCGATCATCAGCACGTCGGGATAGTTGACCCCGCACGCCTTGACCGACACCACCGCCTGTCCGGGGCCGGCGTCGGGGTTCGCGACATCCTCCAAAACCAGGGTTTCGGGACCACCCACCGCTTTGGTCAAGATCGCTTTCATGCCGTCCTCCGCTTTCTTTGCTCGCGGCGCGACGCTATCGCATGGTGTTGACGGGCGGAAGACAACTGGAGTGGTGATGACAAACAAATGTTTGACTTTGGCTTTGCACGGCGGCGCCGGACCGCTGCGCGGACGCGACTACGCCCGCGAGCTCGCGCACATGCGCGGTCTGGTCGAAGCCGGCCGCGACCGCTTGCGCGCCGGCGCCGCGGCGATGGATGTGGTCGTCGAGACGATTGTCGAACTGGAGGCGTCGGGCCTCTACATCGCCGGGCGCGGCGCTTCGCCTAACACCGATGGCGTCTATGAGCTGGACGCCAGCGTGATGGATGGGCCGACCAAACGCGCCGGCGCCGTGGCCGCCCTGGTCGGGTTCGCCGCCCCGATCCGCGCCGCCCGCGCGGTGATGGAGGCGACCCCGCACGTCATGCTCGCGGGCGACGGCGCGGCCGCCTTCGCCGCCGCGCAAGGCCTCGCGCGCATCGCCGATCCCGCCGCCTGGTTCACCCACGCCGGCGATGGAAAGGGCCGCACAGGCGCCGAACTGGCTACCGGCACCGTCGGCTGCGTGGCGCGCGATGAGACGGGCGCCCTGGCGGCGGGGACCTCCACCGGCGGGGTATTCGGCAAACTTCCCGGACGGGTGGGCGACGCCCCGATCCCCGGCGCGGGGGTGTGGGCGGACGACCGCGTCGCCGTCTCCTGCACCGGCGCCGGCGAAATGTTCATCCGCGCCGCCGTCGCCGCCCAGATCGCCCATCGGATGCGCTTCGGCGGCGAAGATCTCGCCGCCGCCGCCGCCGCGGCGCTGGAAGAGGTCCGCGCCCTCGGCGGCGAGGGCGGCCTGATCGCCGTCGACGCGGACGGACGGGTGTCCATTCCCTACAACTCCCAAGGCATGAAACGCGCGGCGTTGCATGCGGATGGGACGATCGAGTGCGAGGTGTTTTAGGGGTGGGCGGAGGGGTGCCAATGTAGGTGTCGTTATTTGTGGGTAAGCCGGATTGTCGGGGCGTTAGGCGTATGGCCGATGTCCTCCAAGTTGCGCGTAGCAAGAGATTGAGGTCTGACAAATTGGGCGAGCTGGCGAACAAGGCATCCGAAGTTGCAGACGCGAGGGCAGGCGAAAAATGCTGAGTCGGCTAGGCCGCCGTTGGCCCGAATTGGCCGCAATAGCGGTCTTCGTAGGGTTGTCCGCTGCGTCTCTAATCCTACCATTTGCGAGCCCCTCACTCGGGGCTGATAAGTACGCTCCCGCATTCAACGCGGCCCTATCGATCGGCACTGGCGGCATCGTCTCGTTTCTTTTCTATTACCTAGTAAATGAGAGATTGGCGCGCAGGCGTCGCAACCTCCTGCGTGGCAGTGTTCAGGGCACCTATCGCGAGGCGAAACGAAACATTGCCCTAGCGGTGATCCACGCGAGCCAGAAGGGAGGGAGAACGGATCTATCAGCTGACTTTGAAACTATCGAACACGCTCTCACTATCCCAGGATTCAAGTCTTTGTTTAAGGACGGGCGTGAAAGCAATGAAGGATACTATGCCTTCCAGAATGAAATGAGCTCGCGTACACCCGAGTACGACGAGATCGTTTTCAACCTCAATGTCATAGCGCGGGCTGCCGAGCGATTGATCGATCGCAGTGCTGTCGAGGACCGACGTACTTACGAATTTTTCGTTCGCTTAAGCACCCTCGTGGAGCGAATAGAGCGGAATGGCCCTGGCTATGACGAGAGCAAGCCGCTGTGCAGGTTTATTTGGGAGATATTTGCGGGTTGGAACATCATTGATGGCGATGTGGGATACGACCCGATCGAACGAACCATCCAGAATCTTTGAGTAAGCTGCGCGATCATCTCGGTTTGCGCTACGGTGCCTATAAGCAGATGCTCTGACCTATGGTGACATTCAACGAAATACTACGTGCTCACCGCATCGATCCCGCGCAAGTGGCGTTGCTTCGCCATAGTGGTAAAGGGCCGCTCGGCTTCACTCCGTATGATCTGTGGCGGCGAGAGGACGGCTCGTTCGATCGCTATCAGAGCACCCAAGCCCCCGATAAGCCCCTGTTCGAATCGCCTTATTGGGCGAGCTTCGTATCAAATCCGGCGAACGAGACTCTGTTCATTGGTTTCTATGGCACGACCAAGGGCGATCGGGCGGAGATAGATTGGCTGTGCCCCATGACCGGCATCCCGCCGGGCGAGGACAAAGGGCGACCGAGCGACCTTTACCGCCTCGTGCCGCTTGACGCTCTGAGTGAGTATCGTGGCAGTTTGAAGATTGCTTGGGATGACGGCTGGATCGCGTGGGCCCGATATGCCCGGCGAAGCGATCACACCGTCCTCGGCGAGGTGGATACGCGGCCCATCGCCAGTTTCGAGGCTTCACCAGAAGGCGAGGAGACATGGCGGGCGCAGCGGGCGGTAGAGCGCGACTTGCGACTCAGGAAGGCGGCGCTATCGAAGAACTCCGGCGAGCACGACGGCCAATATGCCTGTGAGGCTTGCAACTTCGAACACGCAGACCGTGCGATGTTTGATGTTCATCACCCCCATCCGCTGCTTACCGGTCCACGAATGACGCGAGTGTCCGATTTAGTCGTTCTCTGTCCAGTCTGCCATCGCCGAGCGCATCGCAGCGTGAACCGGATGCTGCCCTACAGCGTGGCGGAGCTTCGGACGTGGAACGAGGCTGGGCGGCCATAGCGCGATATCGGCGCGCCGATGACGGCGGCGACGTTCTTTGGCGAGCCGGATGGCCGGGTCTTGGATGGAAGCCGATGCGGCCCGGTTGACTCATGACGGACGCGGGGGAGGTCCGCTCATTGCGGCGGCTCTTGCTTCGCCTTGCCGCCGAATTCCCAACGAGACCGGCGACATCACCGCAAAAAGCTGAAAAACTGCCTACATGCACGACGCCCCCCGCCTCGCGAGCATCGATATTTCGCCCCTGTTCGGCGGCGACCCTGATCGCCGGGCGGTTGCGGCGGCGGCGATGGGCGCGGCGGCGCGGCGTCACGGGTTCTTCTATGTCACCGGCCATGGCGTTGACGCC
>JANXUA010000018.1 GCA_025352085.1 Caulobacteraceae bacterium | reverse complement strand
TGCGCCGCAACCGAATGTCGCTCGACGAGATCGCATTCCGGCCGCGCGTCTTGCGCGATGTCACCAAGGTCGATGCCTCGGTCGAATTGTTCGGACGCAAATTGCGCCTGCCGGTAATGATGGCGCCGGTCGGCGCGCTCGAGATTTTCGATCCCGGCGGCGCGGCCAGCGTGGCGCGCGGCGCCGGCAAGTTCGGCGCGGCCCATATGCTGAGTTCGGTGTCCGAGCCCGGCCTGGAGAATGTCGCCAAGGCCGCACCGGACGCGATGCGGATGTTTCAGCTCTATGTCCGCGGCGACGACGGCTTTGTCCAGGATCATGTCGGCCGGGCGATATCAAACGGATATACCGCGTTCTGCCTCACGGTCGATACCGCGCATTACAGCCGGCGCGAGCGCGATATCGCCAAGCGTTACGTCCGCGAAAGCCGCGCCCGCTCCACCGGCGGCGATTACCAGAAGGGACTGGAATGGCGCACCGTCAAGCTGATCAAGGACAAGTATAAAATCCCGCTGATCATCAAGGGCATCGCCACCGCCGAAGACGCCGCGATGGCGGTCGATCACGGGGTCGAATGGATTTATGTGTCCAACCATGGCGGGCGTCAGCTCGACGGGGCCCTTTCCACCGCCAAGGCCCTGCCCGCCATAGCCGAGGCGGTGGGCGAGCGCCTGACCGTCCTCGCCGACGGCGGCGTGCGTTCAGGCCTGGACGTCGTGCGGATGCTCAGCCTCGGCGCCAAAGGGGTGCTGATCGGTCGCGCCTGGGCCTATGCGCTCGGCGGCGGCGGCGAGGCGGGCGTCGCCCACGTGCTCAGAATCATCGCGGCGGAAATGCGCGTGGCGATGGCCCTCACCGGCGTGACTCGGGTGGCCGACATTGATCGAAATCTGTTGGTAGGGATCGACGCATGACGCCATCCGCGAGTGAAGCTCGACGCCCGCTCGATATGAAGACCAAGTTGTTCTACGGCCTGGGCGCACTGTCGTTCGGGGTCAAGGATAACGGCTTCAGCTATCTGCTGCTGCTGTTCTACAATCAGGTCGTCGGCCTGCCCGCGACCAACGTCGGCTTGGCCCTGATGATCGCCCTGTTGATCGACGCCTGCATCGATCCGGTAATCGGCGAGGTGTCGGACAATCTGCGCTCGCGCTGGGGGCGTCGTCACCCCTTCATGTATGCCGCGGCCCTGCCGATCGCCCTGGCCTATGCGGCGGTCTGGAATCCGCCGCACTGGAGCGCGCCGGCCCTGTTCGGCTATCTGGTCGTCTGCGCGGTTGGCGTGCGCGCCCTGGTGTCGCTTTACGAGGTGCCCAGTTCCGCCCTCGCGGCCGAGTTGACCGACCAATATGACGAGCGATCCGTTCTCCTCAGTTACCGCATGTTTTTCGCCTGGATCGGCGGCTTGAGCATTCAGCTTCTCGCCTTCACCGTGCTCCTGCGGCCCGACGCCACGCACGCGGTGGGCCAGCTCAATCCGGCCGGCTATGCGCGCTATGGCCTGATCGCGGCTCTGGTCATGTTCATCGCCATGCTGACATCGGCCATCGGCACCCATCATTGCATTCCGATGCTCAAGACTCCGCCGCCGCCCCGGCGTTTGACCGTGATGCAAGCCTTGGCGGAGGCGCGCGAAACCCTGTCGAATCGCTCGTTTATGTTCTTGATGGCGTCGACCCTCGCCTCCGCCCTGATCATCGGCGTCGCCGCGTCGCTTAACCAGTACTTCAACACCTATTTCTGGGGACTGAGCGCGCACCAAATCGCCGGTCTGACAGCCGGGGTGTTCCTGTCGGCCTTTATCGCCTTGTTCACCGGTCCACGGATCGCCCGGCGTCTGGGCAAGCGGACGACAACCATGGCCCTGCTCGTAGCGGCGGTCGGCGTCGGCCTCGCACCGATCCTGTTGCGTCTCGCCGGCGTCATGCCGCCCAATCACACCGCCGCCCTCTATGCGATCATCTTCGCCGTTTCGGTGATCGGCGTGACCTTCGGCATCGTCTCCTTGACTATGGGTGGGGCAATGATCGCCGATGTGGTCGAGGTGGCGGAATTGAAGACCGGACGGCGATCCGAGGGCCTGTTTTTCGCCGCCTCGACCTTCGTGAACAAGGCGGTGTCGGGACTTGGCGTGCTGGGCGCCTCCATCTTGATCCAGGCCATCGGCCTCAAATCCGGCGCCGATCCGGCGAGCGTGCCGCCGGCGGTGCTGCGCCATCTGGCCCTGCTGTATTGTCCGCTGGCCTTGGTCCTCTACGCGACGGCGTTCACCCTGCTGTTCGGCTACAAAATCACCCGCGCCAGCCACCAGGACACTCTGCAACGCCTGGCGGAGCGATAGGTCGAGGAAACAGGATCGAGCGTCGAAGTCTGCCTGCTAGGCCGTCGGCAGGATATTGAACCCGATCGCCGTGTTCACAATACCCGCGATGGCGCTCAATCCAGCATTGATCGCCCGCGCGGCCATGATCGCGGTAATGCCCTCCACGCTGGTCAGCACCGTTTGCGAAGCGTTGCGTTGCAGATCAAGCTGAAGTTTCGCCTCGTCGGCGGATATGGACCCCGACTTGGTCAGGGAGACGATGGTCTCGATGGATTGCGCGAATTTGGCGGACTCGGAATTGACGTAGGCCAGGATATCCGCGCCGCTCTTGCCTAGGACGCCGAGCATGGCGTTGGCGACCGCAAGGACGTTGTCGCTGGAAAGAATGGACACGTTACAGCCCTCCCGTCTTGGCGAGTTCCAGTTTCAGCACCGCGCCCACGGCGGAATCCAGTGCGCGCTGATCGGTCACCAGCAATTGCGGCAGTACGCAGTGATCGGGCCGTGAATGTTCGGCGTCTTTGACCGCGGCGTCGAAGCTCCCATAGGTATCTCTGAGGTTTGCCAGGGCGGCCAGGGTGTATTTATTGTTGTAGAGCGCGTCGGCACGCGTCGTCAGTACGCCGATGGTGAGGCGGAGCCCTTCAAATTCCTGGGTATTTTTTGAGTAGGCGCACGCCTTGCCCGTAGCCGGCGTCGCGTCGTAGGTATCGATCAGATGGTCGATGAGCGTGTCGGTGCTCGACTGAAGGGTGGTCAGCATTGTGTCGGTCGTCGCGTCGTACGCGGGGATGGAGATGCATCCGCCGAGCGCCACAACGAGGCACCCCGTCGCCGCCGCGCCCGCGCGTCCGAACCTCGACATCGTTCCCTTCATGACGACCTCCCGCCGTGTCGCTCGGGCAAGTGCTGTGCCTGCGCCAATCCTTTAAACACCAAGTCGTCGTCACGCCAATTTTATTCGTCACCCAGACCATAAACAATTTGTTCTCTTGGCGTCTTGCCGTCTTGGTGTTCAATAGACGCATTCAAGCAGAAGGGGCAGGTTTTGTTTGCTGCGACGGTCGCCAATGCTGGTCCGACGCCAGCCGTCGACGCAGCGATGGATCAGGCGTGTCAACGCCTTGCCCGCGAGATCAAACCGGTGAACCGTGGACCTGCAAGCACCTCGATCGTCGACCGACGACCGAAAATACAAACAGCCACGGTGCCGGTAAGGCGTCGTGGCTGCAAGTGTGTAACGCTCTCGGCCGGGCGACGGTTTCGCCCCCGGCCTCAAGCGGGTCGACAGATCGGCGCCTAGAACGGAGCCGTGCCGTTCGGCGTTCCCAGACCAGTGGGGCCGTCGTAGGTGCTCCCGCCGTTGCCGTTGGGATTCGACGGGCTGCTGGCGGTGCAGAAATAGGTGCCGCCGCAGCTGCCGTTGCTGCCCGAGGTCACGTCATTCAGCGACGCGACATTGCCGTACAGATTGGGGTGGTAGTCCTGCAGCACGCCGCCGTTGGCGCCAAAGATACCGCCGACGAGCGGTGCGGCGACGCTGGTGCCGCCAAACACCAGCCAGGACGAGCCGCGGCGGCCCGGGCCGTAGACAGCGACGCCGGTGGCCGGATCGGCGATCGCCGAGACGTCCGCCACCATGCGGCCAGCGGAGCACAGGGGGTCGGTCTGCCACGACGGCTTGGAATG
>JANXUA010000002.1 GCA_025352085.1 Caulobacteraceae bacterium | reverse complement strand
TACGGCCTGACGCGCGACGAACTGCGCTACATCCTGGACCCCGAGGACGCGATGGGCGCCGGCTACCCCTCGGAAACCTTCCGCGTGCTGAAAAAGAACGACATCGCCCGCCACGGCGAATACCGCACCGCCCGCCTTGTCCTGGCGGCATGGGACGCGCAGGCTGGCCGACAACCGGTGTAAGGAACGCACATGCTGACGTCGCTGCGTATTCGGAACTTCAAATCCTGGCGCGACACCGGCGACATCCGGCTCGCGCCACTGACGGTGATTTTCGGTGCCAACAGCGCCGGAAAAAGCAGCCTCGGCCATTTGCTGCTGGCGCTGAAACAAACCGCGCTCTCGACCGATCGGAAACGGGCGTTGAATCTGGGCGATTCGAGCACGCTGGTGGACCTCGGCACCTTCGCGGATTGCATCCATAATCACGATCTGAACAGCCAGATGGACGTCGATATCGGCTGGGAGCTTCCCCAACCACTCGCATTACAAGATGCCATCAGTAAAACGCGCCGGTCCGGCGATGCGCTGACGCTTCACGCCACGCTCCAGGCCGATGAGAAAACGCGGCAGCCGAATACGGTCGCTTTGGACTACACGTTGGCGCAGGCGGGTAACGTTACTTTATCGGCCCATGTCGCGCGCGACAAAACGGGGAAATACGATTTGACATCGCACCATTTTGGGCTTGTCAAAGCACAGGGGCGGCAATGGCCAGTGGAACAACCGGAAAAATTCTACCGGCTGTCCGAACGCAGCATTGCGCGCTTTCAGAACGCCGGGTTTCTGACCGATTTCGCGCTGGCGACCGAGACCATGCTGCGGAACATCTTCTATCTCGGACCGCTCCGCCAGCCGCCGCAGCGCATTTACGCATGGTCCGGCGATACGCCGGAGGATGTCGGACAGGATGGCCGCTACACCGTGGCGGCCATCCTAGCTGCCGAGTCCGAAGGCCGACGTCTGAACCGGGGACCCAAGCAATCGCTCAACCCATTCGCCGCCTTCATCGCCGAGAACCTGAAGACCCTCGGTGTCATCGACAGTTTCACCGTTCGCCCGGTCGCGAAAGACCGCCGGGAGCACGAGGTTCTTGTCAGGACGGTTAAGGGGGGCGCCGAGGTCAAGATAACCGATATCGGTTTTGGCGTCTCGCAGGTGCTGCCCGCCATCGTTCAGACCTTCTATTGCCCAGCCGGATCGACGGTATGGATGGAACAGCCGGAAATCCATTTGCATCCGCAGGTTCAGGCGGAACTGGCCGACATCTTCATTGCCGGCATCAAATCTCGGGAGAATGGCAAACCTCGCAATGTACAACTGATCGTCGAAAGCCATTCGGAGCATTTCCTGAACCGGTTGCAACGGCGCATCGCGGAGGGGGGCGTCTCCCCCGACCAGGTCGCGATCTACTTTGCCCAACGCACGGGTGCATCGACCGAATTGAAGCCGCTTTGCCTGAACATGTTCGGCGACATCGAGAATTGGCCCGACAATTTCTTCGGCGACGACATGGCCGACCTTACCGCGCGCACCGTCGCCGCCGCGCGGCGCCGCCAGCAAGAGAAATCGGCGTGAGCGTCGTGGTCGTGGATACCAACGTCGTCCTGGTCGCCAATGGTCAGCATCCGGATGTTTCCCCCGGTTGCGTCGCGACCTGCGCGTTGAAATTGCAAGCGGTCATGACGGAAGGGAAACTGGCGCTGGACGATGGTTTCCAAATCCTGCTCGAGTATCAAAACAAGACGACACCGAAGACGGGCAATCGTCCCGGCGATGCCTTCGTGAAATGGGCGTTGCAGAACAACGCCAACACAACGCGGGTGGATTGCGTTGCACTCGACGACCACGCTGTACGCGGATTCGTGAACTTTCCCGGCGATCCCGACCTCGCCAATTTCGATCCGCCGGATCGTATGTTCGTTGCCGTCGCACACGCACACCCCGAGAAGCCGCCGATCCTGCAAGCTGCGGACTCCAAGTGGTTAAAGTGGGCAGACGCGCTGAATCGCCACGGCGTCACGGTCGATTTCCTGTGTCCCGATGACATCGAACGTTTCAACGCCAATAAAACAGGGCCATGACCAACTTCTTTCGCTTCCCGCACACGCCGCACCTCGCCTGGCTGGGCGCCAGCGCGCCGCGCGATGACAAGGTGTTGTCGCCGGGGGAAGCGCGTGCCCTGCTTTCAGGCGAGGCGATCGTCGAGGAAAAGCTGGACGGCGCGAATTTGGGTATTTCGGTCGATCCATTGGGCAAATTGCGGCTGCAAAACCGCGGCCAATATCTGGTCCCTCCTTTCGGCGGCCAATTCTCCCGTGCCGCCGGCTGGCTCACGCAGCGCGAGGAATCGCTGACATCGGCGCTCGGCAAGACGTTGATTTTGTTCGGAGAATGGTGCGCGGCACTACACTCAATTTTCTACCAGAGTCTACCCGATTGGTTCATTGTCTTCGACATTTACGACCTGGGTGAGCAGCAATTCTGGAGTGCCGCGCGGCGCGATGCATGGGCCGAGAGGCTGGACCTTGCTGTGGTACCGACCTTGGCCCGCCGGCACATGACGCTCGGCGAGATCCAACATCTGGCGATGTCTCAGACAAGCCGCTTTGGCGCCGCGCCGTTGGAGGGCGTGATCGTCCGGCGCGATGGGGTGGCGTTCCTGGAGGAGCGGGCCAAGCTGGTGCGCCCCGATTTCACGCAGGCCATTGGCGAGCATTGGCGCGGCCGTCGCATCGAGTGGAATGCCGTGATGCCCGCATGATCGCCCGAGACGATCCTTTCGGCGCGACGCCTGCCACCGCATCGTCGATCGAGAAGCGGGAGAAGCCGCCATGAACGGGGAGTAAGCCGTGGCGCTTTCCCCCATCGAACGGATCCGTTTGGACAAGGCTGCGGTTGACGAAGGGTTCGGCTTGAAGCGCCCCGACGACGGGG
>JANXUA010000172.1 GCA_025352085.1 Caulobacteraceae bacterium | reverse complement strand
ACCAAAGTCACTTGGCTCTTGGCGTCCGGCTCGAGACCGATATTGCGATCGGCGTGGCGGGCGTCGGCCAGAGTTTTCAAGATGTTGTGTGAGTATTGCAGGGTCGCCGGCATCAGTTCCGGCGTCTCGTTAGTGGCGTAACCGAACATAATGCCCTGATCGCCGGCGCCTTCGTCTTTGTTGCCGGCGGCGTCCACCCCCATGGCGATATCGGCCGATTGACTGTGCAGAAAGCAGGCGAAGTCGGCGGTCTTCCAGTGAAAACCCTCCTGCTCATAGCCGATGTCTTTTACCGCCGCGCGGACCTTGTCCTCCAGGCTTTCCCCCACGCCGGCCGGCCCGCGCACTTCACCGGCCAGGATGATACGGTTGGTGGTGACCATGGTCTCGCACGCGACCCGCGCATACGGGTCGGCCGCTAGAAAGGCGTCGACTACGGTGTCGGATATCCGGTCGGCGACCTTATCGGGGTGCCCTTCGGAAACGCTTTCACTCGTGAAGAGATAGCTGGCGCGTGCAGGGTTCATGAGGGGCGAAAGTCCTGAATTTCGGGAATATAAAGCTTGCTTTATATCACACGCAAACACGTGGCAACCGACAGCCGCGAGCACGCGGGCGGGGAAGGAAAGGGGCGTTCTAAATCTTTCTCTCCCCCTCTGGGGGAAGTGGCTCGCGCCCTCTTGCGCGAGACGAAGGGGGCGCCCGCAACGCGATCTTCTGCGCGGCGTCGCCCCCTTGACGCCCCTTGCGTCATGCCGTCGAAATACACCCCAACCACCCGCAACGAGGAAACCAGCATGAACGGCAATGTCGCGACCGCAACTCCCCTGAACGCCGAGGCCTTGAGCGGCATCAACGATATCTTGAGCGGCGTGATAGCGTCAGGCGATTTGGCGGGGGCTTTGACCTTGGTGTGGCGCAAGGGCGAGGAAGTGCGGTTCGAGGCTTTGGGCCTGCGCGATATCGCCGCCAAGGCGCCGATGACCCGCGACACTCTGTTTCGCATCGCCTCGATGACCAAGCCGATCACCACCGTCGCCGCCTTGATGTTGATGGAGGAGGGCAGGCTGGCGCTCACCGACCCGATCACCAAATGGGCCCCGGAATTCACCGATATGCGGGTGCTGAACTCCGCCACCGGTCCGCTGGACGACACCTATCCCGCGCCGCGCGACATCACCATCGACGATCTGATGACCCACCGGTCGGGCCTCGCCTATGCCTTCACCTCGATCGGGCCGATCGCCTTTGCGCACCAGAAGGCGCTGGGCGACGTGCTCAACGCCGAGATGACGCCGGACGCGTGGATGAAGGCGCTGGGCGGCCTGCCGCTGACCTATGCGCCCGGCGAACGGTTCCACTACAGCCACGCCACCGACGTGCTGGGCTTCATCGTCGGGCGCATCGAGGGTACGGATTTCCGTGACGTGTTGATGAAACGGATCTTCGGGCCGCTCGGCATGGTCGACACCGACTTCTACATCCCGCCGGCCAAGCGCGACCGCGCGGCGGTGGTGTACAAGCTGGACGAGGCGGCCAATCAGCTCAATCCCGTCGCCTTCAGCCGCCACGACACGCCGCCGGCCTTCTGCGGCGGCGGCGGGGGACTGATCTCCACCGCCGACGACTATCTGAAATTCGCCCGGATGTTGCTGGGCGATGGCGAGGTCGACGGCGTGCGGCTCTTAAAACGCGAGACGGTCGCCCTGATGCGGGCCAACCGCCTGACCGACGCCCAGCGGACGATCGATTTCATGGGCATTCCGTTCTGGATGGGCCAGGGCTTCGGCCTGGGCGTTTCGGTGGTCACCGACCCGGAAAAGCAGGCCTGGATGGGCGCCGGATCGAAGGGCGCGTTCGGCTGGCCGGGCGCGTTCGGCACCTGGTGGCAGGCCGATCCGGAGGAGGATTTGATCATCCTTTATATGGTGCAGAACTCCATGGACCTGAGCCCGGAAGGCGCCGCTCAGTTGGCCACCGGTCAGCGCATGGGCGCCCGCGTCGCCCTGCCGATGGTGCAAAAGGTCATTTACGGGGCGCTCGGGAAGTAGCGGCGGCCGCGCCGCTACAGAAAGTTGTTCGGCCAGATCATGGTGCGCCACATGTGCGCGACCGGCGAGCCGTCGAAGCCGAGGCCGTCGGCCGGTTCCTTGAAATGGCGCCCGATAATGTCGATGAAGATGGTCGGATCGATGCCGTCCTCGCTTTCGAAGAAATAGATGTCATAGAGGGTGACCTGCCGGCTGGTCATATACCAGCGGTGCGCCCGCGCTTCGGCGGCGTCGCGGCGGACATATTCGGGCGGAACGTAGTCGGGCCCGAAAAAACGATGATAGCTCTCGGGATAGGCGTAACCGACCGACTCGTCGGCGAAATAGCGCAGGCATTGATGATATTTCACCGCCCAGGCGATTTCCTCGCTGACATAGGGCGCGATCATCTGGGCGCCCCAATAGCCGTGGTCGGCGCGCAGAAAACAGCCGTTGGAAATGTCGTGCAGCAGGCAGGCAATGACGATCTTTTCGTCCTGTCCGTCGTCGAGCGCCCGTTTGGCCGAGGTCAGGAGATGGCGGACGGTGAAGTCGCTGAACCGGTGTTTGAAGAAATCCAGCAGGGTGGGTTTGGCCGCCATGCGCGGCAGGGCGGGATTGTCGCCCATCATGAACACCTGGCCCTCGCTCATCTGGGCCATGAGATAGGTTTCCGGATCGCCCAGCCCCGTGCCCAGAAGGCCGATCGGCGCCGGCAGGATCATGCGGGTGCGTCCGGCCTGCGGATAATCCTCCCCGCCGACCTCGCCGATCAAGGCCGATTGCACGAGTTTGAGGTCCATCAGGGCCGTTCCTTGGGTCGATATTATCCGGAGCGCGGCTATGTCTCAGGGCCGCCGCGCTTTGTCCAGCCGCGCGTAAGCGCCGGCCAGATTCTCGCAGGCGACGCGCAGGATCGCGCCTTGCGCATCGGGCAGATGCTCGCCGGTTTCGCGCAGCACCACCGCGCGCCAGTCAACGCTTCGGCCAAGAACAACGTCCGGTTCGCACAGGGCCGCGATCAGGCGGGCGCTGGAGGTTCCTGCCAGGGTCAGGGCCGCCTCGATCCGCCCGCCGGCGCGCAGGCGGGCGTCGCTGACGCCTTGCGGGTCGCGCGAGCGGTCGACGCGGGGGGCGAGATCGCCGATCCCGCCGGGGGAACGATGCAGCGCGGCGATGTCGTCCTGCAATCGTCGCACGGCGGTCAGCGCTTCCTGTTTCAGCTTTCCGCGCCCATGCAGCAGGTCGAACACGTCCTGACGTCGCGCGCGGGTGGCGCGGCCGACGAGGTCGCTTCGTCGGTCGACATCAGAGTAGGCCGGCAGGGCCAGGGCGTCGGCGCAGAGACCCCATCGCGCCGGGTCCTGGTCACGGATGCGCTCCAGCGCCCGGCGGCGGGCGATCTCCATCGGGTCGGCGGGGCGGGCGGCTTTGCGTTTTTTGGTCATGGGATCAGCCGATGATCCGCGCCAGATCGCGCAGCATGTCGTCGGGCGAGGGCGCCCTGGGACCGCGCATCACGGCGCGGTGGGCGGCGCAATAGATCGCGCGTCGGCAGGGATTGCAGCAGGAACGGGTGCGGAATTCTTCGCCGTCGACCGGAAAGGCGCATTCGCCGGGCAGGCGGGTCAGCCAGGGGCGGGGACGGCGGGCGATCGCGGCGGGTGAACCATCAAAAGGCATGATCCAATAGTTGCGTATTGCAATAAATTCGTCAAGCGAAAATATTGCAAATTGCGTGATGCAAAATTTGCCGCATGTTTGCATAATGCGTCATGTCCCGGACTCCCGAGAGAAATTATCTGCGGGCGTGGCGCGAACACAGGCGCATGACCCAGACCAAACTGGCTGAAGCCGTCGGCACGACCGGCGCGGTGATCAGCCTGCTGGAATCGGGCGACCGGGGATTGTCCGCCAAATGGCTGTTCAAATTGGCGCCCGTGCTCGGAACGAGTACGGGTCACCTGCTTCAGACCGACCCCAACGACGTCCCCAACGACATCCTGGAAATCTGGGCCGACATCCCCGAGGACCGCCGCGAACAGGCCCGCGATGTGCTCAAAGCCTTTCGGTCGAAGGTCGAAGGCCGCAACGGCGGCTAGCGGAACGGGCGTGACGACAAGCGAGGTCACCTACGCCCTTGACGGGCCGGTCGCGGTCGTCACCCTCTCACGCCCGGAGCGCCGCAACGCCGTGGATCGGGTGACGGCGAAACAGCTCTACGACGCCTTCAAACGCTTTGACGCCGATGACGGGGCCCACGTCGCGGTCTTCACCGGCGGCGACGACGTGTTCTGCGCCGGCGCCGATCTGAAGGCCCTGGCCGGCGGCGCGCCCGCCAATCGCCTGATCGAAACCGGCGACTTCGGGCCGATGGGACCGACCCGATTGCAACTTTCCAAGCCGGTGATCGCGGCCATCGAGGGTTATGCGGTCGCCGGCGGGCTGGAAATGGCGCTCTGGGCCGATCTGCGCGTGGTCGGCGAGGGCGCGGTGTTCGGGGTGTTCTGCCGCCGCTTCGGCGTGCCGCTGGTGGATCTGGGCACGGTGCGCCTGCCGCGCCTGATCGGCGCGTCGCGGGCGATGGATCTGATCCTGACCGGTCGGCCCGTCGATGCGCGCGAAGCCCACGCGATCGGCCTGGCCAACCGCGTGGTCAAGGCCGGTGCGGCGCGGCGCGCGGCGATTGAGCTCGCCGGCGAGATCGCCGCCTTTCCGCAACTGTGCCTGCGCAACGACCGCCGATCGGCGCTCGAGCAATGGTCGCTCAGTTGGGATGAGGCGACGGCCCATGAGGCCCGATTGGGCCTGGCGACGCTGGCGAGCGGCGAGGCCGCCGCTGGCGCAGCCCGCTTTGTGTCGGGTGATGGCAAGGGCGGGCGGTTCGGTTAAGTCCTGTATTGATAGAGCTGGAGGCAGTCCCGCATGTTAGCCAGGGACATGGCGATCAACCGACAAGCGGACTCTGGAAACGTCGGAGACGGGCGGATAGCGGCCATGACCCGCGCGGACAATCGCTTCAAACTGGCTGGATGAGCGCCCGCGATTCCGCTTCCCCGCGCAAAGCGGCCCGTCCTATGATCTCGTAGTCTTGTTTGGGAGCGGAGCCCGTTCCGTCGCCTACAGATGCAGGAACAGCCGAATGACTCAGCAGTCGACGTTCCTCGTGCTCGGCGCGACCGGCGGGACCGGCAAGCATTTCGTGTCTCAGGCCTTAGGGGACGGTCATAGGGTGAGGGCGCTGGTCAGGACGCCGGAGAAGCTGGCTGCGGGAGCAAAGAACCTTGAAATTTGGCAAGGCTCGATTACCGATATCATTGATACCGATGCGTTGGTGGCGGGGGTAGATTTCGTCGTTTCGATGTTAGGGGACGTGAAGCTCCAGAGGGATGCCAAGATCAACACGGCTTTTGTCCAGAAACTTGTTCCCTCGATGCGACGACGCGGTGTGAAGCGCTTTCTCTATCAGGCCGGAGGGTTGAGTAGGCCCTATCAGGGGCGCCTCACACCTCTACTCTGGGCAATCCGGAATACCCTTGTTCGAGGTTACAATGGCCAGCACGAGGACAACGAAGCCGTGATGGAGTACTTGGCGACCGAAGCCAATGACATAGACTGGATCGTTCACCGCGCTGGAATCGGTTCTGACGGGCCGACCAAAGGCGTGCTGCAACGGTCGAAGACGAAGTTCAGCGTGGCGACACATAGAGACTGTGCGGCATATAATTACCGGACAATCATGGACGCGTCAGCTTTCCACACCTCCGACTTCAGCTATTATTCCGCCACTTAGTCATTAACGGCAGTGATGCGCATCTGCGCGTTCGTCGCGATGCGAGGGCGGTCCGCTCAGGTTCGACTACGGCCATTGGCTTATCGCCCGAACGCGGACCTTGGCTGCGCCTAAGTGCGCGACCTACGTCAGGACGCCGGTCAGGCCCAGTCCCGCCGCCGCCGCCAGACACCATAACGGATTGAGCCGGGTGGCGTAGGCGACCAGCGCCGTCGCCGCCGTCACCGCGGCCAGACGCACATTGGCGTCGGCGGCGCGGATCAAGAGATAGGCGGAGGCGGCGATCAGGCCGACCGTCACCGGCGCGAGGCCGCTCGCCAGGGCCGCACGCAACGGCGCGTCGCGATACCGATCCCAGATCTTCGCCACGAAAATGGCCAGCACGCAGGCCGGCGCGCACATGGCCAGCGTGGCGACGAGGGCGCCGGCGAGGCCCGCCACCTTCCATCCGATCAGGGTGGAGATCATCACATTCGGGCCGGGCGCGGCCTGGGCGATGGCGAACAGGGAGGCGAAATCGCGGTCGCTCATCCAGTGATGCACGTCGACCGCCTGGCGATGCAACTCGGGCACGACGGCGTTGGCGCCGCCGAACGCCATCAGCGACAGGCCGAAGAACTGCGCCGCCAGAACGCCGAGAATGGCCTCGCTCGCCTTCACCGCGTGAGCCTCCAGGCGATGACGATGCTGATCGGGGCGACGGCCAGCAGCACCCAGATCAATGGAAAACGCATCAGCCCGGCGCCGACGAAGGCGAGGGCCGCGATCGGGATGACGATCAACGGCTTATCTCGGATCAAAGGGGTGGCCATCTTGGCCGCCGTCGCCAGCACCAGACCCGACGCCGCCGCACCGAGGGCCAGAATGGCGCCGGGCAATGCGCCCACGGCGCCGAACCGGGTGTAGAGGACGCCCAGAACCAGGATGATGGCTACCGGCGCGCCCAACAGGCCGAACACGGCGGCCAGGGCGCCCGGCGCGCCGGCGAACCGCGAACCGATCACCGCCGACATGGTGACGATGTTCGGACCCGGCAGGGACTGGCACAAGGCGAAGGTCTCGTTGAAGGCGTCCGGCGTCATCCAGCGCCGTTCCTCGACCAGCATTCGCCGCGCGAACGGCAAGACCCCGCCAAATCCCGACAGGCCGACCGACAGAAATCCGAGGAACAGGGCCTGGGGTCCGGGCGGATTTGCAGGAGGGGATGGCGCGGGCCGGTCCATGCGCGATCTTTTGCGCGTCGGCGCCGTGAGTCGCAAGGGTGCGGGTGGCCGCGGTGGCGACGATCACAATATGCAAACTATCAGCTTGACAAGAATATTGCGAAATGCAATTATTATGTTTCCGGTTTCGCAAGGATATTCATGCTGTCGTCCGCCCCTCGCCGTGACCTGCTCAGCGCCTACGACTCGTCGACCGACGATCTGACGCGCGCCGGCGCGCCGATCTCCGATCTGGCGGGCGTGAGCGTCTTGGCGACGCGGCTGGCGGCGGACGTGAACGCATGGCGCACTATGGTCGATCGGCTCGACCACGACGCCGGCGGGCGTCTGGATGTTCGCCGCGCCGCGACCCTGGTTCTGGAAAGCGTGTTTGACGAGGTGCTGGTTCCGAGCGCCTGGCGAGTGCTGTCGGCGGTCCTCGCCTTGGCCCAGGACCGCCTGTGACCGATCCCGCCTTTGTCCATATCGGCGGCGCGGTGGTGTGCGATCACGGACGCCTGAGCCTCGCCGAAGCGCGCGCCTTGTCGGCGGGCTATGCGCGCGAAGCGGAACACTGGTTCGGGGCGGGCAAGATCAGGGCGGCCAGCGCCTGCGCCGGGCGGTCCGCGGCTCTGCGCAAAGCCGCCGACGCCGCCGCCCTGTGGCGTCGCGCCGCGGGCTGGCGCGATCCCGAGGCGGCGGACGATGTTCTAGCGAGCGTCCCCGCGATCAAGCCGGGCGGCCTGGGCGCGCGCCAGCACTGATCCGCCGGCCAATACGGAGACCAGGGAGGCGGCGAGGACGGCCAGACGCACCTGGCTTTGGGCGACAGGGTCGCCCGCGCTGAACGCCAGGGCGCCCATGAACAGGCTCATGGTGAAGCCGGCGCCGCACAGCATGGCCGCGCCCAGCAGTTCGATCCAGGCGACGCCGGTGGGTCGCCGTCCGAGCCGTGCGATCGCCGCGACCAGCGAAAAGCCGAATACGCCCAGCGGCTTGCCGATCACCAGGCCCAGCACCACCCCCAGCGGCATCGGCGAGACGACCTGCGCAAGGGTCACCGCGCTCAGCGAGAACCCGGCGCTGGTGAAGGCGAACAGCGGAAGAATCAGATAGGCGACGTAAGGGTGCAGGGCGTCCATGAACGCTTTAAGCACGCTGCCGCGGTCGGCGCGGCGGGCGGAAATGGGCACGGTGAAGGCGCAGGCGATCCCGGCCAGCGAGGTGTTGACCCCCGACTCCAGGGTGAATCCCCACACCACCAGAAAGCCGACGGCGTAGAGGAGGTAAGGCGCCTGCTTCCAGCGAGACAGGGCGATGACGCCGGCCAGGGCGCCGCCCGCGCCGATCAGGGCCGAGGGGTGAATCTTGCTGGAGAACAAGATTGCGATCAGGCCCACGGCGCCCAGATCGTCGGCGATGGCCAGGGTCAACAGAAACACCCGCAAGGGCCCCGGCAGTTTCGGCGCGAAGATGGCCAGACCCGCCAGAGCGAAGGCGATGTCGGTTGGGGTCGCCACCGGCCAGCCCTGCGGCGCGCCGCCGGGGCCAAGATTGAGGGCCAGATACAGCGCCGCCGGAACCAACATCCCGCCCAGGGCCGCAATCAGCGGCAGGGCCAGGCGCCGGGGGCTGGAAAGCTCTCCGCGCAGGACCTCGAACTTGATTTCCATCCCGACCACCAGGAAGAAGATCGCCATCAGTCCGTCCTTGACCCAACTGGCGACCGATCGCGTCTCGGCGAAGGCGCCGAGCTGAACGGGAATGGGCGTGTTGATGAAGCTGAAATAATCCGCCGCCGCCGGCGAATTGGCGGCCACCACGGCGGCCAGCGCCGCCAAGGCGAGGATCAGTCCGGCGCCCGATTCGGTCTTGAGAAAATCGAGCGTCGGTCGCCGGGCCATGCCCCGCCGGTAACACGACGCCGCGCCTGGCGGGAAGCAAAACCCAACCGATGCGCGGATTTTGGCTCCGCTCCCCCCACCTCCGTCATCACCGGCCGTCAGTGCCGGTGACCCATTGGGCGAGGCCTCTCAATGGCCGTGCGCCCGCACGGCCATCCAAACCCGCTCGCCCAATGGGTGGCCGGGACTAACGCCCGGCCATGACGGTAGGTTGGGGAGAAGACTGCGCCCGCCGCCTAGCGTTCGATCACCAGATCGCTGGTTGGTTTCGAGCAACAGACCAGGATCCAGCCTTGATCGATCTCGCGTTGGCGAATGCCGCCATCGGGGGTCATGTCCACGGTGCCGGAAATGAGCTTGCTCTTGCACGTCCCGCACATGCCCCGCGTGCACGAACACGGCAGGCGCAAGCCGGCGTCCTTGGCGGCGAACAGCACGAACTGGTCGGCGCGGCATTCGATTTCGCGGCCGCTGAGGGTCAATTGCACCTTGAACGTCGTCGGCGCGCTGGGTGGAGTCTCGCTCATTCAGGCGTCGACCGGGTCCAGATTGGCCGCCAGGCGATCCAGGTACCAGCCGGTGATGTCGTTCACCATGCCTTCGGTGTAGGGCGAATAGGGCCCGGGCTCATAGGCCGGGCTGCGCAGGCCGGTCTGGGCGACTTCGACAAGTTCCGCATCCTGACGATTGGTCGCCTCCCACACGCGCGTGAGATTGTCGAGATCGTAGTCGACGCCTTCGACGGCGTCCTTGTGAACCAGCCAGCGGGTGCGCAGCAGGGTTGCCTCCGCCGCGACCGGGATCACGCTGAAGGTGACGATGTGGTCGCTCATGAAATGGTGCCAGGAATTGGGCTGGGTCCAGAACGACAGCCCGCCCATGGCCGGATCCTTGATCCGGCCGAGCAGCTTCTTGCACGCGACCCTGGTGTCGAGGGTCTGGCTCTCGCCCGCCTGATCGATCGGCAGGCGCTCGGTGCGAAAGGCGGTAACGCGATCGCTCAAGTGATTGATTTCCCGCGACGGCGCGCCGGCCGCCTCCCAGCGCGCGTGGGCGTCGGTGACCAGGTTTTCATAGCGTCTGGCTTGCGCCGCCTCCGCTTCGTCGAGGGTCTTGGGCGAAAAGCCGAAGCCATAGGCGAACAGGGGCACATTCAGTTCCGGATGGTTGCCACCGCAGTGATAGCACTCGCGGTTGTTCTCCATGGTCATCTTCCAATTGCCGTGTTCGATGACCTCGACGGACTTGGCAATCTTGGTGTTCGGCAGATCGTGTGGCGCTAGATAGGGCGTCATGGCTGCGGCCATGGCGTCAATGTCCGTCGGCGGATCATCGGCGAGGCAGACGAACAGCAGCCCTGCCACGCTGCGCAGATGCACCGGCTTGAGGCCCCGGCAGGATTTGTCGAAATCCTCGCCCATATGGTCGGCGAACAGCAGGGCGCCGTCCAGGCCGTAGGTCCAGGCGTGATAGCGGCAGACGATATTGCCGACGACGGCCTTCTGCTCATTCACCAGCCGCGAACCGCGATGGCGGCAGACATTGTGAAAGGCGCGGATTTCCTCGTCGTCGTCGCGCACGATCAGCACCGAGGCGCGCCCGATATCGACCACGAACACATCGCCCGCTTCCGGCACGTCGGGCTCGACGCCGACATAGATCCAATGGCGCCAAAAGATCGCCGCCATATCCGCTTCGAAAATGTCGGGCCGGGTGTAGAAATCGGCCTGCAGATTGTGGCCCGGTTTGCGGCGGGCGATCAGATCGGGGATGGACGGGTGGGCGGTCATGGCGGCGGCGCTGTCGATCTCATACGCGTTGTCAGAGCCTTTAATCTAACCACGCCCGTCGCGCCAAACTTTCATCGAACCGACGCGCAGGCGTAGAAAGGCGACAGAGGCGCCGCCCCGCACGCCCATGTCGCGCCAATTCAACCTTGCCGCCGTCTCCATGATAGCCGCATTGTAGCGCGAGCCGTAGCCGGGGGACCATGCAGCGTTTTTCCGCCTTTCAGCTGTTCAAACAGGGCCTCGCCGGTCAGGCCGGGTGGAAGCCGCAATGGCGCTCGCCCGAGCCCAAGGCGTCGTATGACGCGGTGATCATCGGCGGTGGCGGCCATGGCCTGGGCGCGGCCTATTACCTGGCCAAACAGCATGGCCTGCGCAATATCGCGGTGGTCGAGAAGGGCTGGCTGGGCGGCGGCAACACCGGGCGCAACACCACCATTATCCGCTCCAACTATCTCTTCGGCGAAAGCGCGGCGCTTTACGACCACGCGGTCAAGCTGTGGGAGGGCCTGTCGCGGGAGCTAAACTACAACGTAATGTTCTCCCAGCGCGGGGTGCTGACGCTGGCGCACAATGTGCACGACGTGCAGGTGTTGGGGCGCCACATTCACGCCAACCGCGCCAACGGCGTGGACAATGAATGGCTGACACCCGAAGAGGCCAAGGCCTTCTGCCCGCCGCTGAACATCGCCGCGAACATTCGCTATCCGGTTCTGGGGGGCGCCCTGCAGCGGCGCGGCGGCACGGCGCGGCACGACGCGGTGGCCTGGGGATACGCCCGCGCCGCCGACGCCCTGGGCGTGGATATTCTGGAGAATTGCGAGGTCATCGGCATTCGCCGCGGCGTCGGCGGCGCCGTCGAGGCGGTTGAGACGACGCGCGGCCTGATCCAAACACGCAAGATTGGCGTCTCGGCCGCCGGCCACACCAGCGTGGTTTTGGACTTGGCCGGCGTGCGACTGCCGTTGGAGAGTTATCCGCTGCAGGCCCTGGTGTCGGAGCCGGTCAAGCCGGTGTTTCCGTGCGTGGTGATGAGTAACACCATCCACGCTTATATCAGCCAGTCGGACAAGGGCGAGTTGGTGATCGGCGCCGGCACCGACATCTACACCTCCTACACCCAGCGCGGCGGCCTGCACATTTCGCAGCATACGCTCGAAGCGATCTGCGAGCTTTTTCCGGCCTTCCGGCGTCTGAAGATGCTGCGCAATTGGGGCGGTATTGTCGATTTGACGCCTGACCGCTCGCCGATCGTTGGCAAGACCCCGGTTCGGGGTTTGTATGTCAACTGCGGCTGGGGCACCGGCGGATTCAAGGCGACGCCCGGCGCCGCCCACACCTTCGCCTGGACTATAGCCAAGGACGAGCCACATCCGATCAACGCCCCCTTCACCCTCGAGCGCTTCCGTGAGGGCCGTCTCATCGACGAAGCCGCCGCCGCCGCAGTGGCGCACTGACGATGCTACTGATCGCTTGCCCCTATTGCGGACCGCGGCCGGAGCTGGAGTTCAGCCATGGCGGCGAGGCGCACATTGCTCGTCCCGAGGCGCCCGCCGACGTCGGGGCCGACGACTGGGGCGCCTATCTCTATCTGCGCGCCAACGCCCGCGGGCTGCACGCTGAACGGTGGCGACACACGCACGGCTGCGCGCGTTTCTTCAACGCCCTGCGCGACACCACCACCGACAAGTTCCTGGCCACCTATGAGTGCGGTCAGCCGCGCCCCCATCTTGGAGAACCATCGTGAGCACGCGGTATCGCTCCGCGTCCGGCGGTCGCATCGATCGCGGTCGACCGGTTCGCTTCACCTTTGATGGGCGGCCCTATATCGGCTGCGCGGGCGACACGCTGGCCTCGGCCTTGATCGCCAATGGCGTATGGTTGACCGGACGGTCTTTCAAATATCACCGCCCGCGCGGCGTGTTGAGCGCCGGATCCGACGAGCCCAACGCCCTGGTCGCCGTGCGCCGCGACGAAGCGCGCTGTACGCCCAATCTGCGCGCGACCCAGGTTGAGCTGTACGATGGTCTCGCCGCCGTCAGCCAGAACCGCTATCCCAGCCTCGCCTTTGATCTGGGCGTCGCCAATAACCTGATGGCGCGCTTCATCCCGGCGGGCTTCTACTACAAGACCTTCATGTGGCCCGCGAAGGCGTGGGATCGGCTGTACGAGCCGGCCATCCGGCGCGCGGCCGGACTCGGCGACGCGCCGACGGCGGCGGATCCCGATCATTACGCCAACCGCTTCGCGCACTGCGAGGTGCTGGTGATCGGAGCCGGACCGGCGGGTCTGGCGGCGGCGATGGCGGCGGCCAAGGGCGGCGAGCGGGTGATCCTGGTCGATGAACAGGTCGAGGTCGGCGGGTCTCTGCTCGACGAACCGGCGGACGGCGGGACGACCATCGACGAAATTTCGGCGCGCGACTGGATCTCGCAGAGTCTGGCGCGCCTGGCGGCCTATCCGCGCGTCACCGTGATTACGCGGGCGACGGCGTTCGGCTATTTCGCGCACAATATGATCGGGGTGATCGAACGCCTGACAGATCATCTCGCCGCGCCTCCGGCGGGGGCGCCGCGCGAGCGGTTGTGGCAGATCCGCGCCCGCGACGTGGTGCTGGCGACCGGCGCCATCGAGCGCCCGCTGGTCTTTCCGGACAATGATCGTCCAGGCGTTGTCCTGGCCGGCGCGGCGCGCACCTATCTGAACCGCTATGGCGCCTTGCCGGGCAAGCGGGTGGTCGTGGCCACCGGCTGCGATAGCGCCTACGCCGCCGCGCTCGATCTTCATCATGCCGGGGTCAAGATCGCCGCTATCGCCGACGTGAGGCGCGTACCAGCCGGCCCGCTCATCGAGGCCGCGCGCCGCGCCGGACTGCCGATCCGCTTTGGCTGCATGATCACCGGTACGACCGGGCGACTTCGCGTCACCGGCGCGCGGTTTTTGGTGATCACCGAGGATGGACGGGCGGGACTGGGCGAGACGGTCGCCTGCGACGCGGTGCTGATGTCGGGGGGCTATACGCCCAGCGTGCATCTGTTCTCGCAATCGCGCGGCAAGCTCGCTTGGGACCCCGATCTGCAGACCTATCTGCCCGGCGTTTCTGCCGAGAATGAGCGGTCCGCCGGCGCCTGCGCGGGCCGGTTCGATCTGGCCGGGGTCCTGCGCGACGGCGAGGCGGCCGGATCGGCGTCCATCGGCGTTGAACCGTCGCGCACCTTTTCCGTCCACGCCATGGCGGCGAACCCGCGCGGCGTCCTGGGCGCCCTCACGCATGATCGGGGCCCGCGCGCCAAGGCCTTCGTCGACTGGCAGAACGACGTCACCACCAACGATCTGAAACTGGCCGTGCGTGAGGGCTTCCAGTCGATCGAACACGTCAAACGCTACACGACCACCGGCATGGCCACCGATCAGGGCAAGACGTCCAATCTGAACGCCCTGGCCGTGGTCGCCAGCGCGCTGGGTCGGCCGATCCCGCAGGTCGGCCTGACCACCTTCCGCATGCCCTACACGCCGGTGACCTTCGGAGTTCTGGCGGGCCTGGCGCGCGGCGACCTCTTCGAGCCGGTGCGCACGACGCCGATCCATGGCTGGGCGGTGGCCCATGGGGCCGTGTTCGAGGATGTCGGCCAGTGGAAGCGGGCGCGGTATTTCCCGCGCGGCGGCGAGGACATGGACGCCGCCGTGCGCCGCGAATGCCTGGCGGTGCGCGCCGCCGCCGGGATTTTCGATGCGACCACCCTGGGCAAGATCGAGGTCGTCGGCCCCGACGCCGCCGAGTTCATGAATCGCATGTACATCAACGCCTGGACCAAGCTTGGCGTCGGCCAGTGCCGCTACGGCGTCCTCTGCCGTGACGACGGTTTCGTGATGGACGACGGCGTGGTCGGGCGGATCGCGGCGGACCGCTTCCACGTCACCACGACCACCGGCGGCGCGGCGCGCGTGCTTTCGATGATGGAAGACTATCTCCAGACCGAATGGCCGGACTTGGACGTCTGGCTGACCTCGACCACCGAGCAGTGGGCGGTGATCGCGGTGCAGGGACCCAAGGCGCGGGAGATCTTGGCCGGTCTGGTCGACGGCGTCGACCTGTCGCGCGAAGCTCTGCCGCACATGAGCCTGACGCACGGCGTGGTCGCCGGGGTTCCGGCGCGTTTGTTCCGCGTCAGCTTCACCGGCGAACTGGGCTTTGAGATCAATGTCCCCGCCGATCGCGGCGCGCAGGTCTGGGAGGCAGTATGGGCCGCCGGGCAGGCGCACGGCCTAACCGCCTACGGCACTGAGACCATGCACGTTCTGCGCGCGGAAAAGGGCTTCATTATCGTGGGGCAAGAGACCGACGGTACGGCGACGCCCGATGATGTGGGTCTCGGCTGGGCGATCGGTAAGACCAAGCGCGATTTCGTCGGCAAGCGCTCGCTGGCGCGGCCGGCGATGAGCGATCCGGCGCGCAAACAGCTCGTCGGCCTGGCCACCGTCGATCCGGCGCGGATTTTGGAAGAAGGCGCGCAGATTGTCGCCGAACCGGGCGGAACGACGCCCCTCACCGTGATCGGGCACGTCACCAGCGCCTATTTCAGCGCCAATTGGGACCGATCCATCGCCTTGGCCATGGTCAGCGGCGGTCGCGCGCGCATGGGCGAGACCCTGTATTCCCCTTCGTCGACGGGCGACGTCCCCGTGCAGGTGGTCTCGCCGGTGTTTTACGATCAGGCCGGGGAGGGCGTGCATGGCTGAGCTTAGTCCCGCGCTGGAAACCGCCCGCCTGATCCTGCGCGGGCGCCCCGCCGAGTTGGACGCCGCCGAAGTCGCGCTCGGGTTCGCCTTGCCCCGGGAGGCCTGCCGCTCCGCCGGCGTCAGCGGGCGCCACGCCCTTTGGCTGGGACCCGACGAATGGCTGCTGCTGGCGCCCGCCGCCGTCGCTGACGCCCTGACCGCCATGCTGGAAGCCGCCACGGCCCAGGCGCCGCACGCCCTGGTCGACGTCAGCCAACGCCAGATCGGCCTGACCCTCTCCGGGTCCGACGTCGAGGAGACCCTCGCCGCCGGCTGTCCCCTTGATCTGGACCTCAAGGCCTTCCCGGTTGGCATGTGCACCCGCACGGTCCTCGCCAAGGCCGAAATCGTGCTTTGGCGCACCGACGAGGCGACTTTCCATATCGAAGTGTGGCGCTCGTTCAGCGCCTATGTGCGCGGCATTCTGGAGGTCGCGGGGGCGACAGTATCCTAAGCAGCCCTTGCCAATTGGTCCGCCACATGGGCGTCTAGGCGCCAGGGGCCACCGGATGACCGACTGGATCGACGCCAAACCGACGACGCGCGCGCCGCTGCGGGTCGGCATCATCCTTTCCGATCATTTCACCCTGTCGGCCTTCGCCCTCTTTATCGATCATCTTCGGCTGGCGGCCGACGAGGGCGATCGCAGCCGACCGGTGAATGTGCAGTGGTCGATCATGGCCAGCCGGCCCGACCCCCTAAGGGCCAGTTGCGGGGTGATGACGACGCCGACCAGTAGTTTTCTCGACCCGCGCGAGCTCGATTATGTCGCCGTGGTCGGCGGCATCCTTCACGCCGGGCGGCAGATCGACGACGCCACCGAACGATATCTGAGACGCGTCGCCGACGCGGGGGTGCCGTTGATCGGCCTGTGCACCGGCAGCTTCATCCTCTGCCGCACCGGCCTGATGGCCGGGCGCAAGACCTGCGTGAGCTGGTATCACTATCAGGATTTTCTCGACGAATTTCCCGACCATGACGTCGTCGCCGACCGCCTGTTCGTCGCCGACGGCGACCGGATCACCTGCGCCGGCGGGGCGGGAACGGCGGATCTGGCCTGCTATTTGATCGAGCAGCGCCTCGGCTGGTCGGTGGCGCAGAAAGCCAGCCAGGTTCTATTGTTCGACCGCAGCCGCGCCGGCGGCGAGGCCCAGCCGCATCCGCCGATGAGCGAAAAGGTCGGCGATCCGCGCGTTCGCCGCGCCCTGCTCCTGATGGAGCAGAACCTCGTGCGGCCCCTGCCGATCGCCCGGGTGGCGTCGAAACTCGGCCTCTCGACGCGGCAGTTCGAGCGGCTCTGCCACGACGCTTTGGGCATCAGTCCGGCGACGGCCTATCGCCTGCTGCGCCTGCGCTACGCCCACTGGCTGATCGGCAACACCGACCGTTCGGTCACCGAAATCGCCCACGCCGCCGGCTTCGCCGACTGTGCGCATTTTTCCCGCCAGTTCAAGGAAGCCTACGGCGCCTCGCCGTCGAGCCAGAGGCGCAGTTTGGGGCCCGCCGCCGACGGGGGCAACCTGGCGTCGATGCGGGTGTTTGGCTAGATCAGGGTTTCGGTTCCGACGCGTCGCGGTTGATCACCTGGCCCAGGATCTCGACGCCGGCGCGGTCGCGAGTCGGGGGCGGCGTGGCGGCCGCGAACCTGAGGGCGGTGACCATGGGCGTCCAGCCACCGTGGGTCGAGGCGCGGCAGACCGCGCGCAGGGCGGGCGACAGCCTGGCCATCTTGACGGTCGCAACCGTCTCCGCCGACGGCGCGGCGCAATTTTCCCTAGGCGACGTGACCAGAAACTCCCGGCACGACAGTGGCCGATCCGAATGGATCGAACAGGATTCGGCCTCCAGAAACGGGCAGGCGATCCCCAGGCGGAAGTAGTCCAGCCCCAGATCCACCAGATCGTCGTCGCCCTCGCCCTCGCCGCAAACGCGGTCCACGCGCGGCAGCACGCCCGCCGCGTCGAGGGCAATCAGGGCGTCCTGGAATTTCGCGCGGACGGTGGACCGGCGCGGTTCGGGCAGGGCCTCGACCAGGCGCGCCAGCGCGCGCGCCTCGGCTTCGGACACCGGAACCAGCTGACGGCAGCACGCGCCGCATCCGGCCCGGCAGGAGATGGATTTCCCGCCCGACCGCACCCGCGCCTCCGCCCTGGCGACCATGACATCGGTGATCCCCTGAAACACCGGCAGCAGATCGTCCGGCGCCAGATTTCCCGCCGGGATGGTGATCTCGAAGGCCGCCGGCTCGTCCTCGATCTTCAGCGTCACCTGACCGGTGATCGTGGGCCCCGGTCGGTCAGTACCGGCGGCGAGGCGCGTCGAGGCTGGGTGGGCGACCATGTCCGCACGACCTAGCACCGGCGACGATGACCGCCAAGAAATCCAGGCCGCCGCGTTGTCGGGCGCCACCGCCGTTGACAAGCATAGCGTCGTGATGATCGCGCGCCTATTATCCGGTCGTGCTGCGTGTCACATCCACCATCGAACGCCGAGGCAAGGTCATCGGTCGCGCCACCGCCTCAGGCGAGGATGGTTCGGCGGAGCCGTTCAGGCGGTCGGCTGAAGAAGCCAGTCGACAGGCCAAGGCGTACGAAGCCGCAATCAAATCCGGCCGTCAGGGATACCGGCGCAAGCGAAAGCCTGACCATGACTGAATTGCTGCCCTAGCCATGTGGATGCGCGGCATCACGATCGTTTTGGGCGCCGCCGTCATTGGCGGCACGCTGGCATCCTTTGGACTACAAATCGCATCACACGGTGGCTGGTTCGTTGCGGATGTTAGTGCTTTGGTGGTGCTTGGAGCCTTTACACTCTTGTTCACCGTGCCCGGGTCAATGATGATGAGCCTCCTCTACGCCGGAATAAGGGGGCGAGGGTTCTCCACGAGCCTGTCATATTTGATCCTGATGTTCGCCGGCAGCGGGTTTGGCGCCCTGTGGCTGTTCAAGCTATTCGGCACATTTAACACCTCGATGATTGGATGCGGCTACGGTGCGGCTACGGCGGGCGCTTGGATTTTGTTGCACCACCTGATCGAAAGCCAAAAGCGCCGGGACATTGTCGCCGAGCGTAATGGGTTACCTCTTCTGCCCAGCCTCGATCGAACGACGACAGTGACATGGGGGTTGGTGAACAAGCTGCGGGATGAATTGCCCTGATGGCGTGTCCGCCTGACGTAGAAGACCTGATCGCCGCCTACCGTTCTGGCCACGCCCTCGATCAAGGTTTCTACCTCCGCGACGACGTGTTCGCGCGCGATATCGATCTTCTGCTGAACCGCTGGACGTGTGTCGGCCACGTCAGCGAGGTCGCCGAACCGGGCGACTGGATCACCGCCGAGCTGGGCGATGAATCGGCGATCATCGCGCGCGGCGAAGACGGGGTTTTGCGCGCCCTGGCCAATGTCTGCCGCCATCGGGGGTCGCGGATCTGCGTCGAAGCGCGCGGGTCGGCGGCGGTGCTGGTCTGCTCCTATCACGCCTGGAGCTATCACCTCGACGGCCGCCTGCGCGCGGCGCGGGAGATGCCGGTCGGGTTTGATCCGGCCGCGCACGGCCTGCGCGCCCTGCCGCTCGAAGTGATCGGCGGCCTGATCTTCGTCAGTTTTGGCGGCGATCCGCCGGATTTAAGCGTCGCTGAACCCGCCCTGGCCGGATTTTGCGAGCGCTACGCCTGGCCCGCCGCCAGAATCGCCCATCGCGCCATTTATTCGGTGGCCGCCAACTGGAAGCTGGCGATGGAGAATTACCACGAGTGCTATCACTGCGCGCCCGCGCATCCGGAGTTTTCCGTCCTGCACGCCCTCGCGCGGCCGGGCGCGCGGACCATCGCCACCGGCGCGGCGCAAGACGACGGCCACATGGACGCTGAAGTCTGGGGTTCCGACCCCGATGACGCCGAGGTGGTGAGGGTCATGCGCTCGGCTCTGTCGCACGGGGCCGAGAGCGGCAGCGCCGACGGCAAACTCGTCGCGCCGGCGATGGGACCGCTGGACGGCCATTGCGTGTTCGCCGAACTGGGCTTCCTGAGCGCCTTTCTCGCCTACGCCGATTACGGCGTGATCTATCGCTTCATTCCGCGCGGGGTGCAGGCGACCGATATCGAGGTGATCTGGCTGGTGCGGGAGGACGCGGTTGAAGGGCGCGATTATGACCTTGCGCGCCTCATTTGGCTGTGGGACGTCACCAGCGTGGCCGACAAGCGGATCATC
>JANXUA010000122.1 GCA_025352085.1 Caulobacteraceae bacterium | reverse complement strand
TGATCGCGCCCAGAGTCAGAGCCAGCAGGATCGACACCACCATGGCGAATTCCACCGCGGTCGTCCCGCGCTCGTCGCTGCAGAAGTTCTGTCGACGCGGCATTCTAATTCATCCTCTGCCAGGCGGTGCTGGTGATCGGCGAGGGCAGCAGCGCGGCGACCGTCTGCACGCCGGTGAACAGGGGCGTGTAGGTCGAGGTGACCGACACGGACACATAGTCGCCGGGAACCGCAGTGGTCAGCGCGGCATTCGCCACAGCGGAGCAGTCGGCGGACTTGGTGGGCGTCGAACCGGCCGAGACCGCCGGGCCGGGCGCCAAAGTCAGCGCATTGGTGGTGGTGGCGCAATAATACCCCTCTTTCGGATAGCCGCTCGCGAGCGTGACGTTGCTTCCCAAAGAGGTGCTTTGGACGCCGGCGGTTCCCGAGACGGAGGAGGTCAGCGTGGCGCCGCTGGCGCCGCAGTTGGCGGTCGCCGGCCAGTCCGTTGAAACATTGCACGCCGACCACGCCGCCCGCGCGCCGGCCTGGGCGGCGTTGGAGACCTGCATGGATTGATAGGCGTACATGCCGAGATCGGCCACATTGAGCACCGGATAGGCCAGCAAGGCGGTCACCAGGGCCATTTCAACCGCCGCCGCGCCGCGCGTTTCGCGACGAAAGGCCAACCAGAAGCGTAGATAGCGACGCATGGTCAGGACACCAGTGGGGCGCGGAAGCCGAGCAGGTACGACGGGGGAGTGAGTCCGGCGTTCGAGCATTCGCTGGTCGGGTTGGAGACGAGATCGGCCGTGCCGTTGAACTGCAGCGAGGCGGTCACCAGGACAAAGCAGTTGTATCCGCTGGTCGCCTTGCTCACCGCGCCGCTGAGGGTGAAATCGGTGTTGGGAAGATAGACGAGGCCGGTCAGGTCCCAGGTCGGAAGATTGCCGGCGTATACGGCCGCCTTTTTGCCCGAGAAGGTAAATTTGTCGACAATCGAAACGCCCGAATAGGTTCCCGCTGTCGGCGCGGCCATGTTCAACGTGCCGGTGAAGCCGCTGAATATGTCGCCACCGCTGGCGCCGGAAAATATCAGGCTCACGCCGCCCGTCTTCCCCGCGAGGCCCGTCCCGCCGGGGGTCAGCAAGGTCCCGGCGCCGGTCAGATTGCCATTGACCACGAAGATTTGGGTGGGCGTCGAGGCCGACGTCGTCACCGTGCCGGTCAAGGCGAGATCGCCGGTGATTTTGAAGCACCCGCCGGCGGCGATCGATGCGGTCGTCAGGCTTGCGATCGACGTGCAACCGCTCGGCACCGTGGTCGACGTTCCGGGGGAGGAGGCGTACGGATCCACCACGCTGGCTTGTTGCGATGCGGGCCGACAGCTGCCGTTCTTGTTGTTGGTGACGTAGACGATCGTCCCGGCGTTGATCGAAGAGTTGGCGCCGTTGCAGTTCGCATCGGTCGCCGAGGCGATATTGCATCCGCCGATGTTTCCATGAGACCCGCCGTTGATCGTCACGCCGCCGGAGAGAGCGATCAGACAGGCGGGGGCGATTGTCTGCTGAATCTCGGCCATGGCGGAGGCCGAAATGGCGACGGCGCGGGCCGTAGTGGCGCCGACGGTCGTGTCGCCGTTGAAGCCGACCAGGCTGAGGACCTGGGTGAGCATCAGGGCCTGCGGCTGATTGATCGTCACCTTGTAACAGCCGGTGGTGGCGTCCGGGCAGGTCTGGCCATTGAGCACGCTGACGCAATCCGCGGATCGAGTCGTGCAATTGCTGGTGTGGTCCGCGCCGGTGAAACCATAGCGGGCCGTGACGGTGTAGCCTTCGCTGGCATAGGCGGTGTTGCCGGAATACCCCGCGCTCGCCGCCGCCACCGCCGCCGAATCGGCGGCGTTCTGCATGCCGCGATTGGTGACGTTCCACGACGCGGCCTCACTGCCCAGGGCCAGAGCACCGATCAAGGGGACGAGGCTGAGAGCCACGACGGCCAGCACATTGGCGCGCGTGTCATTGTGGAAGCGCACCGCGAAATCAGCCGCGCGCGCCATCAGCGCCCCGACACGACCAAGGGAGGTTTTGAACATCGCTTCGCCTTTTCAACGTTCCCAGCGAGCGGGGATCGACCGCAAAACCTAGTCCGAAATGCCCCGCCGTGTCTACCTATATCACAAACCGCCTTTGTGAAATATAGTCAAAACATTAAGGGGATACAATTCGTCGCACCCCGGCGAAGCAACGCCCCGCCAATGCTTCGTCCTGATCTGCGTCAGGCTTGGACTTTCGCTCGCCGGTGATGGAAGGCGTGGGCGATTTCGGCATTGATGGCTTTGCGCGGCAAGAGATCGAACTGCTCAGGGCCAGGTTTCATTTTTCGTAGGCGATTGCCTAGAGCCTGATGCGTTCAGACGGAACAGATCTGAACGCTTAAATCAGGCTCTACACTTTTGCATTTAGAGCAGGATTTAAGATTTTGGACGATTCCGTCTAAAATCATCCTGCTCTAGGCCTTTGTCCCCGAAACCTTCGGGCTTGCGGTCGGGCCGTCTTCGATATCCACATCGAAGGTTTCCAGGAACCGCGACACCATCATGTAAAAGCCGACGGTCAGGGTCAGCTCCTGCGCGCCCCTGGCGCCGTGGCGGGCCAGGATGGGTTTGAAGGTCGCGTCGCCGGCGCGGACATGGGCCACCACGTCATCGGTGAAGGCCATCACCTCGCGTTGCGCGTCATCGAAGGCGGCGGCGGTCGGCCCCTCGCGGATGGCCGCGATCACCTCGTTCGACAGACCGACATCGCGCGCGATGCGCTCATGTTGGAAGACCTCGTAGGCCGCGCCCGACAGGATCCCGACGCGCACGATGGCGATTTCGCGCAGGCCCGGATCCAGCGCCATGAGGTTGAGGATCTGCCCGCCGAACCGGGTGAACCCATCCAGAAGATCGCCCGCATGGCCCATCATGCGAAAGATATTCAGCGGCGGCAAACGCGCGGCGGCCTTGGCCGCGCGGTCGGTGGTCAGGGCGAGATCGAAATAGGGTATGCGAGCCATGGCGTCTCACTCAACGGGAGTTGGCGCCAGACTAGACCCAATCAGCCTTCGTTGGCGAGGCGTTTAGCCTGGGCGATCCAGGCGTCGCGGGTCCCACGACCGAGCAACTTCAGATCGGCGTCGAACCTGGCCATGTCGTCGACGGTCCAGGCGGCGAGATGGGCGTACCGGGTCACGCCGCGCTCGGCCAGGGCGGCGGCGACCTTGGGGCCAATGCCGACCAGGCGAGTAAGGTCGTCGGGCGCCGGTTCGGGCGCGGCTTCGACGACCGGTTCCGGCTCGATCACGGCGACGGGTTCGGGGAGGGTTTCAACAATCGGCGCGACGGGCGCCAGGGCGATCGGTTCTAGCGCGGCCTCGACGACCGGCTCGACGCGTGGTGCAAGGGCGGCTTCGAGATTGGTTGCGCTGGTCCAACGGTTCATCAGCCACAGGCCCGCGCTCGCGGTCGCGCCCACGGCCAGCCACAGCGGCGCCGCCATAGCCAATTGCAGACTGATGGCCTTTTTCGCCTGGCGCTCGATTTCACTTGAACCGGGATATTGAGCCAACCATGCCATGCGCGTCGCTCCTGTGTTTTCAAAATTGTGCGATGCACCATAACACAGATTGTTCGTTCGCAAACGCAATATTCCAGATTCAGACGCCGCCGCCGAAAATCACTGTTCGGCCTTGGCCGCCGGCCCCGCCCAGCGTCCGCGCGACCCATTCGACGACCGCGCGGGAGAACGCCTCCAGGCCGGGCGGCGGATTGATCACCACTAAGGCGCAACCGTTCATGCTCATGGGATCGGATAAAGGGCGCAGGCGCGCCTCCGCCACCAGGACGGTCCGGCGCCCGGCCACATCCTGGGCGCGACCGACAAAATCGTCAAAGCCGGTCAGGTCCTTGATCGGCAGCCAGATCACAATCACCGCGGCCGGGTTGCGACGCAGGGTCTGGGCCGCGACGGCCAGGGCCTGGGCGGGGTCGTCCGGTCGTTCGAACGGCGGGTCGATGAACAGAAGGAGGCCGGCCGGCGCGGCCGGCGCCCGCTCGGCGGCGATGCGCCAGCCGTCGTCTCTCAGCACTTGCGCGCCCGCCTCGCGCGGCAACACGCCTTTCAGCGCCGCGTGGTCGTCGGGGCGCAGCTCGCAGGCGAGGTACCGGTCGCGCGGGCGCAGGGCCTGGGCGATCAACAGCGGCGAGCCGGGATAGTATCGCCGCCCACCTCTGGCGTTCACGCGCCGAACGGCCGCCTTGAGGTCGTCAAACGCCGCCGGCGCGTCGACGGCGTCCATCAGCGTGTCGACGCCGGCCTCGCCGGTGCGCCGCGCCTCATCGCCTTGCAGATCATAGAGACCCGCGCCGGCGTGGGTGTCGATCACCGTCAATGGCACGGCCCGGGCCGTCAGGGCGCGCAGAATGTGAGTCAGGATGGCGTGCTTGGCCAGATCGGCGAAATTGCCGGCGTGAAAGACGTGCCGATAGTTCATCGCCGGGGCCTGGTGTCAGCCGCCCTTTTGCGGCCGCAGGCGCATCAGGCCTTCCTGGGCGATCGAGGCCGCCAGGCGACCGTCGGCGTTGAAGATCTCGCCAAAGTTGAGGCCTCGTCCGCTGGACGCTGAAGGGCTGGTCTGGGCGAACAAGTGCCAGTCGTTGAACGAGGTTGGACGATGGAACCAGATGGCGTGGTCGAGGCTGGCGGTCTGCAGGCCGGGCGTTTCCCATTCCAGGCCGTGCGGGCGCATGGCAGTGCCCATCAGGGCCATGTCGGAGGCAAAGGCGATCACCACCTGGTTTTGCACAATGTCGTCGCCGAGCGGTTCGCGGGCGCGCATCCAGTTGTTCTGGAAGGCGCCCGCCGGCCCGGTGTCGCGCCCCTCGACCCGCCGCATATCGATTGGCCAGCCGCCATGATCCTCGCGGCGGTCCTTGGGCAGAGTCTCGGCACGCGGGACCGGCGGCATGGGATCCTGGTGCTCGACGCCGTCGCCGGGAACCTGGAACGAGGCGGCCATGTTGAAGATCTGCTCGCCATGCTGGATCGCCGTCACCCGCCGGGTGGTGAAGCTGCCGCCGTCGCGCGCGCGGTCGACCTCATACAGAATGGGCACGGCCGGATCGCCCGGACGAATGAAATAACCGTGCAGGGAGTGGCAGGTGCGCCCCTCGACGGTCTGATAGGCCGCCAGAAGCGCCTGGGCGATCACGTGGCCTCCGAAAATACGTTCGCGACCGTCGGCCGGCGCGCGGCCGCGAAACAGATTGACCTCGATCCGCTCGAGGGCCAGCAGGTCGATCAGGGTTTTGGGCTTGGTCATGCTTGCTCTCATCCGCGGGAGACGCGGAATTAGGGCCTGCGGGCGGGGGCCGCAAGGCGGGTCAGAGACCGCGCGTCTTGCGCTCCCAGGCGGCGGCGGTGGCGACGATGTCTTTCAGCCCATAGGTGGTGCGCCAGTCGAGGACCTCGCGCGCCTTTTGAGCCGAGGCGACCAGGGCCGGCGGGTCGCCCGCCCGGCGGGGGCCGAGGCGACGCGGGATGGGCCGGCCGAGCTCGCGCTCGATCGCGCCGATGACCTCGAGCACCGAAGCGCCAGCGCCGCCGCCCAGGTTCAGCGCCATGCTGGCCCCGCCGGCCAGGAGGTGTTCGGCCGCGGCGACGTGCGCGCGCGCCAGGTCGGTGACGTGGACATAGTCGCGCACGCAAGTTCCGTCGGGGGTGTCGAAATCATCGCCAAAGATGGAGAAGGCGAAATCAGGATCGCGCGCGGCGTGCAGGACGATGGGGATCAGATGGGTGGCGGGATCGTTCGTCTCGCCAATCTCGCCGTCCGGATCGGCGCCGGCGGCGTTGAAATAGCGCAGGGCGACATGGCGCATGCCATGGGCGGTCTCGAAATCGGCCAGGACCTGCTCGACCATCAGCTTGCCGTGGCCGTAGGGATTGATCGGGCGTTTGGGGTGGTCTTCGGGGATCGGCGACTGCTCGGGCACGCCATAAACCGCCGCCGTCGAGGAAAAGATCACCGGGCAAGGACCGGCGGCGGCAATGGCGTCCAGCAGATTGACCGTTCCGGCCAGATTGTTGCGATAGTAAGCGCCCGGATCGCTCACCGAGTCGCCGACGCTGGTCAGGGCGGCGAAATGCGCCACGATGTCGGGACGGCGCGCTGACAGGGCGCCGCGCACGGCGGCCGGATCGGCGATATCGCCGACGATGAGGTCACCCCATTTGACCGCGTCGCGCGAACCGGCGCTTAGATCGTCGAACACGGTCACCCGCCAGCCCTTTTGCGCGAAGGCCTTGCAGGCGTGGCTGCCGACATAGCCGGCGCCGCCGATCACCAGCACCGATGTCAAGCGCGCCTCCGAAAGAGGGGTCGTCGCGGAAGATCGATCATCGCCGCGGGGCTCAAGAAGGATGACTTCAGACGGAACCGTCCGAAGTTTGAATCCTGCTCCAAATGCAAGAATGCAGAGCCTGATTCAGCGTTTACATCTATTCCGTATAAACGCATCAGGCTCTAGCTGTTGATCGCGCCGGCCCACGGCGGCGTAAGGTGCAGCAGGCCCCCCCAAACCAGAAGCGCCGCCGCGATCGCGATGGCGACGCCGTAGGGAATGCCGCGGCCAAAATCGCCCTTGCCGCGCATGGCCACCATGGTCATGGCCCGCGTCGGGCGGCTGACGAGACTGATCATCGCCAAGGCGCCGCCCGCAAGCGCCGTCAGCACGGCCAGGCCGGGTAGTCCGTGCAGGCCGATAAACAGGCTTGAGGCCGCGAACAGCTTGGCGTCGCCGGCGCCCAGCCAGCCGGCGGAATAGATGGCCACGCCGGCCAGCAGGGCGACGGCGCCCGCCTCCAGGTCCGCAACGACCGCGTGGCCGGTGCTCAACACCGCCCAGGGCAGAAACAGGATCAAGGCCGTCAGCACGGTGACGTTGCGGATCTTGCGGTCCTTGATATCGGTGATCGACGCCCAGATCAGCACGACGGTGAGCAGGGCCGCGACGCTCAGACGACCGATTTCAACGAGCGACATTCGGCGCCAAGGTCGGGGCGGGGTCCTTGCGATCGGCCAGCGAGCGGGAAAGCTGCAGGTTTTCGGAGGCCCGGTCGTAGTACTGGCCCTTGGCGGCCATGGCTTCGGTCAGGTATTTGTCGGCCTGGTCATAGTCGCCGCGCAGGGCCGCGGCGAGGCCGACGTTGTTGAGAACCGCGGCGCGATCATCGCCCGCGCCGGTCACGGCGGCGCGGTCGTATGCGCCTTGCCACGCCAGGGCGAGACGCAGATTGGTGCGCGCCGCGGCCAGGGCCGGCTCCTTGGCCAGAGCGGCGATGAAGTCCGCCGACGCTTCGCTGGGCTTGTTTTGCAGCAGCAGGGAATAGCCGCGATTGTTCAGCACCATCGCCGACCTGACGCCGGGCGCCGCGAGGGCGGCGGCGTAGGCGACGCCGGCGTCCGCCCAGTCGCGGCGCAGGTCGTATTCGCGGCCCAGGCAGTTCCAGCCGCGCCAGAGCGCCTTGTCGAGTCCCGTGGCGGCCTTCAGGGCGGCCATGGCCTCGTCCGATCGTCCGAGCATGGACAGGGCTATGCCTTCACCCTCAAGGGCCCGCCCATTGGGCGGCGTTTCGGCGGCGACGGGGCGGAACATCTCCAGCGCTTCGGCGAAACGACCGCGCGCGAGAAATAACTGGCCGTTCAAAATCGTCAGTTCAGGCGAATGGACCCCGTCGATTTTCGCCTGATCGAGCCAGGTTCCGGCATCGACATAGCGCAGCTCATCCAGGGCCTGGCGGACCAGGGCCGCCACGTCATCGGCGTTGAAGCCGCGTACGGTGGCCGAGTTGTGGCTCTTGGCGGCCGGCTTCGAGAACAGGCTGAAGGCCCAGGACGGCGCCGGCGCCGACGCGACGGCGACGAAAAGCACAACCCAGGCGACGGCCGCGCCCGATCGTTGGCCGTGGCGTCGACCCGCGATCATCCGCGATGCGTCTCGGACGCCCGGGCGTCGACCGCCCTTGGCAGGGCGTCGACCCCGACATACAGCCGCAATTGCGAGCAGTCGGGGCACGCTTTGAGCTTCACCGGATAGGGCATCGATCGCGCCAACGCCTTGGCCAGGCGGACGGTGACCGGCGGATAGTAGACCGTGCTCATGGCCAGGCGTTTGGCGTTGGCGCGCGGCGGGGCGACGCTCCACCCCACTTTTGCCAGGCGGAATCTGACCAGATTGGCCCCTTGGGGTCGCCCGGTGGCGTTGGAAATGCCGACGCCCGCCCTGATGATCTTGGTGATCTGGGCCAGCCGCTGCGTGGTCGTCGCGGGAGGTCCGGCGAGGCTCAGCGCCGAGCCGCTCGGCTCCAGGCGCGACATCACCGTCACGCCGCCGCGGTCCTGGACGGTGGCGTGCTGAATTTGCTCCGAATAAGCGCGGTCGAGCGCGACGACCTTCGAGCCGGGATCGACCTGTTCGGCCAGGGTGTAATAGCGCGCGCTGAGGTCGAAACGCCCCAGCTTGTCATAGACGACGCCCATGGCGGTGAGAACGCGCGGGTCATCCGGCCGCGACTCCTTGGCCATCTGCAATATGTCGAGCGCCAGGCCATAGTCGCGATCTTCGATGGCCTTGACGGCGTGGTTGTAAAGCCGATCTTCAACGGCGTAGGGACCCACAGGCGACAGTTGCGGGGCGACCGGCGTGGCTTTCGCCGAACGGCTGAAAAGAGAGCCGCTCTGACACGCGGACAAGCCGGCCAGGAGGACGGCGGCGGTCGCGAATGTTCTCAGGTGGCGATTCATGGCGACGTTGCCCCTATTTTTGTATGGTCGGAGTGAAATCCCGTATCACTGAAATGGCCGCCGGCAGCATGACCGCGGTGACGATCACCGGCAGGATGAACAGGACCAGCGGCACCGACAGCAAGACCGGGATGCGCATGGCTTTTTCCTCGGCCTTGAGCATCCGGTGGCTGCGCATTTCGCTGGCGTAGGTGCGAAGGCTTTGGGCGATTGAACCGCCGAGCGCGTCGGTCTGGATCAACAGGGCCACGAAGGATTTGACCGCCTCGACGTTCGTGCGCTTGGCGAAGCCGCGCAGGGCCTCCACGCGCGTTCGACCGGCCTGCAATTCCTGGGTGACCGTCCGCAATTCCTCGGAGATTCGCTTATGGGATTCGAATGTGTCGTTGCCCACGCGAATGAAGGCCGCCTCAAGCGGCAGACCGGCCTCGACACAGACCACGGTCAGGTCCAGGGCGTCGGGAAATTGATTTTCCAGCGCCGTGCTTCTGGCGGTCGCCCGGTTTTTGATGAAATAGCGCGGGGCCAGATAGCCGACGACGCAGAAAATCCCGATGGTCATGATGATCTGCATCTGGGTCAAAACCTTGCCGCTCAATTGCACGCCGATAATGACCAAGATCGGCAGGCCCACGGCCAGGATGAATTGCATGGTCTTGTAAACGGCCGCCGCCGAGGGTTGATCAAAGCCGGCCTGATGCAGGCTCTGGCTGATGCCCTGACGTTCCTTGGAATCGTTCAGGAACAGATCCTGCACGCCGAGCAGGAAGGGATTTTTGATCGTCTGTGACCGAAACAGGGAGGTCGTTGTCTTTATCGTCGGCGCCGACGACGTACCTTGCAGGCGGCGGCGCACGCCCCGCACGCTCTCGACCTGTCGCCCCGCGATCCAGACGCCCAGGGTGATCAGGGCGAAGACCACGGCGTCCAAAACGATGATTTCGAACAGCGACACGGCGGGCCCCTAATATTTGAAATTTACGATTCGGTAGATGACGAATTGTCCGAAGGCATAAATCAGTCCGATGACGCCGACGGTCGGCCAGAAAATCGGATCGTCCATTCGGCTGGTGTAGTATCCCGGCGACATCAGCATGACCATGCTGACCAATCCCAGGGGGATGAGGCTCAGCACCCAGGCCGACATTCGACCTTCGCTGGCCAGGGCTTTGACGCGCAGATGCAGACTCTGCTGGGCGCGGATGGTCGCGTTGAGATTGCCCAGGATTTCCGCCAGATTGCCGCCGGTTTCCGACTGGATCGCCACGCTGATGGCGAAGAAATGCAGATATTCCGATCCGGTTCGCCGGGCGAGATTGGTCAGGGCGGCGCGAAACTCGACGCCGTAATTGGTCTCGTCCACCACCAAGCCAAGCTCCGAACCGATGGGATCGCCCATTTCGCTGGAGGCGAGCTTCACCGCCATGATGACCGGGTGCCCGGCGCGCAGGCTGCGGATGACGATGTCCAGGGCCAGAGGAAGTTGCTCTTCAAGCAAACGGAGCCGCTTTTGCCGTCTCAGGCTGATCCAGATGAAACCGACCATCAAGGTCAGTGCGAGCGAACCGATGAAGGAGGTCGTGGCGTTGACCAGCGGGTCCTGTCGCGACGTAAAACTCAGGAATATCAGGGCGAACACCCAAACGCCCACGGCCGCGAGCAGGCCCATCAGGGCGACACGCTGAGGTCCCACCGACAGTCCCGCCTGGCGGCAGTAGAGCGTCGCCCGGCCGTAAAGGCCCGGCGCCACGGTCGAAAAGGCGTCGGTCGGCGACTTGCGGACCAGGGTCGAATACACCTTATCGGGCGACACATTGGCGGCCAGCAGGGTGAGGCGGCGATTGACCTGCCGGTTGCGGTCGCTCGCGTTGAAGATCATCTCGGCGATGGACAGGGCCAGCAGGACGACGCAGGCGAAACTGAGGATCAGGGCGAAGGGGACGGCCATGGCGCTATGACTGCTTCCAGCTGGCGGCGAACATCTTCGGATCGAGCGCGATGCCGCGCGCTTCGAGGATGCTCATGATCTTGGGCCGCACGCCGGTGGGCGCGTATTCACCCAGGATTTCGCCGTCCGGTCCGCGACCCTTGCGCTTGAATCCATAGATTTCCTGCATGGTGATCACGTCTTCTTCCATTCCGACAACCTCGGAGATGGATACGATACGCCGTCTACCGTCATCCATCCGCTCGGCCTGGATGACCACTTCGATGGCCGAGGCGATCTGTTGGCGCACTGATTTCGCGGAAATTTCCAGACCGGCCATGCCGATCATCTGCTCAACCCGGCGCAGGGCGTCGCGGGGGGTGTTGGCGTGGACGGTGGTCATCGAACCGTCGTGACCGGTGTTCATGGCCTGAAGCATGTCGAACGCCTCGCCCGCTCGCACTTCGCCGACGATGATCCGGTCGGGACGCATCCGCAAGGCGTTTTTCAGCAATTCGCGCTGCGCGATCTCACCGCCGCCTTCGATGTTGGGCGGACGGGTCTCAAGGCGACCGACGTGCGGTTGCTGGAGCTGCAACTCGGCCGAATCCTCGATGGTGATGATCCGCTCGTCCGCATCGATGAACGCGGACATGGCGTTGAGCAGGGTCGTCTTGCCCGAGCCCGTGCCGCCGGAAATCAGCACATTACGCCGCGCCGCGACAATCGCGCTCAGCAGTTTGGCCATGTCTTCGGTCAAGGAGCCAAATTCAATCAGGCGGTTGATATCGATCCGGCTGCGAGCGAATTTACGGATCGACACCAGGGGACCGTCCAGGGCCAGGGGTGGGATGACGGCGTTGACGCGTGAGCCGTCGGCCAGGCGCGCATCGACCATGGGCGAGGATTCATCGACCCGCCGGCCCACGGCCGAAACGATCTTGTTGAGAATGCGCACCAGATGGCGCGTGTCCTGGAATTGGACGTCGGTGAGCTCCAGCTTGCCGCCGCGCTCGACATAGACCGTTTTGTGGGTGTTGATCAGTATGTCGTTGACCGTGTCGTCTTTCAGCAGAGGCTCAAGCGGTCCCAGGCCGAGGATTTCGTCGAGCACGTCGTCGATCAAACGGTCGGTCTGGGCGGCGGTGAGCAGCCGCTTTTCTTCGGTCAGCAACTGAATGACGGCGCCGCGGATTTCCAGCCGCAGGGTTTCGCGCGGCGTGCGGTCAAGCAGGGAGAGATTGAGAACTTCGAGCAACCGCGCGTGCAGCCGCGACCGTAGGGCGGTCGCCCCTTCGATCGTCGCCTGCGCCGCCTTGGCGGGGGACACCGCCGGTGTTTTGACGTTCGACCACAATCCGCTCATGACCAGAGTCCTCGGCGTTGCGACCCGGCTACGACCGGCGCCGGAATGATCGTCTCGGCCAGGGTTTCGATGGCCTTCTCCAGCTTGGTGCCGGCGCGAATGGCCGACAGGGCGCATCCTTGCGCGACTGCGGCGTACATCAGCTTGCGATCATCCGGGATCACGATGTCGAAATCGCGCCCGATGGCTTTTTCCGCCGACTTCTGAGACACGACCGCGCGTTGATCATCGTTCACGCGATTGCAGACCAATGTAGTCGGAAGCACGTCCAGGCCCTGTGACGCCAACATACTCAACTGACGCTTCACCAGGTGGACGTGCGGGACCGAGAGGTTCGTGATCAATAATATCTGATCGCACAAATGCAAAGCGTGATTGGTCCACGCGGTCCAAACGCCGGGCAGATCGACCAGGGTTACGGCGAATTCGCGCCTCAGTGATTTCATCAGGCCATCGAGATCCTGCGGCATGATCGCTTCAAGGGGCGTCAGGTCGCGCGGCGCGCCGAGCAGTTTGACGCCGCTGCGGTGTCCCTTGAGCACCGTCGACAAGGCCAGTTCGCCAAGGGCGCCGGCGCCGCTCAGGATATCCGTGACGGTCATCGCATCTTCGATATCCAGCTTCAGCGCCGCCTGGCCGAACTGGACATCGAGGTCGGCGAAACAGACCCCATCGGCGCGGGCGGCGAGAATGTGCGCCAGTTGAATGCCCAGGACCGTCGCGCCCACGCCGCCGCCCGCCTTGAGCAATCCAACGACCTTGCCGTCGGCGGCGCGGGCGGCGGCAGCGGGCGCGGCGGCTTGCGAGAGAAGCCGCTCAACGCTGAGCGCCAGAGCCGCCTCGCTCACCGGCGCGGTCAGTAGGTCGGCGGCGCGCGATTGGCCCAATTGCTTTCTGGCGTCGGCGTCAACGTCGCGCAGGACGACGATGACCGGCGGTCCGTCTTTATGGGTCCGCAGGCGGGTGAGATGGGCTTCGACGTCGCTCGCGCCGGCGCTGACGATCAGGACGGACAGCTCTGGATCGGGTCGTTCGGGCCATACGGGGCCGACATTGACGAACTGCAGTTTCGGAAACAGCGTCGCCAGCGAGAAGACCATTTCAGGTCCGCCGACCGCGCCCTCCACGAAACCGACACGAGTCTTGCTCTCGTCTGAAATGCCGCCGCGTTCGGCGTTGGACCACTTTGGCGGCATGACTCTACGGGCCCGTGCTTCCGCCCGCCGCGCCGGATTCAGAACTCGAGCTGCCGATCGTCGTGGTCGTCGCTGTAGACTTGAGCACCGAATTGGACTGATAGCGCTTCTGGGCGAGGGCTGCGCGCTTGCCGCTGGACGCCGGCGGCGGGTCTTTTTTCCAGACCGGATCGGGATCGGCGATCTGGGCGGCGATGTCCTGGCGCACGGATCGGCCGAAATCCCGGTACTGGGTGTCGTTGGCGTCGGTCCTCGCGACGCCCGAACCGGTGGCGCAGCCGCCCAGAAGGCCGGCGACGCCCGCGACTGCGGCTAGCGCCAAGAGAGATTGCATTGAGCGTTTCATCAATCCATCCTCGCCTTAATAGACCACGTGGCCATAGGGGCCGTCGACACCGCCCTTGTTGGGGTCGTGAGACATCAGCGCCCGGTCTTCTGGGGTCAGGGCGCCGCGCGCGCCGTGCTGAGCGCCGAACAGAAACAGTTCATAGTCGGACGGCGGCACAAAATGGTCGGCCGGCGTGGCGGTCGGTCCGCGCCGCGGCACGGCCAGGTGTGGCGTCACCACGATCACCAGTTCGGTCTGGTCCTTCCTGAATTCCGGAGACCTGAACAGGGCGCCGAGGATCGGGATATCGTTGACGAACGGCAGGGATTTGATCGTGCTCTCATAGTTGTCGCTGAGCAGGCCGGCGATGGTGAAGGATTCGCCGTCGCGCAACTCCACCGTCGTCTTGGCCCGGCGCACCTTGAAGCCGGGGATACTGAGGCCGTTCTGATTGAACGACACGGTCGGATCGACCGAGGAAACTTCGGGATTCACCACGAGGTTGATCATCCCGTCCTTGAGGATGGTCGGCGTGAACGCCAGCGAGATCCCAAATTGCTTGAACTCGATCGAGATCGTCGACCCCCCCGCGCCCGCCGACGTTTGCGATACGGGGATCGGGATTTCGCCGCCGACCAGAAAACTGGCTGTATCGCCCGACATGGCCACCAGGGTCGGTTCGGCCAGGGTCTTGATCAGGCCCTTGGATTCCAAGGCGTCGAAGCCGAGGCCGATATCCCCGTTGATCAACAATTGCGCGGCCCCGAAGGCGCCGCCCGAGACGGGGAAGCTTTTGAGCAGGGTGCCGATGATCGGCTGGTTCCCGGTCTGCGTCCCGGATTGAAACCCGAACAGCGGATTGCCGTTGTGCGCCACTGCCCCGGAAATATTGAGGTTTTTCGCCGCCGATCGCTCCATTTCCACAAACCGCACCGACAACATCACCTGCTGGGTCCCTTCGACCCCGGCCATGTTGATGACCTTTCCGGGCGCGTAGGAATCGGCCAGGTCGAGCGCCTGCTTGAGGTCGGCGGGGCTGGACACCGTCCCGTAGACGACGATCTGATCGTTGGCGCCGCGCACGGCGAGGCCCTTCTCGTCCGGCAGCACATCGTGCAGCCGCGACTTGAGACCCTCAAGATCCGGCGTGACATAGACGTTGGTGGCGTAGATCAGCCGTTTGTGCGGACCGTAGATGGTCAGGGTCGTTGAGCCCATGCCCTTGGCGATGACCGACAGCGAGTGGTTGCTCACCGGCGCCACATCGGCAATCTTCGGATCGCCCACCAGCACATCGGTGTAGGCGCCGGGCGTTTCGATAATACGCGATTTGCCCAGGCCGATCTGCAGACCGTCTCCATGGCCCGAGGAATCCTGCGCCGCGGCGCCGCCCACCATCGCAAGCCCGAGCACTCCGGCGACCATCAGGGCGCACGCCCTGGTCATCCTCGCTCCCGCCGCCGCGACGTTATGGCCCAATGGGTCTCTTGAACGAATAATCACCGGGGGGCCCCCTCTTGAGTCTGTTTAGGCGCCGCCGCACCGCCAAACGTGAAGTTGGTCGTATCCGCACCGCGGGTGACGTGAACCACGCCGCCGCCGCCCGCCGATCGGTGGACTGGCGCCGCGCCGGCATATCCCAATTGGCCCGACGTGGTGGCGCGCCGGGTCAGGAGCATGGGATCGGAGACATGGCGCAGTGACAATGACACGGCGCCGACCGTCTGGCCCAGGGTGATGGTTTGCGCCTGCGGCGGGGTGACCTCCACCGTCACCGACCTCGAAACCGACGGCTTGTCCGTCGTGTCGTCGGCCGACTGATCCACGCCGAGGACTTTGACGTTCTGGGCCAGAATTTGGGTCACCGAGGTGGGCTGCTGAGCGCCGGGGACCGTCACCGTGCGGGTGAGCAGCACGTCGATGCGGTCGCCCGGCAGAATGAAGCCGCCGACGCCGGCGACGTCGTTCGAGCGGATCGACACCGCTTCCATGCCGGGGGTGATGATGCTGGCGAGATTCTGCCGTCCGCCCGGAGCGCTGATCGTCGTGGGCAGAATGGGCTCATCCGGGGACAGATCGTGCAGGGCGACGCGTTGAACTTCCTTGGCGCCTGTCAATTGGCTGATCGACGTGAAGGCGCCCACGGGCGCCGCGCCGGTCGGATAGTTGACGACTTTCAAGAGTGGCGGCTGCAGGACCACCCCGCGTCCGATGGGCGCCGCCGCGACGACCACCGGAGAACCGGGGCCGGTCGCCGACCCTTGAAGCGGGGCGCCGCGCTTGGAGCTTATGTATCCGTTGACCACGATGATCGCGATCAACCCTAACACGATAGCGATCGCCAGTGTGGCGATGGTACGCAGAGACATGACGGTCAACCCCCGATAGAAACACCGCGCTACAGTTCAACGAATCGACAGAATAGGCAACTATCCAATGTTAGCCTAGCACATTAAATTTCCGTTTCGAATGAGGCGTGACCAAAAAAAAAGAGCCGGACGCTGGACGATGCATATCCGGCGCGGATCTCTATCAGGCGGCCGGAACCAGCTTGGCGGCGACGTTGGAGAACACGGTGCTGATGTTGGTGCCGAGCGTGGACAGAGCGGCGATGATGACGACGGCGATGAGGGCCAGGATCAAGGCGTATTCGGCCGCCGCGGCGCCCGATTCGTCGTTCATGAAGTTGGTGAGCCTGGTCATTCGATAATCCTAATCCCCTTGATCCCCGTGGTCACCCGCGGATCACCCGCGGAAATTGCTGAATTGGTTCGAGTTGAAGAGACACAAGATGCTACGCCGGACGTATAATATCCGGCGCGCAATCTCTGCTCAAAACCTAGACCTTAGGAACCTAGAGCCGTGGCGATCGTCACATTCGCGAACACCGCGGAAATATTGCTGCCGAGCGTGGTCAGCGAGGCGATGATGACAACGGCGATGAGGGCCAGGATCAAGGCGTATTCGGCCGCTGCGGCGCCCGATTCGTCGGTCATGAAATTGGCAAGTTTGGTCATGGATTTAACGCTCATTCCCCCGGTCACCCGGATTTTTGAAACCCTGGCTTCCATGGTCGAAGCCGAAAGTCCCGCGCCGGACGGCTAAAGTCCGGCGCGGGCGCTCTTTAGGAGGCCGGAACCAGCTTGGCGGCGACGTTGGAGAACACGCCGCTGATGTTGGAGCCGAGGGTGGTCAGAGCGGCGATGATGACGACGGCGATGAGGGCCAGGATCAAGGCGTATTCTGCCGCCGCGGCGCCCGATTCATCATTCACGAAATGGATAAGCTTGGTCATGATATTAGTCCCTTTCAAAGGTTTGGTAGGCTGCCCGCCCGAAAGCCGGTTGGGAATAAGGTTACGGTTGACGCTCCAATCGCGAGGAAGACGCCGCGAATCGGGAAACCCATTACGCATTCGCGCCCCGTTTTCCCAATCCCTTCATCCTCGCCTCGACCAAGTAGAAGTCAAGTCAAACACCGCTTTACCGATGCGACCCGTCGTCGCACCATGCGAAGCGACTAAATGAGGATCAACGCGCGTAGTTAGATTTGCAAAACCGTCAGCAAAAATAACGCCGTATCCTTGGAAATCGGTCAGTTTCAAGGTATGTCCCCTCTCGATAAGGGCGCGCCAGATATCTAATTCACATTATTTTGCATTTGTAAGATCTTGTTACAGGCGACAAGACGTCGCAGGTCAGCCTCGATAGGCGTTCGGTCCGGCCCTCCACACTTTGCAGACTAGAAGAGAACGCGGGGGTTCATGATCCGGCCCGGATCGAGGGCGGCGCGGATCGCGCGCATGGCGGCGATCTCGACGGGGGCCTTGCGCGCCGCCGCCTCGGTCGTCTTCATGGTTCCCAGGCCATGCTCGGCGCTGATCGACCCGGCCATCGCCGTCACCAGGTCGTGCACGACCCGCGCGCCTTCGTCCCGGCCCGCCGCGTGGTGGGACGGATCGCCGCCTTCGGGACCCAGAACGTCGAAGTGGATATTGCCGTCGCCCATATGGCCAAAGGCGTCGATGCGCACGCCGGGAAAGCGCGCCGCGAGATCGCGCGAGGCGGCGTCGATAAACGCCGGCACGCTTGAGAGCGGGACCGATACGTCGTGCTTCCACGCCGGCCCTTCGGGGACCTGGGCGGCCGACTGGCCCTCGCGCACCGCCCAGAAGGCGCGCGCCTGGGCGCCGTTCTGGGCGATCGCGGCGTCCGTGATCAGGCCCTGCTCCAGGCCTCGCGTGAGCAGACCCTCCATCGCCGCCTCCGCCGCGCCTGCGCGCGAATTGGCGATCTCGACGAGGGCATACCAGGGCGGGCGGGTCGCCAGCGGCTCGCGCATCGCCGGCAAATGGCGCACGGCGAGATCAATCCCGAGGCGGCCGATGAGCTCGAACGCTTCCAGATCGCCGCCCGCGACCGCCTTGGCGAGGATCAGCAATTGCGCCGCCGCCCGCGGATCGACGATGCCGACGAAGGCGGTGGCGCGGGACGCCAGGACGGGGAACAGCTTTACGGCCGCCGCCGTAACCACCCCCAGCGTGCCCTCGGCGCCGATCAAGAGCTGCTTGAGGTCATAGCCGGTGTTGTCCTTGCGCAGGCGCTTGAGGCCGTTCCACACCGCGCCGCTCGGCAGAACCACCTCCAACCCCAAAACCAGATCGCGCATATTGCCGTAGCGCAGCACCGCCGTGCCGCCGGCGTTGGTCGAGACCAGGCCGCCGATGGTCGCCGAGCCTTCCGACGCCAGATTCAACGGAAACCGCCGATCCGCCGCCAGAGCGGCCTCGTGCGCCGCGGCCAGGGTGACGCCGGCCTCCACCACCATGACGTCATCAAGACCGTTTACATCGCGAACCGCGCGCAGGCGCTCGGTCGAGAGCAGGATTTCGCCTTGCGGGATCTGTCCGCCGACCAGACCGGTGTTGCCGCCCTGTGGCGTGATCGCCACGCCCGCCGCGGCACATAGCCGCACCACAGCTGCGACCACCTCGGTGGATCCCGGCAGGGCCAGCAGAGGGGTCGACCCGGTCCAGCGCCGCCGCCATTCCACCAGCTTGGGCTCAAGCCGCGCCGGATCGTCGCTCCAGCCGTCGGCGCCGAGCGCGGCCTTCAGGCGATCTAGGAATTCGGGCGTGACGGGGCCGGTCATGGCGACACGCTATCGCTTTGCGAGCGGGCGGACCACCGCCCGATTAGCCGACAAAGCCCGCCGCCCGCCGAAGTCGGTCGTTGATCGCTTCGCCCAGGCCCTCCTCAGGTATCGGGGCCACGGCGATGGCGCGGGGGGCCAGGGCGTCGGCGGCGCGCAGGTAGGTAAAGAGGCGCGTGGCCGCCTCGGCGAGATCGCGCGACGGGCTGAGATTGAACACGTGCGGGCCCTCGGGCGCCGGTCCAAACGCGAGATAGGCCTCCCCCGGCGCCGGCGCTCCGGCGGCCAGCCGCACCGGCGCGCTTGGGGCGTAGTGGCGCGTCAGGCGCCCGGGCGAACGTTTCGCATCCGCCTCCGCTTCGGCCAACGGGCCGATCAGGGCCTCCATCACCGCGCGCGTCACGGCGCCCGGCCGCAGCAACCGCGGCGGACCATCGAGCAGGGCGACCACGGTCGATTCCAACCCGACCGGGCAAGGTCCGCCGTCGAGCGCGGCGGCGGTAAAGGCGCCGGTCTCGGCCATGGCGTCGGCAAAGGTCGTCGGGCTGGGCCGACCGGAGCGATTGGCGGAGGGCGCGACGATGGGGCCGCCGAACGCTTTTAACACCTGGCGCGCGAGAGGGTGGGCAGGAACCCGCACGGCGACCGTATTCAGACCCGCGCGCGCCAGGTCGCACACGCCTCCGCCCATCCGATAGGGCGCCACGATGGTCAGAGGGCCGGGCCAAAAGGCGTTGGCCAGGACGCGCGCGCGGTCGTCGAGGTCGGCGATCCCTAGCGCCGCGTCGAGGTCCCCGACATGGCTGATCAGGGGATTGAAGCGCGGGCGGCCCTTGGCTTCATAGAGCTGGGCCACCGCGGCGGGGCTCGCCGCATCGGCGGCCAGTCCGTAAACGGTTTCCGTGGGCAGGATAATCAGATCGCCGGCGCTAAGCGCGCGCGCGAGTTCGCTCGCCCGGCCCACCTATTTGCGCCGCGCGACCAGAACCACGTTGACGCTGACGGCGGCCGGCAGGGTGGTGACAGCCTTCCACTCGTTCTGGCCGACGCTGTACGCCAGGCGATTAATCGTCACGGCGCCGGTCATCTTCGCCTGGGCGCCGGTGATCTTCAGGGTGAAAGGCAGCGTCAGGGGCTTGGCGACGCCGCGCAGGGTCAGGACGCCGCGGGCCTGATAATGTCCGGCGCCGAGCGCCGTGAACGACCGCGCGGTGAAGGTGGCCCTGGGAAAATGGGCGGCGTCAAAGAAGTCCGCTGTCGGCAGGGCCTGGTCGCGGTCGGGACTGCCGGTCGCCGCCGAGGCGACATCGACCGTCGCGGTCACGCTGGAGCCGGCCAGATTGGCCGGATCGAAATGAATTTCGGCGTCCCAACGCCGAAAGGCGCCCGAAAACGACTCGCCGCCGAAGCTGGAGGCGAACTTCAGCGCCGAGGCGGTCTTGTCGACAGTCCAGGCCGGCGCCGGGGCGGCGTGCGCAAGCCCGGCGGTCAGAAAACCAACGGCGACGGCGAGGGATGCAAAAGGCTTCATGTCGACGGCGACCTCAAGAACGGCACCATCCGCGCGACCACGTCATCGCGCAGAAGGATCAGGTGGCGAAGGGCGGCGCCGACGTGCAGCACGATCAGGCCATAGGTCAGCTTTCCCAGGAGGCCATGCGTGAGCAAGAGCGCCTTGTGCGCGCTCTTCATCTGGTCATGTGGAAGCTGGGCTAAAGGTTCAAGGGTCGGCCACGGAATCACGCCGTAGAGGGTGATCGGATAGACTTTGATGAGCTGGCTGGCCGACACCATCGCCCAACCGCTGAGCGGCAGGCCCAGCATGATGACATAGAACAAGACATAGGTGACGTGGGCGGCGGCGCGCTGCCAGCCGGTCACCGATGCGGGCAACGGCGGTGGCGGCGAAATAAACCGCCAAGCCAGCCGTGCCACGCTCAGGATGAGCACCGTAATGCCGATCGACTTGTGTAGCTGGATCGGCGGAACCTTGGTCGGGCCGTTCAAAGTGTTGAAATACCAGGCGATCAGAATGTTGGTCACGATCAGCGCCGCGATCAACCAATGCAGGGACATGGCGACGGCGTTGTATTTGGCGCCTGCGTTGGGTGGATTTCGGGGCACGGCGGGCCTTTTTTTGCGGGAGAGGGACGTCTAAGTCCGCCCCACCTTATCGACCGCGCGTAATTTGCTCTAGTAAGAACATCGACCCGACCAAGGACCCCGTCATGACCTACAAAGCCCCCCTTCGCGATCTGCAATTTTCCCTGACCGAAGCGGCGGACTATGCGCGCCTGGAGGCGCTGTTTCCCGCCGCCGACGCCGAGACGACGGTCGCGGTGCTGGAGGCGGCGGGGGCGTTCGCGGCCGATATCCTGGCGCCCCTCAATGCGGTTGGCGATCGCGAGGGCGCGCAGTTCGAGAACGGCGCGGTGCGGGCGGCGCCGGGCTTTGGCGAGGCTTACCGGCAGTTCGCCGAGGGCGGCTGGAACGGCCTCTCGGCGGCCGAGGCGCACGGCGGCCAGGGCCTGCCCAAGGCGCTGGAGATCGCGGTGTTTGAAATGGTGCAGGCCGCCAACATGGCCTTTGGCCTGTGTCCCATGCTCACGCTGGCGGGGATCGAGGCCCTCAGCACCCACGGCACCGACCGGCAAAAGGCGCTCTACCTGCCCCATCTGATATCCGGTCGCTGGACCGGCACGATGAATCTGACCGAGCCGCAATCGGGATCGGATCTGGGCGCTTTGACCACCCGCGCCGACCCTGACGGGAAGGGCGGCTATCGTCTCTCAGGCCAGAAGATCTTCATCACATGGGGCGACCACGACGTCGCCGAGAACATCATTCACATGGTGCTCGCCCGCCTGCCCGACGCCCCGCCGGGGTCGCGCGGCCTGTCGCTGTTCCTCACCAGCAAGCGTCTGGTCGGCGAGGACGGGTCGCTCGGCGTCGCCAACGCCCTGCGCCCGGCCAGCATTGAGCATAAGCTGGGCGCCCATGCTTCGCCGACCTGCGTCATGCTTTTCGAAGGCGCGCAGGCCGAGCTCGTTGGCGCCCCCAATCAGGGCCTTGCGGCGATGTTCGTGATGATGAACGCCGCGCGCCTGCAGGTCGGCGTTCAGGGCGTTGGCGTGGCGGAAATGGCCTTCCAACGCGCCCTGGCCTTCTCCCTGGAGCGCAAACAGGGCCGCTCGGCCTGGACCGGCGCCCTGCCGTCGCGCCTGTTCGACCACCCCGACGTGCGCCGCACGCTGATGCTGATGAAGGCCAAGATCGAGGCGGCGCGCGGCATCTGCCTGTCCACCGCGGTCGCCGCTGACCTCGCCCGGCTTTCGGGCAACCCGGTCGATCGCGACGCCGCGCGCATGCGCGAAGACCTGCTCACCCCGATCGCCAAAGCCTGGTCCACGGACATGGCCGTCGAGGTGGCGTCCATGGGCCTGCAGGTCCACGGCGGCATGGGCTTTATCGAGGAAACCGGCGCGGCCCAGCACTATCGCGACGCGCGCATATTGCCGATCTATGAGGGCACCAACGGCATCCAGGCCATTGACCTGATGGGGCGCAAGCTGGCGCTCGGCAAGGGTCAGGCGGTGCGTGAACTGGTCGGCGACATCATGCCGACCGCCGCTGCGCTCAAAAGCGCCGACGACGCCTGGCTGCACACCATCGGCGCCCGGTTGGAAGCGGGCCTGGCGGCGGTGCAGTCTGCGACCGGCTGGCTGATCGAACGCCGCGGCCACGCCCAGCCCGACGCCCTGGCCGGCGCCACACCCTATCTGCAATTGCTGGGCGATGTGGTCGGCGGATGGATGCTGGCCAAGGGCGCCCTGGCCGCGTCGCGCAACATCGCCGCCGGCGAGGGTCCGCAAGACTATTGGCGGACCAAGGTCGGTCTGGCGCGGGTCTATTCCGAACAGATACTCTCCGGGTCGCCGGCCCTGGCGCAGGCGGTCAGCCAGGGGGCGATCGACCTCTTCCGCGCCACGCCGGAAAGTCTGGGCGCCTAAGCCCAAAGACTGGTGGCGAGCGTCCTCATCCTTTCCAGCCATGTCGCGACCAGCGACGTGGGTGGGAGCGCGCAAGTCGTCGCCTTCGCCCGCGCCGGGATAGAGACGGTGTTCGCCCCGACCGTGCTGTTCGGCCGCCATCCCGGACTTGGCGCGCCCGGCGGCGGACCCGTCGGCGCCGAGGTCTTCGCCGGCATGCTCGAAGGGATCGTGGCGGCCGGAGTGTTGATGACCCTGGACGCGGTCATCACCGGCTATTTCGCCTCCGCCGAGCAGGTCGCCATCGCCACGCGGACCCTCGACGCGGCGCGCGCCGCCAGCCCCGGCGTTCGGATCATTGTCGATCCGATCATGGGCGATCACGGCAAGGGTCTGTATGTGGACCCCGCCGTGGCCGACGCCATCGTTGCCGATCTTGTCCCGCGCGCCGAACTCATCGCGCCCAATAGCTGGGAGATGGAGCGTCTGACCGGCCGGCCTATCAACGATCCGGCGACCGCGCTGGCCGCCGCCCGATTTCTCGGGGCGGCGGCGTTGGTCTCATCCGTGACCGTTGAGGACGAAATCGGCGTCGTCTATGCCGATCAAGAAGAGGCGTGGCTTGCGGTTCATCGCCGGGCGCAAGACGTGCCGCGCGGCGCCGGAGATGTTCTGATCGCGCTCTTCACCGGCGCCCTCCTTCAAGGATCGAGCAAGGCCGAGGCCCTGGAAACGGCCGTCGGTCAGATTGCGCGCCGTTTCGCGGGGACTGGGGTCCGGATCAAGCGCATCGCCTGAGCCTGCCCGCGCCGGTCAATGAACGCCTCCCAGATGAAGGCGGCGACACCCGCCCAGATGAACGAAAAAGACAGGAGTTGGCTGGCGTGGAACGACTCGCCAAGCGCAAGGCCGATGCCAAATCCGGTCGTCGGCCCGATGAACTGGAGGAACCCAAGGCTCGCCAGAGGCAGCCGCCGGGCCGCCCAGGCGAACAGGGCCAGGGGGATGACCGTCGCCGGTCCAGCCGCGGCCAGCAATAGAGAGGCGGACACGCCCCGTCCAAAAACGCCGGTCCCGCTGACATAGAGCCAAAGGCAATAGGCCGCGCCCGGAACCGCGATGATCAGCGACTCGACCAGCAACCCCGCCTGCGCATTGATGGCCACATGCTTGCGCACCAGACCATAACCGCCAAAGCAGAAAGCGAGGGCCAGACCAATCCACGGAATGTGTCCGACGATGAGGATCTGCAAGACCACGCCGATCACCGCCAAAACCATGGCGGCGACGGCAAGTCGACTTATTTTCTCGCGATAGAACACCGCGCCAACCGCCATGTTGATCAGGGGTATGATGAAATAACCGAGGCTCGCATCGATGTTGTGTCCGTGCGTGGAGGCCCAGACGAACACCAGCCAGTTCCCGGTCAAAAGGGCCGTCGAGAGCGTCAGCCAGCCCAGCACGCGCGGCCTGCGAAAGGCGGCGATCGCTTCGCCGTCCTGACCGGCCAGAACAACCAGCAAGATCGCCCACGGCGCCGACCACATGGCTCGTTGCCCGACGATCTCCAGGGACGTCGCCCCTACCCCGGTCATGGCCAGGAACAACAGGGGCATGCCGGACCAAAGGACGTAGCAGGCAATTCCCGCGGCCAGCGCCTGGCGGGAATCTCCGCCCGGCGCCGCGGCGACCATCAGGCGAGCGCTTTCTGGCCGATCAAACCGCGCTCGTGCAAAAGCTCGGCGATCTGCACGGCGTTGAGCGCCGCGCCCTTGCGCAGATTGTCCGAGACCACCCACATCGAAAGGCCGTACCGGACCGTCGTGTCGGCGCGGATGCGCGAGACATAGACCGCGTGCTCCCCTTGGGCCTCCTTGGCGGTGATATAGCCGGTGGAGTCGCGCTTATCGATCACCATGACACCCGGCGCTTCGCGCAGAATGTCGCGCGCGTCGTCCTCATCCAACGGTTCGTGGAATTCGACGTTGACCGCTTCGGAATGGCCGACCATCACCGGCACGCGCACGCAGGTGACCGTGAGCGCGATGTCCGGATCGAGCATCTTGTGCGTCTCCATCCACATCTTGGCTTCCTCGTCGGTGTAGCCGTCGTCGCGGAAGGTCCCGATGTAGGGAATGACGTTGAAGGCGATCTGCTTGGGAAACAGTTTAGGCTCGGGCGGACCCAGAACAAACACGCCTTTGGTCTGCTCCCAAAGTTCGTCCATGCCCTTGGCGCCGGCGCCGGAGACCGACTGATAGGTCGCCACCACCACGCGCTTGATCCGAGCCGCGTCGTGCAGGGGTTTGAGCGCGACCACCAACTGGATGGTCGAGCAATTGGGGTTGGCGATAATGTTCTTGCGCGCATCCAGCACCGCGTCGGGGTTCACCTCCGGCACGATCAGCGGTACGTCCGGGTCCATCCGCCAGGTCGACGAATTGTCGATCACCATCGGGCCGGCCGCGCCGATCTTGGGTGACCAGATTTTGGAGATGGCGCCGCCGGCCGACATCAGCACGACATCGACCTTGGAGAAATCGAATTGCTCAAGGTCTTCGCATTTAACGACGCCGGACTTCCAGCCCACCTCGACCCCGAGGGAATTGCGCGAGGCGATGGCGTGCAGCTTGTCCACGGGGAACTCCAGTTCCTCGAGGATATTCAGCATCTCGCGCCCGACAGCGCCCGTGGCGCCGACCACGGCGACCCGGTAGCCCATAGCCATTCTCCTGATCAAAAAGGGAGCGCGCTCCCTACGCCCGGGCGCGGGCCGGGGCAAGAGATGCTTATCGCCCTTTCCACACCGGCGGTCGCTTTTCGGCGAAGGCGGCGGGGCCTTCGCGGGCGTCTTCGCTGGCGCGCCAGGCGGCGTAGGCCGGATAGGTCGGCTGGTTGCGCATGGCCCGGGCGACGTCCGGTTCGCCCAGGCCGCGCATGACGGTTTCCTTCGAGGCGCGGATCGACATCGGCGAGCCGCGCAGAATGTCGGCGCACCATCGCCGCACCGCCGTATTCAATTGATCGGCGGGGACCATTTCGTTGACGAATCCGAGACGCAGGCCCTCCGCCGCGCTGACCCGCCTGGAACTCAGAATCAGGCCCATCGCCGGCTTCAGTCCGATCTGGCGCGACAGGCGATGCAGACCGCCGCCGAGCGCCACCGCGCCGACCAGAGGCTCGGGCAGGCCGAAGCTGGCGTTTTCCGAAGCGACGATGAGGTCGCAAGCGAGCGCGATCTCGAACCCGCCGCCCAGGGCCACGCCATTGACCGCCGCGATCAGCGGCTTGGCCAGATCAAAGCGCTCGATCAGACCCGCGTAGCCGTTTTTCGGATAGCCGCCATGGCGGTCGAGCGCTTTGAGGTCGCTGCCGGCGCAGAACGCCCGCTCGCCAGCGCCGGTCACCACACCGATGAACTGCTCCGGATCGGTGGCGAAATCGTCGAACGCGACCTGCAACTCGGCGTGCATCGCCGGGTTGATGGCGTTCATCACCTCGGGGCGATTGAGGATGATGGTGGTGACGCGCCCGACGCGCTCGACGGTGATGAAGTCCATTTTCTATCCCCTATCCGGCGATTGCGGATCAACGCCCTCACCACAGCAGAGGAGCCGCCGCTGTCAATCTTGGCAGTCGAGCCGTTCGAGCCTAGGAATCTGAACCTCATAGCGGTCGAGGAGATGGATCATGGTCGTGTTGCGCGGTTCCGCCAAAGCTCCCCCCTTCCAGCTTACCGTCCACGACGAAGACATGCAGGACGACCCGCCGTTGGTCGGCTTCGCCGCGCGCTCGACAAGCATGGAAGGCGCCGCCAGGGCGCGGGCCCGGGCGCGCCTCAACGCGGCGACCGGCCTCAACGTGGCGTTGGTGGATTTCACGATGATAAGGGACGCCGCCGGCGATGCAGGCGCCCACACGCCGGTGGAATGGACCGGCCTACAAGCCGTGGGCCATGGTGATCGCGCCAAGACGTGGACGATGATCATCGACATGGACGATATTCCGCCGGGCGCGGGCGGCGCCGGGCCGGATCGCCCGCATGTCGGCTATTCCTATTGGTCGACCGGTTACGCCCCCGCGAACCGGGTCAACGGTCATATCTTCATTGAATATGTATCGGCCTCCAGGTGAAGCGCACCGCTGTTCCTATATTGCGATCATGACCAAGCTTTCCGTACTCGACCTGTCGCCGATCATCCAGGGCGGCGACGCCGCCCTGGCGCTGCGCTGCAGCCTGGACCTGGCGCGCCACGCCGAACAGCTGGGCTATCAGCGCTATTGGCTGGCGGAACATCACAACATGCCCGGCATCGCCAGCGCCGCGACGGCGGTGGCCCTGGCCTTCATCGGCGCGGGAACCGAGCGAATCCGCATCGGCGCCGGCGGAGTTATGTTGCCCAACCACGCGCCGTTGATGGTGGCCGAGCAGTTCGGCACCCTGGCCTCACTCTATCCGGGGCGCGTCGATCTGGGCCTTGGGCGGGCGCCCGGGACCGATCAGGCCACCGCCCACGCCTTGCGCCGTCATCTCGCCGGCGGAGCGGACACTTTCCCGCAGGATGTTGTGGAATTATTGCACTGGTTCGAGCCGGCGGGGCCCGGACAGGCGGTGCGCGCCGTGCCAGGCGCCGGGCTGGATGTGGCCGTGTGGATCCTGGGCTCCAGCACCTTTGGCGCCCAGCTGGCCGCCATGTTGGGCCTCCCCTACGCCTTTGCCTCTCACTTCGCCCCCGCCGAGCTTGATCGCGCCATCGCCGTCTATCGCGAACGGTTCCAGCCCTCGGAGCGCCTGGCCAAGCCCTATGTCATGCTGGGGATGACGGTGGTCGCCGCCGACACCGACGCCGAGGCGCGGCGGCTGTTCAGTTCGCTGCAGCAATCCTTCGTCGCCCTGCGCACCGGCATGCCGGGGCCCCTGCCGCCGCCGGTGGACGATATGGACAGCCGCCTCGATGCTTCGGCCAAGGCCATGCTGGCTCAAGCGCTGTCGTGCGCCGCGGTCGGATCGCCCGCCGCGGTCAAATCCGGCCTCGAAGCCTTCATCGCCCGCACCGGCGCCGATGAGCTGATGATCACCAGCTCCATCTTCGATCACGCCGCGCGGCGGCGCTCGTTCGAGATCACCGCCGAGGCCGGCGCCGCCTTCGACCTAGCCGCGTAACAGGACTGAAATTCGCCGGGGCGGGATTATGGTCTATAACGCGCGCGAACAACCCTGTTCCCACAAGGACGATCCGCCCTTCATGAACCCGCTAAACCTGTTCCGCACCGGGACCTTCGCCGCCGGTGTGGTTGCTGTTGGCCTGGCGTCCGCCGCCGCCGCCCAAGAGTGCGAGAATACGCCGACCGGAACCCGCCTCCGCATCGTGATCGACAACGTGCGCGTCGCCAAGGGCGAGATGTCCGCCTCGCTCTATCCAGGTGATCCCAGCCAATTTCTGAAGAAGAACGGGGCCCTGAAGGTATGGTACGTCCCGACCCGGGCGCCGTCGACGACCATGTGCATCTGGATCCCCGGGCCTGGAACCTACGCCGTCGCCGTCTATCAGGACAACAACAACAACCACCGTTGGGATCACAACCTATTCAAGGGCATAGAGCCGTTCGGGTTCTCGAACGACCCGTCGATCGAGTTTTCCCAGCCGTCCTTCCAGTCGAGCAAATTTCATGTGAAAGCCGACGAAACGACGATTCACATCAAGTTGAACTATCGATAGGCCCCGATTTTTGGCCGATCGCGCATCCGTGGGTGACTTTCGCCGCCGAACAGGTCATCTAGGAGGTTCGATCGAGGCGGGACTAAGAGGCGAATGGCGGGCGTAACCCTGTTTGACGGGCTGAAGGTGGCCGCGCGCGTACTGACCTCGACGCGCCGGCCGATGCTCGCGCACGTCGTGGTCAGCCGCTACTGCAATCTCGAATGCGCCTATTGCAGCGAGTACGACAAGGTTTCCAAACCCGTGCCCCTCGCCGATCTGATCGAGCGGATTGACGCCCTGGCCCGCCTCGGAACCCAGATCGTCACCCTGACCGGCGGCGAGCCCCTGACCCACCCCGATCATGACGCGGTGATCCGCCGCATCCGTCATCACGGTATGGTGGCCACCACCATCACCAACGGCTTCCTGCTTACCGCCAAGAAGATCGCCGCCATGAATGCGGCCGGCCTGCAGGAGATGCAGATCTCCATCGACGGGGTGAAGCCCGACGCCATCTCCAAGAAGACCCTCAAATCGCTGGCCGGCAAACTAAAGCTCCTTGCCGCGCACGCCCAGTTTCACGTCAACATCAATTCGGTCCTGGGCATTTCCGAGGAACGCACGCACGATGCACTGGAGGTCGCCGACGCGGCCAAGGTCCTGGGCTTCAGCCACACCGTCGGCGTGCTGCACGATGCGGATGGCACGCTGGCGCCCCTGTCGGCCAGCCAGAGGGCGGTCTACGACCGGTTGATGGGCAAGGGCTCGGTCGCGCACCGGATCAATTTCCTGATGTTCCAAAAGAATTTGATGGCCGGCAAGCCAAACGCCTGGCGCTGCCGGGCCGGCGCCCGATATCTCTACATCTGTGAAGACGGCCTGGTGCACTATTGCTCGCAGCAGCGCGGATCGCCGGGCGTGCCTCTGCTGGACTATGGTCGCCGCGAAATCGAGACCGAATACAAACGCGTCAAGGATTGCGCGCCGTTCTGCACGGTCTCCTGCGTTCACCAGGCCAGCTTCCTCGACGCCTGGCGCTCGCCGCAACGGGTGATGGCGGCGGCTTGACGCCGACGTCGAAACGTCGGCGCTCAACGCCGATTCTGCCGATCGGCGCCATGCTGATCGCCATGGTGGCGTTTCTGGGCGGCGCCTCGTTCGCCAAAGGCTTGTTTGCCGCCGTCGGCGCGGAAGGCGCATCGACCCTGCGGCTCGCGTTCGCGGCCATGATTTTGGCGGCGATCTGGAGGCCTTGGCGAACACCCCTCAAGGTGAAAGCCGGATGGGCGACCCTCGGCTACGGCGCGGCCATTGGCTGCATGACCCTGTGTTTCTATATGGCGATCCGCACCATTCCGCTGGGAATCGCCGCGGCGGTGCAATTCACCGGCCCCCTCGCCGTCGCAATCTTTTCGTCGCGCCGGGCGATGGATTTTGTGTGGGCGGCCGGCGCGGCGGTCGGGCTCCTGCTGCTTTTGCCGTGGAGCGACGCGTCCGCGCATCTCGACCTCGTCGGTATGGGGTTCGCGCTTTGCGCCGGCGCGGGCTGGGGGCTCTACATCATCTTTGGCCAACAGGCCGGAGCGGTCGGACCGGGCCGCGCTGTCGCGCTCGGCACAATCATCGCCGCGGTGGTCGTGGCGCCGTTCGGCCTGGCCCACGCGGGCCTCGGCCTGTTCAACCCGGCGGTTCTGCCGCTTGCCATGGCGGTCGCGGTGATGACCACCGTCATCCCCTATTCGCTCGAAATGTACGCCATGACCCGCCTGCCGGCGGCGACCTACGGTGTCCTTTCCAGTCTCGAGCCCGCGGTCGGCGTCCTGGCCGGTTTCGTGCTCCTCGGCGAACACCTGACCTTCCTGCAGATGGCCGCCGTCGGCGCCGTGATGATGGCGTCGGTAGGGACGATTCTGACGCACAAGGAGATCGACGTCAGCTTGGTTTAGAGTCCGCCAGCGACGTTGGGCGCGACGGGCGCCTAACCTGGCCGCGCCGCGCGATCGAGCCGCTCGACCAACGTCAGCAAATCCTCCCAACTCTTCTTCTTCGCCGCCGGCTGACGCAGCAGGAAGGCCGGGTGGAGGGTTGGCAGGGCGGGAACTTCCAGAGCGCCGTCGCTTGAGCGCCATTCGAACCAGCGGCCATGCAGGCCCAAAATACCGTCATTGGTCTTGAGCATGGCCTTGGCCGAGGCGCCGCCGACCAGCAACAGCAGCTTGGGATTCACCAGGGCGATGGCGCGTTCGAGGAACGGCGCGCACGCGGCCTGCTCGGCAAGGGTCGGCGTGCGGTTTCCGGGTGGGCGCCAGAACACGGTGTTGGTGATGAACACCCGGCCGGTAAGGCCGGCCGCGGCGAGCATGCGGTCGAGAAGCTGGCCAGCGCGACCGACGAAGGGCGACCCTTGAGCATCCTCGTCGGCGCCGGGCGCTTCGCCGATGATCATCACCGGCGCGTCCGGCGCGCCGCGCGAAAAGACGACGCGCCGGGCGCCGGCGGTCTTCAGAGCGCAGCCGTCGAAGGCGGCGATGGCCTGTTCGAGTGCGGCCAGATCCACCGCGCCCTCGGCCGCGCGGCGGGCGTCGTCGATCGCTTCGGCCGGAATCGGCGTCTGCGGCGCGGGCGGCGCGGCGGCGGGCAGCGGCGCGGCGGTTGCGGTCGGCGGGGCGAACGGCGCGCGTTTCGTCGCCGCCGGCCGCGTCACGGCGATCGTGCGGTCCACGGGGGTGTCGGAATAGGACGCGTCCACCCCCGCGTCGGTCCAGAAGGCGAGCAGGCTTTCGAGGGCGCGCGGGGTCGGGTCTGCGGGCGGAAACACGGTTTCTCCTTGACCGTTCAAGCATCGCCTTCGATTAAGCGTAAGGCAAGGGCGCGGGCGAAGCGCCGTTGAAGCACGACAGGGGTTTGCAAGGGTCATGAGCGAAGACGTCGAACGCGAAGCGATGGACTATGACGTGGTCATCGTCGGGGCCGGACCGGCGGGCCTCGCGGCGGCAATTCGTCTCAAACAAAGAGCCGCACAGGCCGGCTCGGAGATTTCCGTGGCCGTGCTGGAAAAAGGCTCGGAGGTCGGCGCGCACATTCTTTCGGGCGCGGTCATCGATCCCAAGGCGTTGGCTGAATTGATTCCCGACTGGCAGGCCAAAGGCGCGCCGCTGGAAACCAAGGTCGCCAAGGACCGCTTCGTCGCCCTCGGCCCGGCCGGAAGTTTGAACATTCCGACTTGGCCGATGCCGGCGTTGATGCACAACCACGGCAACTATATCGCCTCGCTCGCCAACGTGTGCCGCTGGCTGGCCGAGCAGGCCGAAGGCCTCGGCGTCGAAGTCTATCCCGGCATGGCCGCCTCCGAAGTCGTCTATGGCGAGGATGGCGTCGTGCAGGGGGTGGTCGCCGGCGTGTTCGGCGTCGCCAAGGACGGGCATCACAAGGACGGCTATCAGCCGGGCCTGGAGCTGCGCGCCAAATACACCTTTATCGCCGAGGGCGTGCGTGGCTCGCTGGCCAAGCAGCTGCAGGCGAAATTCAACCTCACCGAAGGCAAGTCGCCGCAAAAATTCGGCATCGGCCTGAAGGAGATATGGCAGGTGCCTGACGCCGCCTTCGACAGCGGTCTGGTGCAGCACACCGTCGGCTGGCCGTTGAAAAGCGACACCGGCGGCGGCAGCTTTATGTACCATTTTGGCGACAACTACGTCGCCGTCGGCTTCGTGGTGCACCTCAACTACAAGAACCCGTGGCTATCGCCCTTCGACGAGTTCCAGCGGATGAAGCACCACCCGGCGATCAGCCGCTATCTGGCGGGCGGCAAACGCATCGCCTATGGCGCGCGGGCGATCACCGAAGGCGGTTATCAGTCGGTGCCCGCCCTGTGTTTTCCCGGCGGGGTGCTGATCGGCTGTTCGGCGGGGTTCGTGAACCTGCCGCGCATCAAAGGCAGCCACAACGCCATGAAGACCGGCATGCTGGCGGCGGACGCGGCGTTCGACGCCATCACCGCCGGTCGCGGCGGCGACGCGTTGGTGGAGTACCAGGCCGCCTATGACAATTCCTGGGTGGCGAAGGAATTGTACATCGTGCGCAACGCCAAGCCCCTGTTGTCAAAATTTGGCACCTGGCTCGGTAGCGCCCTGATCATGGCCGATCTGCATGTGGCCAGCCTGTTCGGCGGGTTCTCGTTCTTTGGCACGCTGAAGCACGAAAAGACCGATGCCGCCTCGACCGGCTTGGCCAAAGACCACACGCCTATCGTCTATCCCAAACCGGACGGGATTCTTAGTTTTGACAAGCTCTCCAGCGTGTTCGTTTCGGCCACCAATCACGAGGAGGATCAGCCCACCCACCTGAAGCTGACCGATCCCAATATTCCCATCTCGGTGAACTTGCCCGAGTTTGGCGAACCGGCGCGGCTGTATTGTCCGGCGGGCGTGTACGAAGTGCTGTACGACGAGGCGGGAAACAATCCGCGCTTCCAGATCAACGCGCAAAACTGCGTCCACTGCAAAACCTGCGATATCAAGGATCCGTCGCAGAACATCACCTGGACCACTCCCGAAGGCGGCGGCGGCCCCAACTATCCCAATATGTAGGCGGACTGAGCCATGTCCCGGTATCGATGACTCGCGACTTGCGGACGACCCAAATGGCGATCAGAACATCCTCCATGCATTCATGTTTTAAGGTCTTGGCCTGTTTGCCGCTGATGGCGTTGTGCGCCTGCGCCACCGTGGGCGCGTCAGATGGCGGGGCGCCCGCGAAGACGGCCGTGGCGGGATCCGTCCCCGATGGCGGTTCGCCCTATGGTCTGTTCCTGGCCGGTCAGGCGGCGGCCCAACACGGACGCAGCGACGCGGCCTCCGGCTTTTTCGGGCGCGCGGCGAATGCCAACGTCGGGCAAGACGGGCGGTATTTGGGGATGCGCGCCTTCACCGCCGCCCTGCTCGCCGGCGATGTGCGGGCGGCCGCGGCCCTGGCCCCGACCGGGCCGGACATGGAGCCCGGCCTGCGTCGTTTCGGAGTTCTGGTGCGCGGGGTCGAGGCCCTTGCCGAAGGTCAGGGCAAACGCGCGCGCGATCTGCTGACCAGCCCAGACGCCGATCCGGCGCACGAGGCGGCGACGGCCCTGCTCGCGCCGTGGGCGGCGGCGGCGGCGGGCGACGCGAACGGCTCCATCGCCCACCCGATCATCGCCGATGCGCCGGTGTCGCAGTTCTTCGCCAACCTCGATCAAGGCAAGTTATTCGAGCGCGCGCGCCGCTTTGACGAGGCCGAGACCGCCTTTCGCGCCCTGATCGCCAAGGGGGATCCCGGCGGGATCGCCAGCCTCGACCTTGGCGAAATGCTTGAGCGCCGTGGACGCTCGGCCGACGCGGTGGCCATCTATGACTCCGCTATCGGCCGTTATGGCGACGCGGGCGCCTTGGGGACAGCCCGCGCCCGGGCCGCCGCCGGCAAGCCGGCCCCACGCGAGGCCAGCCTTCGCCAATCGGCCGCCGAGGCCTTGATGGCGCCGGCCGGTCAGTTGATCGAGCAGAAGCAGGGCGAATTCGCCCTGGCCTATCTGCGCCTTGCTCTACGGCTCGACCCCGAGCGGGACGAAGCGTGGGTGATGGTGGGTGACATCCTCAGCGACACCAACGATCTGGACGGCGCGCGCGTGGCCTACGGCGCGGCGCACCCCGGATCGGATCAATACGCGTCGGCGCGGGACAAGCTCGCCTGGAGCTATCAAAAGGCCGGCGACAAAGACGCGGCGCTGAAGATCGCCCGCGAAACCTTCGCCGCCGCACCGGACGAGCCAAGCGTGGCGGTCACTCTGGCCGATCTTCTACGCGCCGGGGAACAATATGACGAGTCAGCCAAGGTGCTCGACGGGATCATCGCCCGCGCCGGCGACAACGCCGATTGGCGATTGCTGTATATGCGCGCTGTCGATTTCGAGGAAAGCGGTCGCTGGCCCGATGCCGAGCGCGACCTGCAGACCGCCCTCAAGAAACAGCCCGACGAGCCGGAACTGCTCAATTTTCTGGGCTATTCCTGGATCGCCCGGGGCGAGAAGCTGCCCGCCGCCCTGGCGATGGTGCAAAAGGCGGTGAGCCTGCAGCCGGACTCCGGCGCCATGCTCGATTCCCTGGGCTGGGGCTATTACCGGATGGGCAATTTCACCACGGCGGTGACCAAACTTGAGAGCGCCGTGGAGCTCGAACCGGGCGATCCGGACGTCAACAACCATCTGGGCGACGCGTATTGGCGGGTGAACCGCCGGATCGAGGCGCAATATCAATGGCGCCGCGTCCTGACCCTTGAGCCGTCGGCCAAGCTAAAAATCGAGATCGATGAGAAGCTAAAGCATGGCCTAGGCGCGGCGGCAGGCCCTGCCGTCGTCGCCGGCTCCTAGGCGGCTCCCACGCATGGTTTTGCGCCGCCTCGCTCCGGCGAAGATCAACCTCTCTCTGCACGTCGGCCCAAAGCAGGCCGACGGTTATCATCCGGTGTGCAGCCTGATGATCTTCGCCGATGTCGGCGATGAGCTCAGCCTCACGCCCGGCGCGCCGATGGGTCTGACGGTTGGAGGACCGTTCGGCGGCGCCTTGAGCGACGGCGGCGACAATCTCGTTGCGCGCGCGCGCGATCTCTTTCTGGAGCGGTTCGGACGGGCGTCCGAACCTTTCGGCCTCACCCTCGACAAGCGCCTGCCCGTCGCCGCCGGTCTGGGCGGCGGATCGGCGGACGCAGCGACGACCCTGCAATTGCTGGCGTCGCACAATGGCGTGGACGCGTCGCACCCCGACCTCGACGCCATGGCGAGGATCCTGGGCGTCGACGTCGCCGCCTGCCTCGCCTCGCGGACGGTGATCGCCGAGGGCCGCGGCGATGACCTTTCTCCCGCGCCGGCCATGCCCGTACTCGACGCGGTGCTGGTCAATCCCGGCGCGCCGTCATCCACCGCCGCGGTCTACGGCGCCTTCGACGACCATCCGGCTGGGCCGGGCGCCGATCGCCCCGTTTTACCGCCCAACTTGACGTCCGCCCGCCGCGCCGCCGCCGTTTTCGCCCATCTGCGCAATGATCTCGAAGCCCCCGCGCTGGCCTTGCAACCCCTGATCGGCGAGGCCCTGCGCGCGCTGGCCGATCAGCCCGAGACCCTGCTGGCGCGGATGTCCGGCTCCGGCGCGACATCGTTCGCCCTGGTCGAGACAGCGGCGGACGCTGGGCGGCTGGCCGAGCGGCTGGTCGCCGCCCATCCGACCTGGTGGGTGCGCCCCTGTCGGCTGGGCGCGCGGTAAGGCTAAGCCCGCCGCGTGCCTACCGGATGCGAGGTCGACAGACCGCCGTCGACGACCAGGGCGTGGCCGTTGACATAGGATGAGTCGTCCGAGGCCAGAAACAGGGCTGCGTTGGCGATCTCGTTCGGTTGCCCGCCGCGGCGCAGGGGATTGAGCTGGCCGATCTTGTCGTCCGTACCGCGCTCGCGGGCGTTCTGATAAATCGGCGCGGTCATGCCCGTTTCGATCAGGCCGGGACAGATGGCGTTGACCCGCACGCCCGTGCCGTAAAGTACATTGGCGGTGGTCTGCACGAGATTGATCACGCCGGCCTTGCTGGCGCTGTAGGGCACGCCGCCGGCGCCTGAGCGGATGCCGGCCACCGAAGCGGTGCATATGATCGAGCCCTTGCCGCCCACGCGCATGATCGGACTGGCGTGTTTGATGGCCAGGAACGGCCCGATCAGATTGATGCGCAGGATGTTCATCCAGAATTCCGGCGTCGCTTCCTCCATGGTCGTCCAGCCGCCGCTGATTCCGGCGTTGGCGTAGACCGCGTCCAGGCCGCCGTGGCTTGAAACCGCGAGGTTCAGCAGGCCGATGACGTCGGCTTCGGCGCCCGCGTCGCCGCGCAAGCTGAGCGCCGTTCCTCCGGCGGCCTTGATCATCGCCGCGGTCTCTTCGACCGCCTCGGCGCGGTCGAAGCACACCACGCGCGCGCCTTCCCTGGCGAACAGGAGCGCGCTGGCGCGGCCTATCCCGCTGGCGGCGCCGGTAACGACGGCGGAGCGTCCTTCGAGCCGGCCGGCCATCACGCGGCCTTTCCGTCGTTGGAGGTGAGGGGCGGGCGCTCGAGGGAGTAGAACTTGTCGCTCATGGCGGGGATGGCCTCGTTGAGGATGGCGGGGATGGTCCAACCCTCGGCCTTGTTGAGGGTCGCGATCGCGCGGGGCTGGCTGTAGAGTAGGATGTTATCGCCGCTGACCCCGAACACCTGACCGGTGACGTGTTTGGCGGCGTCGCAGACCAGGGCGACCGAGAACCGGGCCGGCTGATCGGCGCGAATGGTTTCGGCGATCAGTTTCTGGCGTGCGGCGGAGGCCTCGTCCCGCACCGGCACCGACTGGGTCATGCGCGTCCAGGCCACCGGCGCGACGCAATTGCAGCGCACGCCCTTGGCCGCGCCCTCCATGGCGATGATGCGCGACAGGCCCGCTATGCCCATCTTCGCGGCGCCGTAATTGCCCTGGCCGATATTGCCCAGCAGGCCCGAGGTCGAGGTGAACAGCATGTAGGCGCCGTCGCCCTGGTTGCGGAAATGCTCGATGGTCGCGCGGCAGACGTTGAAGGTGCCGCGCATGTGCACGGCGATTACGTCGTCCCAGTCGGCCTCGCTCATCTTGTGGAACATCCGGTCGCGCAGGATGCCGGCGGGATTGATCACGGCATGCAGACCGCCGAAACTGTCCATCGCCTGTTCGAGCAGGCCCTCGCAGGCCTTGAGCGAAGTGACGCTGTTGGAATTGGAGACCGCCTGGCCGCCGGCGGCGCGGATTTCCTGGGCGACGGTTTCGGCGGGACCGGCGGAACCCTCGTCGCCTCCGGCCAGGCTGCCGCCCAGATCGTTAACGACGACCTTGGCCCCTTCGGCCGCGGCGATCAGGGCGCATTCGCGGCCAATACCGTTGCCGCCGCCGGTGACGAGCACAACCTTGCCATCCAGAACGCCCATGCTTCTAGGTCTCCTCGCTATTGAACGGGACGACTTATTCGAGGCGGTCGGCCTTGCGCAAGGCCGGAAACAGCGCCGCCCAGGCGCCGGTGACGACGATCGCGCCGACGCCGCCGAACACGGCCGCGCCCACGGGCCCCAAAAAGCGCGCCACCAGGCCGCTTTCGAACTCTCCCAATTCGTTGGAGGCGCCGATGAACAGGCCCGACACCGCACCGACCCGCCCGCGCATGGCGTCGGGCGTTATCAGCTGCACCAGGGTCTGGCGCACGAAGACGCTGAGCGCGTCCGCGCCGCCCAGCACGGCCAGGGCGATGACCGACAACCACAGCAGCGTGGATTCGCCGAACACCACCGTCGCCACGCCGAATACGCCGACGCCGGCGAACATGATCATGCCCGCATGGCGCCGGATCGGCGCCCGCGCCAGGGTCAGGCCCACCACCGTCGCGCCCAGAGCCGGCGCGGCGCGAAGTATGCCGAAGCCTTGGGCGCCCAGGTGCAGCACGTCCTTGGCGAAGGCCGGCAGCAGGGCTGTCGCGCCGCCCAGGATCACCGCCGCCAGATCCAGTGAAATCGCCCCGAACACCACCCGGTTGGTCCAGACATAAGCCAGACCCTCCTTCATCAGGGCCAGCCGCGAACCCGGCTGCACCGTGGGCCGGGTATTGCCGCGGATAAACGTCAGGCTCACCGCCGCGATCAGATAGAGCCCCAACGCCGCGGCAAAGGCGCCGCTGGGCGAAACCGCGACCAGCAGGCCGCCGATCGCCGGTCCTATGATCGACGCCGACTGCCAGGCCAGGGAATTGAAGGCGATGGCGCGCGGCAGAAGTTCGCGCGGCACCAGCATGGGCCCCAGCGCCGTATTCGCCGGTGAGAAATAGGCGCGCGCCACGCCGAATGCGACCGCAACGGCGAGTAAAAGCGGGATGGTGGCGAAATGCAACGCCGTCGCCGCCGTCAGAAACCCCACCGCGACGATCTCACCGACGTAGCCGGCCAAGAGCACGGCGCGACGATCATGCCGGTCCGCCGTCTCCCCTGCCGGCAGGGCCAGCAGCAACAAGGGGGCGAACGTCACCAGACCGATCAAGCTGACGTTGAACGCCGAAGCGCCGACACCTAGGCTCTGGCGGGAAAGGGCGTAGACTTGCCAGCCCATCGCCACGCTCTGGATCTGCGTCCCCAACGTGCCCAACCAGCGTGAAATCCAGAACGCCACATAGTCGCGTTCGCGCAAAAGATCGCGGACAGAGGGCGAGTCGCTCTCGGGTTCGGACATCGTCGGGGCTTAGCGGGTGGGGCGGGGAGGGGCAACGCGCGTGAAGGGCTTGATGCCGCCCGGCGATCTGCTACCGACGGCAGGGATATCAACGGGAATGAACGCGGATGCTCGTAACGACCACTGAAAATGTCGTCGGTCGCACCGTTCTGGAGGTCAAAGGCCAGGTGTTCGGCGTCGTGGTGCGCAGCCGGGGCGTCGGCGGTAATTTCGTCGCCAGCCTGCGAACCATATTTGGCGGTGAGATCAAGGAATACAGTTCCATGATCGAGGAGGCCCGACGCCACGCCATCGACCGCATGGTCGTCAACGCCACGGCCATGGGCGCCAACGCCATCGTGATGATGCGCTTCGATGGTTCGGAAATCGGCCAGATCATGAGCGAGGTGGTCGCCTACGGCACCGCTGTCGTCATCGACAAACCCTAGACCGTCATGCTCCGATCCGCCCTGATCGTCATCGTCGCCGTGCTCCTCGGCCTAGCCGTCATCGCCGCCCTGGCATTCGGCGCGCCCTTGATTGGCCCGATCATCGGCCTCGCCATCCTTCTCCTCGCCCTGGTGTTCGAAAGCTTTCGTTATCGCCGCCTGAGCCAAGACGCGCCGGGTGGAAATTTTGCAGCGACGGGCGAGCGCTTCGTCGATCCCGAGAGCGGCAAGCTGATCGAAGTGCACAGCGACCCCTCCACCGGCGCTCGCCGCTACGTCGCCGTCGGGGACGCCGAAGATACGCCCTGATTTTGTTGCAAGGCGCGAATTTCGTCTGGACCTAGCGACCCCGTATGGTCCTTGCGGTCGCCTCCACCTCTTCCAACCCCCGCCGCGCCAGAGCGTCGGCCCTTTCGTTCTCCGGATGGCCGGCGTGGCCCTTGACCCAGCGCCAGTCGACCTGGTGGCGTAGGCGGGCGTCGTCGAGGCGGCGCCACAGGTCTTCGTTCTTGACCGCGCCCTTGGTCATGGTGCGCCAGCCGCGCGCCTTCCATAGCGACAGCCACTGGGTGATGCCGTTCTTCACATATTGGCTATCGGTGTGCAGCTCCACCCGGCACGGCCGCTTGAGGGCGACGAGGGCCTCGATGGCGGCGGTGAGCTCCATGCGGTTGTTGGTGGTGGCGCCCTCTCCGCCCCAGATTTCGCGCTCGTTGTCGCCCATCATCAGCAGCGCGCCCCAGCCGCCAGGGCCGGGATTGCCGCGGCAGGAGCCGTCGGTGAAAATGATCACATTTGGGGTCATGCGGCGGCGCTGAAGAGGGAGACGCCGGCGCGGTGAACCGCCAGCTTGCGCTCGTATTCCAACGGATCCTTGGGCCGGACTAGCGACCCGGCCGGGGTCGCTCGCCAGTCGTTGAGCCGGGTGAGGAAGAACCGCATGGCCGCGCCATGGGCGAGGAGGGGCAGGGCGGCCTTTTCAGCCTCGGTGAGCGTCCGCTTTTGCTCGTAGCCGTCGATCAGGGCGCGGGCGGCGGTGACGTTGAAACTGCCGTCCGGCTCGAAGCACCAGGCGTTGAGGGCCACGGCGAGGTCATAGGCGAAAGCATCCCAGGCGGCGAAATAGAAGTCGATGGCCCCGGCGAAGGCCCCGCCCGTGAAGAAAACATTGTCGGGAAAGAAGTCGGCGTGGATGATTCCTTCCGGCAGATCACTGGGCCAATGGGCCTCCAACAGATCGAGGTCGCTCGCGATCGTCGCCGCCAGACCGGGCTTGAGGGTGTTCGCCTCGCCTGTCAGGCGCTCGAACATTGGTCGCCAGGCGGCCTGGCCCAGACTGTTGCGTCGCCGCCCGGGATAAGCCTCCGCCGCCTGGTGCAACCAGGCGAGGCCCGCGCCGGCCTGACGGCAATGCGCCACGCTTGGCCGGCGCACCGAAAGGCCGGTCAGGAAGGTGACCAGAGCGGCGGGCTTGCCGCGGATGGCTTTCAAGGTCCGGCCGGTGCGGTCGGCGACGGGGATGGCGCTTGGAAAATCGTGCTCGCCCAGCCACTGCAGGAGCCCCAGGAAAAACGGCAGGTCTCCGGCGTCGACGCGCCGCTCATAGACGGTGAGAAAGAAACGCCCGCCCTCCGTTTCCAGCATGAAGTTGGAGTTTTCCACGCCCTCGGCGACGCCCTTGAACGCCACGGGCCGACCGAGGTCGAAATCCCCAAGGAACGCCTCGAGCTCCGCGTCGCTGATGTCGGTATAGACGGCCATGCGCGCTGATCGGTGAGCGGGCGGCGCTCGTCAAGTAGCGCTGTTTCGTTGCGGCGCCCCGGATATGCCGCTATCACCCTGCCAAATGACGCCGCGCGACCGTGCGCGCGCCGCTTTTAAAGAGTCCCCGAGGTTCATGCGCCGCCTTCAAAACCTGCTGTTCAAACTGTCTCTCTGCCTCTCGCTCACCGGCGCGCTCGGCGCCGCCACGCCGGCCTTCGCCCAGGCCGGCGGCGGCCGCAGCCACGGCGGCGGCGATGAACAACAGTCTCAGGACGACGCCAAAAAGAAAAAGCGCGACGATGAGTTCGGCAAGTCCGTCGCGCCCCTGCCGCAGCTCAGAAACGCCGGCCCGTGTCCGTTCGTGAAGACACTGTATGACGCGGCGCGCTATGTGGAGTTCAAGGACGGCGTCGCGGCCTCGGCGAACGTGGGCTATACCGGCGAAATCCAGTCCATCACGTCGGTCTGCGCCTACAAATCCAACGAACCGATCCGGGTTCAGGCGCGGGTGCTGTTCGAACTGGGCCGCGGACCCCAGGCGACCGGTCGCGGCACGACGTACAAGTATTGGGTCGCGGTCACCGACAGGAACAATGCGGTGCTGAGCAAGGAATGGTTCAGCCTGCCGGTCAATTTTCCGAGCGGCCAGGACCGGGTCTACGCGACCGAAACTCTCGGCCTGATCACCATTCCGCGCCGGGACGCCAAGGTCAGCGGGGCCAATTTCGAGGTGTTGATCGGCTTTGATGTGACCCCGCAGATGGCCGACTTCAACCGGCAGGGCAAGCGCTTCCGTCCCAACGCGGGCGCCGGCCAGCCGGGCGCCGCCAGCCAACAATGACCGACCTCATCGCCCGCCTCGGCGAGGCGGTCGGCGCCGCGTTCGCGGGTTTGGGCCTGGATGCGGCGCTGGGTCGGGTCACCGCGTCCGACCGCCCCGACCTTGCCGATTTCCAATGCAACGGCGCCCTGGCCGGCGCCAAGGCGACGAAACGCGACCCGCGCCGGATCGCCGCCGCGATCGCCGCGCGTCTGGGCGCCGATCCGATGATCGCGTCGGTTGAGGTGGCGGGACCGGGTTTCATCAATCTGCGGGTCACCGCCGCGACCTTGAGCGCGCGGGCGAGCGAACTGGCCGGCGACGCGCGGGCCGGCGCGGGCGTGGTCGCACAGCCGCGCCGGGTGCTGATCGACTACGGCGGACCCAATGTCGCCAAGGAAATGCACGTCGGTCATCTGCGCGCATCGATCATCGGCGAGGCGATCAAGCGCCTGCACCGGTTTCGCGGCGACGAGACCCTCGGCGACGCCCATTTCGGCGATTGGGGCTTTCAGATGGGCCTACTCATCGTCGCCTGCGCCGATGTCGATGCGGGCATCGCCGCCTTGCTGGCGCGCCTGGCGACGAAACCGGATGGGTTCACCGAGGCCGACGAACAGGCGATCGACGCACGACTGTCCGCCGCGATCGCCTTGGACGATCTGGACCGGCTGTATCCAGCCGCCGCCGCCCGGGCCAAAAGCGATCTCGACTATCGCGACCGCGCCCGCCGCGCCACGGCGGAATTGCAGGCCGGGCATTTTGGCTACCGGTTGATCTGGGCCCACTTCGCGCGCATCACCCGCGCCGCCCTGGAGCGCGATTTTCACGCCCTTGGCGTCGATTTCGACCTGTGGCGCGGCGAAAGCGACGTCGATCCGCTGATCGATCCGATGGTCGTCGAACTGGACGCCAAGGGCCTGCTCATCGACGATCAGGGGGCCCGGATCATCCGCGTCGCCCGCGACGACGACCGCCGGGAAGTCCCCCCGCTGCTGGTGGTGTCGTCCGAAGGCTCGGCCATGTACGGGACGACCGATCTGGCCACTATCCTCGATCGCCGAAACTTCTTCGACCCGCAGTTGATCCTGTACGTGGTCGATCAGCGACAGGCCGATCACTTCGAGACGGTGTTCCGCGCCGCCTATCTCGCCGGTTACGCCGTGCCCGGCGCGCTGGAGCACATCGGCTTTGGCACCATGAACGGCGTTGACGGCAAGCCGTTCAAAACCCGCGAGGGTGGCGTACTGAAGCTGCGCGACCTGATCGACATGGCGCGCGGCAAGGCGCGCGAGCGCCTTGAGGAGGCCGGCCTCGGGCGCGAGTTCCCGCCGGAGGAATTCGAGACCACCGCCCTGCAGGTCGCCGTCGCGGCGCTGAAATTCGCCGATCTGATCAATTTTCGCGGCACGTCCTACGTCTTCGATCTCGATCGGTTCTCCAGTTTCGAGGGCAAGACCGGCCCGTATCTGCTCTACCAGGCGGTGCGGATGAAATCCCTGTTGCGGAAGGCGGCGGCGGACGGCGAAAAAGCCGGAACGGTGAAGATCGACGCGCCGGCCGAACGCGATCTTGTTCTCCTGCTCGACGCTTTCGATCACGCTCTGGCGGAAGCCTACGACAAGAGCGCCCCGAACCTGATCGCCGACCACGCCTATCGCCTGGCTCAGACCTTCGCCAAGTTCTACGCCGCCTGCCCGGTTCTGGCCGCGCCGGACGCAGCGACCAAGGCGTCGCGCCTCACGCTCACCGCAACCACGCTCAAGCAGATGGAATCGGCCCTGGAGGTCCTCGGCATAGCCACGCCGGAGCGCATGTAGGAGGCTTTGGAAGGCCATGACCTTCTCCACCAGACAGGCGACGATTGACGATCTTGATGCTCTGGTCCCGCTGTTCGACGCCTATCGCCAGTTCTATTCCCAGCCCACCGATCCCGATCTGGCGCGTCGCTTTCTGCACGAGCGGTTCGAGCACGCCCAATCGATCGTCTTCATCGCCGAGGAGGACGGCGCCGCGCTCGGTTTCACCCAACTCTATCCCAGTTTTTCCTCAACCCGCGCCGCACGCATCTTCGTGCTCAACGACCTTTTCGTCGCCCCGGCCGGTCGGAAACGCGGCGTCGGCGCGGCGTTGCTGGCGGTGGCGGCCGAGTACGGTCGAAACGAAGGGGCGTCGTCGCTGGGCCTGCGCACGGCCAGGACCAATCTGACCGCCCAGTCCCTTTACGAGGCCCAGGGTTGGACGCGGGACGCGGTGTTTTTGAGCTATGATTTGCCATTGACCTGATCGACGCTGGCGGCCTTGACTCCGTGGGCGCCCTCACGCACAGGTCGCCTCGACTCTCGCGGGAGAGATCGGGTCTCGATTCGACGGGCCTCGGAGCCGAAGGCGCAACCGCCCCGGAAACGCTCAGGCAAAAGGACCGCGCGAGTCTGACGAAAGCTGGAAAGAGGCGCATCCCTGCCGGGTCTGCGGCTCGCCGAAGGAGCAAGAGCGGGTATTCGCTCGGAATCTCTCAGGCCCAAGGGACAGCGGGGGCGTGCTATGGTCGGCGGGTCTTTCTCCGCCGTCGTTTGCCCGCCCTTGGAGTTCCGTGATCGTCGTGTCTGAAGGCCCTTTGAAAACAACGCCGTTGACGGCGGCGCACCGGGCGCTCGGCGGACGCATGACCCCGTTCGGCGGCTATGACATGCCCGTGCAATACCCCTTGGGCATCCTCAAGGAGCACCTGTGGACGCGCGAGCACGCGGGTCTTTTCGATGTCTCGCACATGGGGCCGTCGTTTCTCGATCTCGCCGCCAAATCGGGCGACGGCGAGGCCGATCACCGCGCCCTCGCCGCCATCGTTGAGCCTTTGGTGTGCGGCGATATTCGCGGGCTGAAACCCGGGCAGATCCGCTACACCCTGTTGATGAACGCGGCCGGTGGCGTGCTTGACGATCTGATGATCGGCCGGCCCGCCGAGCCGGCGCGCCAGGGCGGGCTCTATATTGTCGTCAACGCCGGAACCAAGGAAGGCGATTTCGCCGCCCTCGAAGCCGCCGTCGGCGACCAGGCGCGGCTGACCCGCGCCGATGACGGCGCCCTGATCGCCGTGCAGGGACCGCAGGCCATCGAGGTTGTGGAGGCCATCTTGCCCGGCGTCGCCCAGCAGTCCTTCATGACCTTCACGACCCGCGATTTCGAGGGCCACGCGCTGACCGTCGCGCGCTGCGGATACACCGGCGAGGACGGTTTCGAGATCCTCGCGCCCGCCGCGATTGGCGAATCTATATGGAACCGTCTCCTCGCTGATCCGAGGGTGCGAGCGATCGGCCTGGGCGCCCGCGATTCCCTACGCCTTGAGGCGGGTCTGCCGCTCTATGGTCACGACCTGGACGAAACCATTTCGCCGATCGAAGCCAATCTCGCCTTCGCGGTCTCCAAGCGGCGGCTGAAAGCGGCCGATTTTCCGGGAGCGGCGCGTCTGGCCCGCGAGCAATCGGGCGGTCCGGCGCGCTTGCGTGTCGGTATTCGGGTTCTGCAGGGCGCCCCGGCGCGGGAGGGCGCGCCGATCGCTAATGCTGAAGGTGTGACCGTCGGCGTCGTCACCAGCGGCGGCTTCGCTCCGAGTATCGGCGCGCCGATCGCCATGGGCTATGCGCCGCCGGCCCTTGGCGCGGCCGGAACCCAGCTCTTCGTCGTCGTGCGGGGCAAGCCCCAGCCCGCCGAGGTCGTCGCCATGCCCTTCATCCCCCACCGATACTTCCGCAATCCGGCGCTCTAGAAAAGACAAGGATCCGTCATGCGTTTCACCAAGGACCACGAGTGGGTCGATCTTGTCGGCGACACCGCCACCATCGGCATCACCGCCTACGCCGCCGAACAATTGGGCGATGTGGTGTTCGTCGAACTCCCCGCCGCCGGCAAGACGGTCAAGGTCGGCGAAGCCCTGGCGGTGGTCGAAAGCGTCAAGGCCGCCTCGGACGTCTATGCGCCAATCTCCGGCGCGGTGACCGCCGCCAACAGCGAACTCGCCGACAATCCGCAGACGGTCAACGACGCGCCTGAAGCGGGCGGCTGGTTCGTCAAGATCAAGATTTCTGATCCGAAACAGGTTGAGGCCCTGATGGATATCCACGCCTACAACGCCTTTCTGGGTACGCTCTAGGGATGCGCTATCTGCCCCTCACGAATACCGATCGCGCCGACATGCTGGCGGTGATCGGCGCCGCCGGCATCGATGATCTGTTCACGGACGTTCCGGTTTCCGCACGCCTAAGCACGCCGGTCGATCTGCCGTTTCATGCCGGCGAGCTGGCCGTCGAGCGGGCCCTGGGCGCCCTGGCGGGTGAGAACCGCGCCGCCGGCGCCGGGCCGTTTTTCTGCGGCGCCGGGGCCTATCGCCATCATGTGCCGGCCAGCGTCGACCATTTGATCCAGCGCTCGGAATTCCTCACCAGCTACACCCCCTATCAGCCGGAAATCGCCCAGGGCACGCTGCAGACCCTGTTTGAGTTCCAGACGCAGGTCGCCGCCTTGACCGGCCTGCCGGTCGCCAACGCCTCGATGTATGATGGGTCGACCGCCTGCGCCGAGGCGGTGATGATGGCCGCGCGCGTCACCCGCCGCAAAAAGGCGGTCCTGTCGGGCGGCCTGCATCCGCACTACGTCGAGGCGACCTACACCCTGGCCCATTCGGCCGGCGTCGACACCCGGCGGCTGGCGGCGGCGATCGACGCCGAAGCCGCCGTGATCGAGGCGATCGACGCCGACACGGCCTGCGTGGTGGTGCAGACCCCCAATGTGTTTGGGACGGTCACCGACGTCACGGCGGTCGCGGCGGCCGCGCACGCCGCCGGCGCTCTTTTGGTCGTGGTCACCACTGAGGCGGTGTCGTTCGGCTTGTTGAAATCACCCGGCGAGATGGGCGCGGATATCGCCGTGGCCGAAGGTCAATCGATCGGCAACGGCCTTAACTTCGGCGGGCCTTATGTCGGGCTTTTCGCCTGCCGCGAGGCCCTGACCCGGCAAATGCCCGGGCGCTTGTGCGGCGAGACCGTCGACGCCGAAGGGCGGCGGGGTTTCGTCCTTACCCTCTCGACCCGCGAGCAACATATCCGTCGCGACAAGGCGACCTCCAACATCTGCACCAATTCGGGACTGTGCGCCCTGGCCTTCACCATCCACATGTCGCTGTTGGGCGGGGTGGGCCTGACGACGCTGGCCGAGCACAACCACGCCCGCGCGCGAGCGCTTCGAGCCGCCCTGGCCACGGTCCGCGGCATGGATGTGCTCACGCCCCGGTTCTTCAACGAGATCGCCGTGCGTCTGCCCAAATCGGCGACGCAGGTCGTCGACGCCCTGGCCGGACGCAACATCCTGGCCGGCGTCTCCTTCGCCAGGCTCGATCCGGGCGCGGGTATGGATGACGTGCTCATTCTGTGCGCCACCGAGACGACCACTGACGAGGACATCGCCGCCTTGATCGACGCTCTGGAAATGGAGTTCGGCGCATGACCATACTCGCCGTTGGCCGCCCGACCCGCTCCGATCCCGACATGAAATCCGCCGGGACGACCCGCTCCGGCGGCGCCCTGATGCAGGACGAGCCGCTGATCTTCGAACTGGATTGTTGGGAAAAGACCGGCGTTGACTTTCCGCGCGACGATTTTGGCCCGGATCTCGACGCTTCGGACCTCGCCGGCCTGACCCGCGCGTCGCCCCTGCGCCTACCCGGGCTCTCCGAGCCGGAGGCCGTGCGCCACTATGTGCGCCTGTCCCAGAAGAACCACGCCATCGATCTGGCGCTCTACCCGCTCGGCTCGTGCACCATGAAGCACAACCCGCGCCTAGACGAAAAGCTGGCCCGTCTACCCGGATTTATCGACCTGCATCCGCTGCAGCCGATGTCGACCGTGCAGGGCGCGCTCAAGGTGATGGATGCGCTGGCGCACTGGCTGACCACGCTCACCGGCATGCCGGCTGTGGCGCTTTCGCCCAAGGCCGGCGCGCACGGGGAGCTGTGTGGCCTCCACACCATCCGCGCCGCCCACGAGGCGCGCGGCGATGCGCGCAAGACCGTGCTTGCGCCGACTTCGGCTCACGGCACCAATCCGGCCACGGCGGCCCTCGCCGGCTATCAGGTGGTCGAGATCGGCCAGACCGCCGATGGCCACGTCGACATCGCCGATCTTGCCGCCAAGTTGGGCCCCGACGTGGCGGCGGTGATGGTCACCAACCCCAATACCTGCGGTCTGTTCGAGCGCGAAATCATCGAAATCGCCCGCCTCACCCACGCGGCGGGGGCCTATTTCTATTGCGACGGCGCCAACTTCAACGCCATCGTCGGCCGGGTGCGGCCGGGCGATCTGGGCGTCGATGCCATGCATATCAATCTGCACAAGACCTTCTCCACCCCGCACGGAGGCGGCGGGCCGGGCGCCGGCCCGGTAGTCCTCAGCGCTTCGCTTGCGCCCTATGCGCCGACGCCGTGGGTCGTCCATCAGGGCGGTCGTCTGGCCTTACTGGAGCACGCCGTCGGCGAGGCGACGGCCTCCCACGGTCGAATGAGCGCCTTCCACGGCCAGATGGGCATGTATGTGCGCGCCCTGGCCTATATGATGAGCCACGGCGCGGACGGTCTTCGCCAGGTCGCCGAGGACGCCGTGCTGAACGCCAACTATATCAAGGCCCGCCTCTCCGGCGTGATGAGCGCAGCCTTTCCCGACGGGCCGTGCATGCACGAGGCCCTGTTCGACGATACCTGGCTGGAGGGGACCGACATCACCACCCTCGATTTCGCCAAGGCGATGATCGACGTCGGCTTTCACCCGATGACCATGTACTTCCCGCTGGTCGTCCACGGCGCCATGCTGATCGAGCCCACCGAAACCGAATCCCGCCGCGAACTCGACCGGTTCTGCGACGCCCTTCTGGAACTCGCCGCCGCCGCCAAGGCCGGCGATGTCGACCGCTTCAAGGGCGCGCCCTTCCACGCCCCCTTGCGACGGCTTGACGAGACCCTGGCGGCGCGGCGGCCCAAGCTTGTCTGGACGTCCGGGGACTGAACGTTTTTGCCTCGGCCTATGGCGGAAATGCCACGGCGGAGGGGCATTGTTTCAGGTGCGGGACAAAGTCGCGTCCGCCCCCTGTTATCGGACGAAATTAGGACGATATGGAAAGATATCGTCCGATCCAGGCGTCTTGCCCGGCTCTCGGCGCCCAAAGCTTAAGTGTCATGTCTTCCGTCAGCCTCCGAGACATCGCTCAGTCACGCGCTCGCCGAACCTTCTGGAGGCGGGTGTGGCGCAATATGTTAGTGGCGTTCGGATGCGGCTTGATCGTGATCGGCGTGCCGTTCACCCTCCTTCCTGGCCATCTGGGCCTGCTGCCCTTGGTCGTCGGCCTGGTCATCGTCCTACGGGCCTCACGTCCGGCGCGGCGCCGGTTCATCGGCCTGCAGCGCCGCCATCCCCGGCTGATCTTTCCCATCCGCCGCCTGCTGCGCCGCGAGTCGGAAGTCTTCCCGGTCGCCTGGCAACAGATCTTGCGCGCCGAACGCTTCATCCTGCCGCGCCGTTGGCGCGTGGCGCGCGCGCTGCGACGGGGATTTTTCGGGCGGCGCCGGCGGTCGGCGCGATAAGGCCGCGCTCCCACCGGCTGGGAAGGACGCGACGCCGCCCCCCACCGCAATCGGAACATATTGCGGAGGCCTGCGTTATGGCGGTCGATGGGCGTCAACTGGACGTCCAAAAGCGAATGATCTCGCTGCTCTAATTCAAGGATTGAACCGATGCGTACATTAACCTTGGGGATGTTGGCCGTCGCCGCCGCGCTCGCCGGCTGCGCGAGCGATGAATATGGCTCCTCCTATAGCCAAGGGTACGGCGACTATAGCCAATATGACTACAACCAGCCCGATCCCCGTTATGGCGGCTACTACGCCGACCACTATTACCGCAATGATCCGCGCTACCAAGAACGCATTCTTTCCAGCAACGATCGCGTCTATCGGGGTAACGACGGGCGTTATTATTGCCGCAGAAGCGACGGGACCACAGGGCTGGTCGTCGGCGCCCTCGCCGGCGGGGTTCTGGGCAACATCCTCGCGCCTGGCGATTCGAAAACCCTCGGCACCATCCTCGGCGCTGGCGGCGGCGCGGCCATCGGAGCCGCCGTTGACAGCAGCAACGCTCGCTGTCGCTAAAGCCGGGTCATCGCATCCGGTTGTAACGCGCCCAGAAACCTGATTCGGTATCCTCCTGCGCCAGGAGGATACCGATGACCTCGCTCACCCAGCCCGCCGGTCCGTCGGGCCTCGACCGTCGATCCGCCCTTGTCTTGGCCGGCGGCGCGGCGGTGACGGCGGCGTCCGGCGCGCCCGCGCCATCTCTCGCCGCGACCCGAGCGTCCGACCTGGTGATGATGGACGCCGTGGCGCTGTCAGGCGCGATCGGCTCGCGACAGGTGTCGTGCGCGGACGTGATGGGAGCCTATCTCGATCACATCGAGACGTTCAACCCCAAGGTGAACGCGATTGTCGCGCTGCAGGACCGCGCGGCGCTGATCGCCCAGGCTCACGAACGCGACGCGCAACTTGCGCGCGGTGATCGAGCGGGGCCCCTGAACGGTTTTCCCCACGCGGTGAAGGATCTAGCCCCGGTCAAGGGCATTCGCATGACGCGCGGCTCGCCGATCTTCAAGGACTTCATACCGGCCGCCGACGGCCTCACGGCCGAGCGATTGCGCGCCGCCGGCGCGATTTTCATCGGCAAGACCAACACGCCCGAGTTCGGCCTGGGCTCGCACACCTACAATCCGGTCTATGGCGTGACCCGCAATGCCTATGACCAATCGCGCTCGGCTGGCGGCAGCAGCGGCGGCGCGGCGGTCGCCCTCGCCCTGCGCATGGCGCCCCTCGCCGATGGCAGCGACTATGGCGGCAGTCTGCGCAATCCGGCCGGCTGGAACAATGTGTTCGGCTTCCGCACCAGCTATGGACGCGTGCCGACCGAAGCGCGCGACGCCTGGTTGCCGACCATGGGCGTCGCCGGGCCGATGGCGCGCTCCGTTCCGGATCTGGCCCTGCTGATGGGTGTGCAGGCCGGCTATGACGCGCGCCTGCCCCTGTCGATGGCCGGCGACGCCGGCGAGATCAGCGGGCGGCTACAACGCGACTTCAAGGGCGCCCGTATCGCCTGGGGCGGCGATTTCAACGGCTATCTGCCCTATGAGCCGGGCGTTCTGGAGGTCTGCAGGGGCGCGCTGAAAGCCTTCGAATCCCTGGGCTGCATCGTCGAAGAGGCGCAACCGGACTATTCGATCGAGGCGGTCTGGCAGGCCTGGCGGCGCCTGCGCGCCTGGCAGTCAGGCGGCGAGCTATTGGCGCTTTACAACGATCCGGCCAAACGCGCGAGGATGAAGCCGGAGGCCATCTATGAGGTCGAGAACGGCCTGAAACTGACCGCTTATGACATCACCGCCGCGTCGGTCGTCCGCACCGAATGGTATCAGGCGGTGCGGCGGTTCTTCAAAACCTATGACTATTTCGTTTTGCCCACCGCCCAGCTGTTCCCGTTCGACGCCGATCTGCATTGGCCGAAGGAGATCGCGGGCAAGACGATGGAGACCTATCACGAGTGGATGAAGGTGACGCTGCCGATCACCATGTCCGGGTGTCCGGCCCTTGCCGCGCCGGCCGGATTTAGCGATCAGGGTTTGCCGATCGGCATTCAGATCGTGGCGGCCAATCACGGCGAACTGGCCTGTCTGCAACTCGCCCACGCCTATGACGGCGCCACCCGCTGGACGGCGAAGCGACTTCCGCTCCTGCTGGAGCGATCGTGAGGCGAAACGCCGCCTGACCTTATCCCGCCAGGGTCTCCAGGAACCGCACCGGCTCGCCGGAGTGCGGAGCGATCACGTCGCCCTCGCGCATCACCGCCAGCCCTCGGATAATCGTCGCCATCGGCCAGCCCTTGGCCTCGAAGCCGTCGAACGGGGTCCAGCCGCAACGGCTGGCCATATCCTCATGGCGGATCACCCGCCGCGCGTTCAGGTCGACCAGGGTCAGGTCGGCGTCATAGCCCTCGGCGACGCGGCCCTTGTCGGCCAGGCCGAAGATGCGTTGCGGGCCGTGGCTGGTCAGGTCGACGAGGCGCTCCAGGGTCAGACGGCCCTCGGCGACGTGGGTCAGCATGATCGGCAGCAGGGTCTGCACGCCGGGCATGCCCGACGGCGAGGCGGGGTAGGGGCGGGCTTTTTCATCCTTGGTGTGCGGCGCGTGGTCCGAGCCCAGCACGTCGGCGACCCCCATGGCGACGCCGCGCCACAGGCCGGCCTGATGGTGGGCGTCGCGGATCGGCGGGTTCATCTGGGCGAAACCCTTCAACCGCGCATAGTCCCGCGGCCCGGTCAGGGTGAGGTGCTGCGGGGTGACCTCGACGCTGGCGACATCCTTGTGATCGGCCAGAAAGGCGATCTCGTCGGCGGTCGTAACGTGCAGGACGTGAATGCGTTTTCCCAACGCCTTGGCCAGACCGACCAGTCGCCGGGTCGAGCGGATGGCGCTTTCGGCGTCGCGCACTTCGGGATGGCTGGTCCAGTCGCCGGCGCGGGCCAGAGGGCGCCGCTCGGCTAGGCGGTATTCGTCTTCGGAATGAAAGGTGCCGCGCCGGTTGATATGGCGCAAAATAGAGCCGACGCCCTCGTCGTCGGGCACCAGCAAGGTGCCGGTCGACGCGCCCATGAACACCTTGACGCCGCAACAGCCGGGGAGGCGCTCCAGCTCGCCCAGAAACGGCGCGTTGTTGTGCGTGCCGCCGACATAGAAGGCATGGTCGCAGTGCATCCGGCCCTTGGCGCGCTTGAGCTTGTCGGCCAGGGCGTCGGCGTCGGTGGTCGTCGGCTCGGTGTTGGGCATTTCGAACACCGCCGTCACCCCGCCCAGAACCGCCGCGCGCGAGCCCGACTCCAGGTCTTCCTTCCATTCCAGGCCGGGTTCGCGGAAATGCACCTGGCTGTCGATGACGCCGGGCAGGATGGTCAGGCCCGTCGCGTCGATGATCTCGCCGGCCGACACGCCTTTGAGATCGCCGACGAAGGCGATCTTGCCGGCTTTGACGCCGATGTCGGCCAGACCGCGACCGGAATGGCTGACCAGCTCGCCGCCGCGCACGATCAGGTCATAGGTCTGGGTCATGGCTTGCTCCGGGGGCGGTGTCGGCGATCAGCGCCTTGGCCGCCGCGACGACTCTGGGAACCGAAAGGTCCATCATGTGACAGACGGCGTGATTGAGATGGGGATCGCGTTCGCGGATGTCGTCGAAGCTGCGTGGACCGCGCACGACACGCGTTGCCGGCCCCCACGGTGCATACAGACGCTCGTCGGAGGGGCCGAACAGGCCAAGCGTCGGCGTCCCCGCGGCGGCGGCCAGGTGCATCAGACCGGAGTCGCCGCCGATATACAGCCTGGCGTGTTTCAAGACCGCGAAGGCGGTAAGGAGATCGGTCTTGCCCGCCAATTCGATCAGCCGGTCCTTGGTCACCGCGCCGCGCACCGCCACACCAAGCCCGCGGTCCTCGGGGCCGCCCAAAATCATCAGCCGCCCGCCCTCCAGCGGACCGCCCGGCCCCAGCAGCGCGCGAACGACCTGGCTGAAGCGCTCGGTCGGCCATGTCTTGCCGACCCAATTGGTCCCCGGACCGATCGCCAGGATCGGGCCTTCGCCACGCGCGAGGGCGGCCGCGTGCGTCTCAATGTCTTCGCTGGTGTAGAGGGTGGGTGTCGGCGGTTCGCCCTCGAGCTTCAGGAGCCGCGCCGCCTCGACCACCTTGTGCACGACCGGTCCGCCGGACTTGTACACCGCCCGCCGCTGACGCATTAGCATGCGGGAGATCGACGATCCGCGCAGATCGACGATCAGACCCCACCGGCGCCCGCGCACTCTCTGCCACAGGCTGTACCAGTGGCCGCCCCAAGAGCGTTTCTCCATCACGATCACCCGATCGAGGCGGGGCGTCTGGACGAATAGGGGGGCGGCGAGCGGGCCGGCGACGATGGTGAACCGGGCGTTCGGAATTTGTTCGACCAGCGCCTTGATCAGACCCGACGACAACACCGCATCGCCGATCCGGCTGGCGGTGATGAACAGAATCGGGAAGCGCTTTGGCGTCATGCCAGGCCGGTATAGGGCCATGCCCTCTGGCGTTCCAGCGCCCTGAGGGGCACATTGCCGGCATGTCTTCCACACCGACCGTCGCCCGTCTGACTTCGCGTGCCGTCATCACGCTGGCGGGACCTGATTGGCGCAATTTTCTGCAAGGACTGATCACCCAGGATGTGGAGACGCTCGCGACCGGAGAGGCGCGATTCGCGGGGCTACTGACGCCGCAAGGACGGTTATTGTTCGACCTGTTCGTGGCTGGGCGGGTCGGCGACTGCCTTATCGACTGCGCCGCGGCGCAGCGCGACGCGCTTATCCAGAGGCTGATGATCTACCGCCTGCGCGCCAAGGTCGAGATTACGCCGGATGATCGGGCCGTGTGGGCGCTTTGGGGAGTCCCGACCGCCCCGCCCGGCTGGACCCGCGATCCGCGTCTGCCCGGTCTTGGCTTTCGCGGCTACGGCGCGGCGCCGCCCGCTGGCGCGATCGAAGCCGATGAGGCCGCCTATGACAGCCACCGTCTCGGCCTCGGGGCGCCGGGCCCGGCGGACTGGGGGTCGGATACGACCTATCCCATCGAAGCCAATTTCGACTTGCTCGCCGGCATCGATTTCAAGAAGGGCTGTTACGTCGGCCAGGAGACTACCTCGCGCATGAAACGGCGCGGAACGCTCAAGAGCCGCATGGCGCCGATTACCTTTGACGGTGCTGCGCCGACCGTCGGCGCGGAGCTCCTGGCCGGGGATCGACGCGCGGGCCATGTGCTCTCGGGCGAGGCGGGCCGGGCCATGACCATGCTGCGCCTCGACCGGCTGGACACGGAGCCCCGCACCCTGGCCGATGGTCGCCCTTGGCGGCCCGACCTGCCCTCGTGGATGACAGCGCTCGAGGACCCTTAAGATGAGAAAACCCAAGGCGGTCAAAGCCATGACCGCGCCGGTCAAATCCACCCTTTCGCCGGCCAAGCCGGCCGGGGCCGATCCCTTGGTGGAGATCATCGAAGCCGGCGGCGTCGGACGGACCAGCGCCGCGTCCCCTGAGGTTCTGCGCACGGTGAACGCGCCGTGGCGCACCCGCCTCAAGCTTGGCGAAGCGCTGCGCCGCGTCGCGCCCTTCGCCGCCCACGCCAAATGGAAGCCGGCCAAGGGCCGTCCCGACCCGGTGGCCATTCTGGAGGCCGGTAATGTCGGGCGGGTCCCCGAACTCATTCCGGTTCGCATGGGGCGAATGGCCGCTTCGCCGTTCGCCTTTCTGCGCGGATCGGCCGCGGTGATGGCCTGGGATCTGGCGCACGGCCCCTCGACCGGCGTGAATGTGGTGATCGGCGGCGACGCGCACATCGACAATTTCGGCCTGTTCGGCACGCCGCAGGGCGATGTAGTGATCGACCTCAATGATTTCGACGAGGTGACGGTCGGTCCGTGGGAATGGGACCTCAAGCGCCTGACCGCCAGCATCAATGTCGCCGGACGGGCCAACGGCTTTGGTCGCAAGGCGCGGCGCAAGGCGGTTATCGCCGCCGTGGACGGTTATCGCTGGAGCCTGGCGCGGCTGCGCGACATGCCGATCCTCGACGTGTGGCGCCAGCACACCCTGGCCAATCGCCTCGGCGAAAAGGGCGAACACCTGGATCGCGCCTCGGCCAAGGCCCTGCGCGCCGCCGTCAAGGCCGCCAAGGCGTCGAACAACCATTCGGCGATGATGAAGCTGGCGGCCAAGGACGCGGACGGCGGCTGGCGGATCGTCCCGGCCCCGCCGGGGATCACCGCGGTCGGCGGCCAGGAGCGGGATCAGGTGATCGCGGGCCTGCGCGCCTATCTGGCCACCCTGGCGCCCGAGCGGCAATACATGCTGCGGCGTTACCATATCGACGACGTCGCCGATCAAGTCGTCGGCGTCGGCAGCGTCGGCATGCGCGTCTATCTGGTCATGCTGATGGGCAATGGCGACGTCGATCCCCTGTTCCTGCAGATCAAGGAGGCCGGCCCCCCCGCCGCCGCGGCGCACGTGCCGGCTCTGCCCGACCGCTACAACCACGAGGGGCGCCGGGTGGTGTTCGGCCAGCGTCTGCTGCAGGCGACCGGCGACACCCTGCTCGGTTGGACCGAGATCGCCGGTCGGTCCTACTACGTGCGCCAGACGCGCAATCGCAAGGGTTCGATCCCGCTGGCGACCATGGCGATCAAGCCCTTCAGCTTCTTCGTCTGGGCCTATGGCGGCCTGCTGGCGCGAGCCCACGCCCGCTCGGGCGACGCGGCGGTGATCAGCGGCTATTGCGGCGGCGCCGGCGCGTTTGACGAAGCCCTGGCCGACTGGGCCGAAGCCTACGGCGACCAGACCTATAAGGATCACGCCGCCCTGGTCGAAGCGATCAGGAGCGGACGGGTCAAGGCGGCGCCGCGTTAGGCGGCCGCCCCGCCCCACCGCTCGCACGGCCATTCATAGCCGCGCGCGCCGCCGTCTTCGAACAGTTGGGCGAGCAAATAGGCGAAGACCCGACCGCTTTCGAACAGGGTCCAGGTCTTTTCCCAGCCGCGCCGGGCAAGCGCGCGCGCCTGCTTATCGTCGGCGATCAGGCGGGTGAGGGCGGCGGCGAGGTCGTCGAGGTCGTCGTAAAAGATTGTTTCGTCGGCGGTGTAGAAGCGCTCGAAGCCCGCGCGGCGATCGATGGCTGTCGCCAGACCCCAACCGAAAAAGTGCGCCATCCGGTCGGACGCATAGAGCGGCGCGGTCGCCCGGCGCGACAGCGACCAGCCCATCCGCGCCGATTGCAGGGCCTCGAAATAGGCGTAGCCGTGCGCCGGCGCCAGACCAGCGACGCCTGGAGTCGAGAGGCGCAGAGTGGGCAGGGACGCTTTTAGCCGGACGACGGCGGCGGCCGGTGTCATGAATCCCTCGCCGATTTCGCGCGGCCCATCGTCGCTCGCCGGAAACAGAACGTCGAAGGGCGGGCTTTCGATCTCGAAGCCGCGACCGGTCTCCACCGAACGATCCACGGGATTGGGCAGATAGGCGGCGAAGGCGCGTGGGCCGACATGCTGCGCCAAACCCGGCTCGGCGGTGGTGACGAACAGGGCGTCGGCGACGCCGCTACGCAGGGCCAGGCGCCGCGCGTTCTTCACCGTATCGATCGGATCGATATTGATGTCGGCGATGACCACGCCGGGCGCGAGGCGGCGCGCCTCGGTCAGGGCCGCATTGGAGATCTGGTCGGCGAAGTGCAGCAGGATCAGATCGGGTTTCAGCTCATCGACGGTCTGCAGAAAGCGCCGATTGGCCCAGCCGCCGCCCAGCCCTTTCAGTCGTAGCGGCGCGCCCTGACGGGCGACGGCGCGGTCGGAAAACTCCACCACCAGATGATCGGCCCTGGTCGCCGCCAGCGAAACCTTGCGGCAGATGTCGAACAGAGACAGGCTGGCGCTGTCGCGTTCGGCGCCGGTCATCCAGTTGAAATCGGCGACATTGAGAATGCGCATGGGTCCAGCAGTGGAGATATGCGGGCGTGGGCGTCAAGTTTTTCGAAGAGATGGAGGGGCGCTGCGCCTGGGCCAATCCGGCCGACGCGCTTTACAGTGCCTACCATGACGAGGAATGGGGCGTGCCCGAATGGGACAGCCGCTCCCTATGGGAAAAATTGGTGCTGGACGGTTTTCAGGCCGGCCTCGCGTGGATCACCATATTGCGCAAGCGCGAGGCCTTTCGCGCCGCCTTCGCCGATTTCGATCCCGATCGCGTCGCCCGGTTCGGCGAGGCCGATCGCGCGCGCCTGATGGCTGACGCCGGCATCATCCGCTCGAACGCCAAGATCGACGCGGCGATCGGCGGCGCGCGGATCTTCACCACCATGCGCGAGCGAGGCGAGGATTTCTCCGCCTTTCTGTGGGATTTCGTCGGCGGCGCGCCGATCCAGAACCGCTGGAGCTCGGTGCACGAAGTTCCCGCCGCCACGCCGGCGTCGGAGGCCATGGCCAAGGCGCTCAAGGCCCGGGGCTTCAAGTTCTGCGGCCCGGTGATCGTCTACGCTTTTATGCAGGCGGTCGGCATGGTCAACGACCATGTGGTGACCTGTTCGCGCCACGCGCACGTGGCCGCGATGGGCGCGCGACCTTGATCCGCGTCCTGCCGGACATGCGTTTGGAGGGTGAATGCCCGGCGCCGGTGTGCGGGATCGACGAGGCCGGACGCGGGCCGTGGGCCGGCCCGGTGTACGCCGCGGCGGTCGTGCTCGACCCCGATCGGCCGATTGTAGGCCTCGATGACTCCAAACGCCTGCCGCACCCGCGACGCGCGGTGCTGGAGATCGAGATCAAGACCCGCGCCTTGGCCTGGGGTCTGGGCTTCGCCTCGGTGGAGGAGGTCATCGCCCTCAACATTCTTCAGGCGACCGGCTTGGCCATGCGCCGGGCGGTGGCGGCGCTCACGCCCGCGCCCGCCCTCGCGCTGGTGGATGGAAACTACGTCTTTGATCTTCCGTGCCCGGTTCGAACGGTGGTGCGGGGCGACGCCATCAGCGCCTCCATCGCCGCCGCCTCGATCCTGGCCAAGACCGCGCGCGACCGGCTGATGGTCGAGATGGACGCCGCCCATCCGGGCTACGGCTTCGCCGCGCACAAGGGCTACGGCACGGCAGTTCACGCCCGGGCTCTGCGCGAGTTGGGTCCCTGCGCGATTCATCGGATGGGGTGGGGCCCGATGCGCGCGGGAGCTTAGTCGAGAGCGCCCGGAGCCCTTTTCTCCACCGCCATCGCCCGCTGATAGCCGTCGCGCGCTTGCAGCCGTGCGAGGTATCGCACCCACGGCTCGGGAAAACGGTCGGCGAAGCCGAGGGTCTTGGCCAGTTTCAGGGCGTAGCCGACCGAGACGTCGGCCACCGTGAACCGTCCGGCTGCGACGAATTCATCGTCTCCCAACAGCCTGGTCGCGCCGCGCAACCGGGCCAGGAACCAGTTCACATAGTCCTCGGCCGCCTGCGGAATCATCTGCTCCGGGGCGGCGAACACGGCGTAGCGCAGATGGATGGTTTGCGGGAACGTCAAAGTCGCCTCGCCCATGTGCAGGAAGTTGAGGTAGGGCGCGAAGCCCGGCTCGTCCGGCCCCACGACCAAGGGTGTCGGGCCATATTTCGCCGCCAGATATTCGCAGATCGCCGCCGACTCGGTCATCAGCACGCCATCGTCGAAAAAGCTCGGCACCGTGCCGAGCGGATTTAGGTCCAGATACCCCGGCTCCTTCGCGCGCGGCGGGAAGGCCACGAGCTTGAGCTCATAGGGCAATTCCATTTCTTCGAGGGTCCACAAGGCGCGGAACGACCGGGCGCCTTTGCAATGGTGCAGGGTGATCATGGCGGGGTCTCCAAACGCGAGGCGCCGCTACAGCCCTCCGACCAAGACATACTTGATCTCCAGATAGTCTTCGATCCCGTATTTGCTGCCCTCGCGGCCCAGGCCCGACTGTTTGATCCCGCCGAACGGGGCGACTTCGGTGGAGAGAATGCCGTCGTTGACGGCTACCATGCCGTATTCCAGCGCCTCGCTCACCCGCACGACCCTCGCCAGATCACGGGCGTAGAAATAGGCGGCCAGACCGTAGTCGGTGTCGTTGGCCATGGCGACGGCCTCGGCTTCGTCGTGGAAGCGGGCGAGGGTGGCCACCGGGCCGAAGATCTCCTCCCTGGAAATCGCCATGGCCGGGGTGACCTCGGTGACCACCGTCGGTTCGAAAAAGGTCCCGCCCAGGATGTGCGAATGACCGCCGAGGGTGATTTTGGCGCCGGCCGCCACGGCGTCGGCGAGCAGGCGCTCGACTTTTTGCACCGCTTTCATGTTGATCAACGGTCCCTGGACGACGCCCTCTTGCGCGCCGTCGCCGACGGCCATGGCGCCGGCCTTGGCCGCCAGCTTGGCGGCGAAGGCGTCGTAGACGCCGGCCTGGACCAGGAAGCGATTGGCGCAGACGCAGGTCTGGCCCATGTTGCGGTATTTGCTGGCCATCGCCCCCTCGACGGCGGCGTCGAGATCGGCGTCGTCGAACACGATGAACGGCGCATTGCCGCCCAGTTCCAGGCTGATCTTCTTCACCGTCGTCGCGCATTGGGCCATCAACTGTTTGCCGACGGGCGTCGAGCCTGTGAAGGAGAATTTCCGCACGGTGGGGTTCTGAGTCAGCTCCAACCCCACCGCCGCCGCGCGGGTCGAGGGAATGACATTGAATACCCCCGCCGGAACGCCGGCGCGGTGCGCCAGCTCCGCCAGGGCCAGGGCCGACAGCGGCGTCTCTTCCGAAGGCTTGATCACGAACGTGCAGCCCGCCGCCAGGGCCGGGGCGGCCTTGCGGGTGATCATGGCGTTGGGGAAGTTCCACGGCGTAATCGCGGCGGCCACGCCGATGGCCTGTTTGGTGACGAATATGCGTTTGCCGACCGCCGTGGCGGGGATGATGTCGCCATAAGCGCGCTTGGCCTCTTCGGCGAACCATTCGATGAAGCTGGCGCCATAGGCGACCTCGCCGCGCGTTTCGGCGAGCGGCTTGCCTTGTTCGGCGGTCATCAGGCGGGCGAGATCTTCCTGCGCGGCCATAATCAGTTCGAACCATTTACGCATAACGCCGGCGCGATCCTTGGCGGTGCGCTCGCGCCAGGCGGGAAAGGCGGCGCCGGCGGCGTCGATGGCGGCCCGCGCGTCGGTCCCGTCAAGGTCGGCGATCTCGGCGATAACCGCGCCGGTCGCCGGATTGATCACAGCGAATCGGGCTCCGTTCGCGGCCGCGGTCCAGCGGCCGCCGACATAGGCGTCGACGCGCAGGAGGGTGGGGTCGTTGAGGATAAGCATGTTGGGTGTCCTAATGCGTCGCCGGGCTGAACTTCGCATCCAATCGGGGCGGCAGGGTTTCCGCAAGGCCGTCCAGCGGTCCCGATGAAAGGAGCAGAACCACTTCGTCGCCGGTGAGGCCGGCGTCTAGGTCGGCCAGGGTCGCCGCGCCATCGGCCATCGCCCGGACGGCGACCCCGGCGGCGGCGATGCGCGTCAGAATATCAGCTTGTGACAACTGGGCGTGGCCGTCGGCGCCGTGGCCGGGCGGCGGCAATAGCAAGACGCGCGCGACGCCCTTGAACACCGTGTCGTACCAGGCCAGGGCGCCGGCGTTACGCCAACTGAAGGTGTGTGGCTCGAACACCACCACCATCGGGCGGCCCGGAAAGTGCAGCGCGATGGCGTCGATAGCCGAACGAGCCTTTTCGTATGACGAACCGAAACCTTCATAGACCGGCGCCCGCGAGGCGGTGGTTTTCTTGTCCAGCCGCCGGGCGACGCCGCGAAACTTTCGCACACCTCGCTGCAAGGCCGCAGCGTCGATGTCCCCGCGCTCCAGCAAAAGCGCCGTCGCGCCGACGATGTTTTCGATATTGTGCAGACCCAGAAGCCCGGTCTCCAGAGCAATGCGCTCGCCGGTTGGCGTGACCAGATCGAAACGGGTGATTTCGCCGATCTCGATGTTGTCGGTCCAATAGCCGTCGCAGCGTTCAAGCCCATACCACGTCACCGTTCGCCCGGCGGTCAGGCGATGCAGGGCTTTGAAGGCGTTGGCGCAAACGAGCGGCGCGTCGGGCGCCAGCAGGGCGATCAGCGCGGCGAACGGCGCCTCGTAGGATGCGATGGTCGGGAACACGTTCATATGGTCGTGGATCAGCGAGCTGATCAGCACGCTCTTGGGATGATAGAGTAGGAATTTGCTGCGACGGTCGTCGGCCCCCACGATGTATTCGTCGCCCTCGAGCAGAAAGGCGCGGTCGGTTCCGCCATGGCCGTTTGTGTCGAGGTCCAGCGGTGCGGCGCCGATGAAATAGCCCGGATCGCGCCCCGCCTCGCGCATCAGCACCGCGAGGAGGGCGGTCAGGGTCGATTTGCCGAAACTGCCGGCGATGACGATGGTGTCGCGATCGAGCGTGTGGTGGGCGAGAAAGGCGGGGAAGCTGTAACGGGGTACGCCGCGCCGTTTCAGTTCGGCCAGTTCCGGATTGTGCGCCAGATCAAGTTTGGCGCTGCCGCCAATGACCGCCGCGTCGATGTCGGCGGGGAGGGCGGCCGCGTCGAACCCGTCGCGCCAGGCAATGCCCATCCGGTCCAGATAATGGCTGACCGGCGGAAAGACGCCGGCGTCCGAGCCGGTCACCTCGTAGCCCTCGGACACCAGCACCGACGCCAGCGCGCTCATGCCCGCGCCGGCGATACCGAGAAAATAGACCCTCACGCGTCAGAGCCTGATGCGTTTGCGCGGAACAGATGCGGGCGCTGAATCAGGCTCTGCGCTTTTGACTCTAGAGCAGGATTCAGATTTTGGACGGCGGCGTCGAAAATCATCCTGCTCTACCCGATCGGATCGTCAAACATCGCCGCGCGGGCCAATCGGGTCGGCGGGGAGCCGAACGACAGCACCGTGTTGTGATAGCGCTTGAGGGTGAAGTCCTTGCCCCAGCGCTTTTCAGCTTCGCGGCGGGTGGCCCAATGTTCCTCGGAGCCGACGAAATAGTAGGGCAGTTGCGCCGAACTGACGCTGGCGCGGATCCATTTGCCGGACGCTTCGCCTTCCTCCTGGAACGCCGTCTCCATCATGAATCTCAGGGCGTCCTCGCGGCTCATGCCGTCGACGTGGATCGCCTGGTCGAGGATGGCGTTGGTGATGCTGCGCAGCTTGGTTTTGAGCACCACCAGCTTGTAGAGCGGATCGCCGCCGAGGAATCCCTCCTGCGCCATCACGCTCTCGCCATACACCGCCCAACCCTCGACGAACGGCCCGTTGGACAGGACCGCGCGCAGCACCGACGGGCAGGCGTTGGCGTGGGCCAGTTGCACATAGTGGCCCGGCATGGCCTCGTGGGTGGCGATGTCGTCAATGGCGCGACGATTGTATTCGCGCAGGAAGGATGTCGTCCGCTCCGCCGTCCAGTCGTCGGGGATGGGCGAGACGGCGTAAAAGGTGGCCAGCTTTTTGTCGAGCGCGCCGGGGGCGTCGCAATAGGCCACCGCGACGCCGCGCTGGAACTCCGGCATCAGGATCACCTGCACCGGTGCGTCGGGGAGGGTAATGAGGTCTTTGGCTTTGACAAAGGCCGTGGCGGCGGCGAGGCCGGACTTGGCCGCCTCGACCACATCCTCTCTCGCCGGATGGTCGGCGGCGGCCAGATCGATCGCCGCCTTGATCGCCGTCTGCTGTTGGACTGGCGTGGGTGTGTCGGGCGTGACGGGCGCGTCGGCGCGGCCGGCGAGAACCTCGCGCGCCAAGGCGTACATCTGCGCGCGGGTCGTGATGGCCGCGGCCTCGGCGCGCTCGCGGATTTCCTTGCGGCCGAGCGACGAATTGAGGGCGAAGGCCAGCTTTTCATCGTAGAGTTTGGCGCCCAGGCGAAAATCGCCCTTGGCGTTCGGCAGCAGGGTCCCCTCGATCCAGGCCTGGTGTTCGGCGACCGCCTTGGCGAGGTTCGTCGTGGCCTTGTCCAGCCGCGCGCGCGCTGAATCGGGCAGATCGGCGGCATGCGGCGTGATCAACTCGGCGATCAGGCTCGTCAGGCCCTTGTTCTGTTTGGCCAGAGTCTGGGCGTGAATCAGGGGCACGCGGGCGGGCTTGAGATTGCGCCGGGCTTGGCTGAGGAACGCCGGCAACTTTTCCATGCGCGCCACGGCCAGGCCCAGCCGGGATGTCAGGGGCGCGAACTCGCGGGCCATCACCGAATACAGCGCGTCGCCAGCCAGCTCGTTATAGATCAACGGGTCCCACGCCCAGCTTTCGAGCACTTCGTCCGTCCACAGGTCATAGCGCAGCTGGTTGGCCAGGATCACCGCGTCGATCTGGTTGTCGCGCGACAAGGACCCTTTTGGCAGAGCGTCCAGCTCCGCCAGCAGGCGCCGCGAAGACGCCGCCGCCGCTGCGCGACCGGCGGGCGACAGGTCATCAAGCAAGTTGTCGAACCGGTGGTCGCCCAGCTGCGTGGCCGACACGGGGCTCAGCCTCGCCATGGCGTCCAGCCATTTGGCGGACAGGGCGGCGAAGTCGGCGTCGGGCCCGGCAAGGGCCTGGGCGGCGGCGTTGGCCGACCACGGCGCGGCGGCGGCCGCTAACAAGCCCAGGGCACCCCGGCGGGACAAAAGGTAGCTCATATGCGTCTCCTGATTTGCCCCAACATAGTCGGATCACGCGCCCTCCGCCCCCGTTTTTTCATCCAGGCTTCGCCCGTTTGGAGACCGAAGCGATCAGATTGGGCTTCCTTTTGGGGTCAAAAACGGCGGCTCAGCGCCCCGCTTGCAGTTTTGCTATTCAACTCCAACCAAACGGGGGTAGCGTGGGCACGCCCAGAAAGGGCGATTCGCCATGAAAAATGGGCGTTAGGGAGAACAGAATGATACATTTTATCGTGTGGATCATCGTCTCGGGTATAGCCGGGTTCATCGCCAGCAAAATCATCAACAAGAGCGGATCTGGCCTGCTCATGGATATCGGCCTGGGTATCGTCGGTGGTTTCGTCGGCGGCTTCATCGTCCAGTTCATCCCGGTGCTCAATACGATGGGCGGAACGGGCGGCATGGGCGGATTTATCGTCGAGGTGATCGTCGCGGTTATTGGCGCCATGCTGGTCATTTTCCTGTACAACATGATCTTCCGCAAAAACGCCGCCTCCTAAGGCTCGATGCATCCAACCGCGGTCCCCGGCTGACGTCGGGGGCCGTGTCACCTGGACGAACGGGTCGGGCGCGGCGATCTTGAACAAGGGCGCACAATGACCCGGCTCCTAATTCACCAAGCGGCGTGGCGGCCCATCGCTGGCGCGTTGGCCGCATATGGCCCGGCTCTCGAAACCCTGGTGATGGACGACGTGGGCGTCATTACCTTAGGCGGTGAGGTCGTGGAGAACGGTGCCGCCAATCCCGATGCGGCCTGGCTGACCTCCAGCCTGTTCAGCAGCCCGGCCGTGCGGCCCTTCGTCGTCGAACTCCTGAAATCGCCCGATCTGAAATGGGTGCAGAGCGTCGCCGCCGGATTTGACCATCCAATGTTTGCTCAGATCGTCGCCAAGGGCGCGCGGTTGAGCAACAGCCATGCCCACGCAGGCCCGATCGCCGACTATGTTCTGGCAGGCGTTCTTGACCATTTTCAGGGCGGCCCGAGCCGCCGCGACGCCCAGACGAGGGGCGTCTGGGAGGAGCTGCCGGCGCGCGAAATTGCCGGAACCCGCTGGCTGATCGTCGGTTTTGGCGCGATCGGACAGGCGGTCGCCGCTCGCGCCCGCGCCTTCGGCGCCGAGATCGTCGGCGTTCGTCGCGGCCGGGCGCCGGGTCCGCTCGCCGAACGCACGATTGTGCTTGGCGATGTCCACGCCGAACTCCCCGCCGCGGACGTGGTCGTGCTTAGCGCGCCCCTGAACGCCGATACCCGCCAGATCGCCGACGCCCGGTTTTTCGCCGCCATGAAATCGGGCGCCGTTCTGGTCAATGTCGGCCGCGGCGGCCTGGTCAACGAGCCCGACCTTCTGGCGGCCCTGGACCGGGGCGTTCCGGCGCACGCGGTTCTGGACGTGTTCGCGACCGAACCCCTGGCGGCGGAAAGCCCGTTCTGGCGCCACCCGCGCGTCAGCCTCACCGCCCACAGCGCCAGCGAGACCGGCGAGGCGGGCGAAGTCGCGCGGCGCAACGAGGCGCTGTTTCTAGACAGTCTACGGCGATATCAGGCGGGCGAACCCGTGCTCAATCTCGTCGATCCAGCGGACGTCCTCGCCGCGCGTTGATTTCCGTCCAGAGCCCGATGCGTTTGCAAGGAACAGTTGCAAGCGCGTCAGGCTCCACACTTTCGCATCTGGGCAATTTATCCCGTTCAGACGTTTTCATCTTAACGGGGTTTGCTATAGCGAAATTGACAAACCCGCCTCGCCGGCGCGATGCTCGACGCGGGCTTAACGCACCTTTGCAGGCAGGGATGTCGGCCATGAACGCTTGTCTGGCCATAAGATTGGCTTTCGCGGCGGCTTTGGCCGCCGGTTCGGCGGCGGCGGCCGACGGCGGGGCGGTGACCGTCATTGGCGACGGATATGCGCAGGATTGTTGGCTGGCGGCGATCGACGGGAAGTCCGACGACGCGTCCATGCAAATCTGCGGCACCGCTCTGGCGAGCGAAGTGCTGTCTCGTCACAACCGCGGCGCCACCTTCATCAACCGCGGCGTGATGAAGATGCGCCGGCGGGATTTCGCCGGCGCCATGGTCGACCTTAACACCGGCGTGCAGCTGGCCCCCGAAGCGGGCGAGGGGTGGACCAATCGCGGCGGCGCGCTGATCGGCGTGAAACGCTATTCCGAAGGGTTGGGCGACATCAACCGGGGCCTCGCGCTGGGCGTGAAGGAGCCGGAGAAGGCTTATTTTAACCGCGCCCTGGCCTATGAGGGCCTCGATGATGAAAAGGCCGCCTATTTCGACTACCAGAAAGCCCTGGCGTTGAAGCCCGGCTGGGCCCTGCCGCAACAGGAACTGCTGCGTTTTACGGTGTCACGGCAATAGCAAACCTCTTGACCCCCGTCCGTCAGGGTCTAGGGTCGCCGTCATTCTCCGGGGTGTCCCGCGCAAGGGACTGAGAGGCCGCAAGTGCTTCGGCATAGGTGGATCGGACCACAAACGGATGTGAACCTTCCGTTTGCCACGATCCACCGGCGCGGCGACCCGCCGAACCTGATCCGGGTCATGCCGGCGAAGGGAGGGAATGCGGACCGCGATTCCCGGTTCGCCCATCCACCCATCGCATCGGCGGGCCCTCCACCCACGGCTTAGAGGCCCGCTATGAATATCCAGACCCCGGTCAACGCCCTTCCCACCGGCGCCATTCCCACCGGCGAGCGTCCCGGGTCGCGCAAGGTTTATCAGGCCGGCGCGCTGCATCCCTGCCTGCGCGTGCCGTTCCGCGAGGTCGCCGTCCACCCCTCCGCCAACGAGCCGCCGGTCACCCTCTACGATCCATCCGGTCCCTACACCGACCCGTCGGCGGTGATCGACATCAAAAAGGGGTTGGAGCGGCCTCGGGAAGCCTGGGTTCTCGCCCGCGGCGACGTCGAGGAGGTCGAGGCCCGCGCGGTGCGCCCGGAGGACAACGGCCATGCCAAGGGCCGTCACCTCGCGCCGCAATTCACCTCCGACCGCAAGCCGCTGAAGGCCAAGGCGGGCGCATGCGTGACCCAGTTGGAATACGCTCGTGCCGGAATCATCACCCCGGAGATGGAGTATGTCGCTATCCGCGAGAACCTGCGCCGCAAGGAGACCGACGCTTTCATTCGAGACGGCGAGGACTTCGGGGCCGAGATTCCCGACTTCATCACCCCCGAATTCGTGCGCAGCGAGATCGCCCGCGGCCGGGCGATCATTCCGGCCAACATCAACCACGGCGAACTGGAGCCGATGGCGATCGGGCGCAATTTCCTGGTCAAGATCAACGCCAACATCGGCAATTCGGCCGTGCTGTCGTCCATCAATGACGAGGTGGACAAGATGGTGTGGGCGATCCGCTGGGGCGCCGATACGATCATGGACCTCTCGACGGGACGCAATATCCACAACATCCGCGAGTGGATCATCCGCAATTGCCCCACGCCCTTGGGCACGGTGCCGATCTATCAGGCCCTGGAGAAGGTCGGCGGCGTCGCCGAGGACCTGACCTGGGAGGTGTTCCGCGACACTCTGATCGAACAGGCCGAGCAGGGGGTGGATTATTTCACCATCCACGCCGGCGTGCGCCTGGCCTATGTGCCCCTGACAGCCAAGCGTGTCACCGGCATCGTCTCGCGCGGCGGCTCGATCATGGCCAAGTGGTGCCTGGCCCAACACCGCGAGAACTTCCTGTACGACCATTTCGAAGACATCTGCGAGATCATGCGCGCCTATGACGTGTCATTCTCGCTGGGCGACGGCCTGCGCCCCGGCTGCATCGCCGACGCCAACGACGCGGCGCAGTTCGCCGAACTGGAGACCCTGGGCGAGCTCACCAAAGTCGCTTGGAAACACGGCGTGCAGGTGATGATTGAGGGCCCGGGCCACGTGCCCATGCACAAGATCAAGGCCAATATGGATAAGCAGCTCAAGGTCTGCCACGAGGCGCCGTTCTATACCCTCGGCCCGCTCACCACCGACGTCGCTCCGGGCTACGATCACATCACCAGCGCCATCGGCGCGGCGATGATCGGCTGGTTCGGCACCGCCATGCTCTGCTACGTCACGCCCAAGGAGCATTTGGGCCTGCCCGACCGCGAGGACGTCAAGCAGGGCGTCATCGCCTACAAGATCGCCGCTCACGCCGCCGATCTGGCCAAGGGCCATCCCTCCGCCCGCACCTGGGACGACGCCCTGTCACGCGCCCGGTTCGAGTTTCGCTGGGAGGATCAGTTCAACCTCGGCATCGACCCGGAAACCGCCCGCGAATACCACGACGAATCCCTCCCCAAGGAGGCGCATAAGGTCGCCCACTTCTGCTCGATGTGCGGTCCCAAGTTCTGCTCGATGAAGATCAGTCAGGAAATCCGCGACGCCGCGGCCGGCCAGAATGACGTCGCTGTCGCCGGCATGGCCCAGATGGCCGAGAAATTCCGCGAGGCTGGCGGCGAGATTTACATCGAGGCGAAGGACGGGTGATCGGGGCGCCGCCCATCGCTGCCGAACTCGCATTGCGATAGACCAGGGCGCCGTCGCGTGGAACGATGACCGCGCGATATTCAAAATAGGTTGAATCGCCATGGCCGACCCCCGCGACTTCCATACGCCGAAGCCCTCCTACACGAAGGAAGATCTGCTCGAATCCGGCAGGGGAGGCTATTTCGGTCCCGGCAACGCCCAGCTTCCCGCGCCGCCCATGCTCATGATGGACCGGATCACCGAGATCAGCCTGGACGGCGGCGAATTTGGCAAGGGTCACGTTGTGGCCGAGCTGGATATCACGCCGAACCTTTGGTTCTTCGACTGTCATTTTCGCGACGACCCGGTGATGCCGGGGTGTCTTGGGCTGGACGCCATGTGGCAGATCGTCGGCTATTGGCTCGGGTGGTCCGGCTCACCTGGCAAGGGTCGCGCCACCGGCGTGGGCGAGGTGAAATTTCGAGGGGACATCACCCCCGCCGTCCGACTGGTGCGCTATGAAGTGGACCTGCGTCAGGTCCGGCGCGGCAAGCTGGTTCTGGGCGTGGCGAACGGTCGACTGTTTGCGGACGGCGCTTGTGTCTACGTCGCCAATGATCTGAAGGTTGGCCTGATAGCGCCCGGCGAGTGAGACATATCAGCTAGTCAGTCGCCCGCCGCCTCCCGCCGCCAACGCCGCGCGAAGATCAGCCAAATCGGCAGCGGCGCCACGACGGTCACCGCCGACCAGAGCCCATCCAGAGGGTCGTCCCAGACCAGAAGAACGAGAAGGCTGGCCTGAATCACCGCCGCGACAATGGCCGGGATAGGAAAGAGCGGCATCTTCCAGGGCCGCGCCAGCGCCGGTTCGACGATCCGCAGGCGGATCGCGCTGAAGGTGATGATGAGCACGGCGCAGATGTTCCACGGCGCCGAGATACGCACCAGGGTCTCATACCCCCCGGTGGCGGCCAGGAGGGCGGAGAAGAAGACCAGCATCGCGACGCTCCACACCGGCGTACCGCCGGTCGAAACGGCGGCCAGACCCTTCCGCAGGACGCCGTCCCTGGCCATGCAGAAGGTGATCCGGGAACCTTTCATGACATTCAAGTTGGCGAGCGCGGCCAGGGAGAAGAGGCCAAATGCGGTGATCGCCGTATCACCCATCGCTCCCAGGGCGGCTTTGGCCGCATCTCCCACCGCCAGGTCGGATCCAGCGATGGCGGCGGGCGTCAAGACGTGCAGAACCGCGATGTTAATCAACACATAAAGCGTGGTCACCACGACGATGCCGGTGAAGGTCGCCCGCGCCAGGGCTCGTTCGGGCCGCCGCACCTCTTCGGAGAAAAAGATGGCGCCGGCCCAGCCGTTATAAGTCGCATAGATGACCCGGATCGCCATGATCACCCCACCGATTCCGACGGTCGCCGCCCCCGCCGCGACGGCGGGCGACGCGGAAAGCGCGGGCGTGACGTGCGGTGAGGCAAGCAGCACCGCCGCCAGGATCAGAAATCCCGCGCCCTTGACCGCGCTGGCCACCGCCTGTGAAGCGCCGGTCGCTCGCGTTCCCACCAGGTTCATGGCCGCGGCGGCGAGGCTCAGGCAGCAGGCGAGCGCGCTCGTCGGAATCGGCGCGGCCAGCCCCAGGCGATGGACATATTCGCCGAAAACCACGGCGACGTAGGCGATGGCCGACACATTGCCTAGCCAGGTAATCCATCCCGCGAGAAAACCCACGGTCGTCCCGAAGGCGCGTTCGGCGATTGGAAAGGCGCCGCCGGCCCGAGGCGCCGATGCGCCGGCCTCCACCAGCGGCATGGCGGAAAGCATGCACACCGCGCCACCGACGCCCCAGGCGAAGAGAAACATCGGCTCGTTGGCGATCCCCCGCGCCACCACGCCGGGCGCGCGCATGATTCCCGCGCCGATCACGCTGCCCACCACCACCGCCAGACCGAACGCCAGCCCCAGCACGCGCAGCAGTTGCGGCGGCGCGGACGCGACGAAAGCGGGCGGAACGTGCGCGGCCGTTGAGGTCACCTCACGTCATCCGGGAGCCGATGGCGCCGCAGTCTTCTGGGCACGTAGCATTTTGATCGCCCCCTGATCACAGGCAGCCGGACCATGGCGGCGTCCCAGCGCTCTGTCAAATGCAGCTCATGGCGTGAACCTAGCGCCGCCGCTTTTTGCCGGTCGGCGCCCGCGGTTCGGCGTGCGTTTCGATTGGCCGAAACGAATTCCTTGGGGCCCCGACCCCGCGGGTGTATCCTCTGCGTCGGAGGAAGCGGGCGGCCATGGCGCAGCGGCTCATCGATCGCCGGACCTTCGGCCTCTTGGCCGGGGCTGGAGTGGCGTGCGCGCCCGCCGCCAGCGCTGCGTTAATCGAGAATGCGCCCGCCTCGCGCCTGACGCCCCTGGCCAATCAACCCTATGTGCCGCCGACCAGCCTTTCGACGGTGGCCGACATGTACAGCCGGATGACCGCGCCGGTGCGAATCGCCGACAGCGGCCCGTTCGCCTTCGTGGTCGACACCGGCGCCAATCATTCGGTGATCGCCCGCGAACTCGCGGCCAAACTGGGCCTCGCCTTGGGTCCCGACGTGGAGATCAACGGCGCCGCGGGCGTCCGCGCGGCGCCATCCGCCCAGACGACGCTGAAGCTCGGCGCGCGATCGACCGTGAAGGTCGCCTTCGCGGTTCTGCCACAGGCGGATATCGGCGGACTGGGCATGCTCGGTCTCGACACCGTCGAGCATCAGGTCGTGACCCTCGATTTTCGGGGGCAGACCTTGCGGGTCGAGCCGCCGGGGCGACTGTGGCGCGACCCGAACGAGATCGACATGAAGGCCACGCGCCGTGATGGTCAACTGACCTTGGTGGATGCCGATCTGGCGGGGATTCGGATCACCGCCTTCCTCGATTCCGGGGCCCAGAACACCATCGGCAACATCGCCCTGCGCGATCTGGCGCTGAAACGCCGTCCTGACACGTCCCGGACCGGGACGGTGATCTTCAGCGCCACCGGCCAGACCATCGATGCCGAAATCGCCGATCTGCCCAATCTTCGCGTGGGTGGATTGAAACTTCCCAACTGGCCGGTAGCGTTCGCCGACCTGTACACCTTCAAGCTGTGGGACCTCATCAATCGACCGGCGATCCTGCTCGGTGTCGACGTCCTCAGCCGTTTCGAGACCGTCTGTCTTGATTTTTCGCGGGACGAAGTGCGCTTTCGCCTGCCCCGTTCTGGTTGGAGTTGAACGAAAAGAGCGGGAAAAACGACGCGAGATGGGCGCGCGGCGCGATTCGCCTATATCTAGTCTCATGCCCGACGACGCGCCTTCGCCCCTGATCGGCGCCGCTATGATCATGGATCATGTGCGGCGACTGCCCGATAGTCCGGGCGTCTACCGCATGTTCGGCGAGGGCGGCGAGGCGCTCTATGTCGGCAAGGCGCGGTCGCTGAAAAAGCGGGTCATCCAGTACGCGCAGGGACGGTTTCACACTCAACGCATTGCCCTGATGGTCGATCTGACCCGGGCGATGGAGTTCACCACCACCAAGACCGAGACAGACGCCCTGCTGCTGGAGATCAATCTGATCAAACAGCTCAAGCCGCGGTTCAACGTGCTGCTGCGCGACGACAAGAGCTTTCCCGAAATCGTCATTCGCCGGGAACATCCGGCGGCGCAATTGCGCAAGCATCGCGGCGCCCATGCGATCAAGGGCGATTATTTTGGCCCCTTCGCCAGCGCCTGGGCGGTCAACCGCACCCTCAACACCCTGCAAAAGGCCTTCTTGCTCCGCTCGTGTTCGGACAGCGTCTATGAAAGCCGCACGCGGCCGTGCATGCTGCACCAGATCCGCCGCTGCGCGGCGCCGTGCGTCGGGCTGATCGCCCTGGAGGATTATCAAGCCCTGGTGTCGGAGGCTGAGGCCTTTCTGCGCGGCAAGAGCCGCTCGGTGATGGCGCGGATGAGCGCCGAAATGCAGGCGGCGTCCGATGCGCTCGAATTCGAGCAGGCCGCCCGCCTGCGCGACCGGATCCGCGCCCTTTCGTCCGTCGCCCAGGAAACCCAGGTCAATCCCGAAACCATCGACGAGGCGGACGTGTTCGCCTTGCACGCCGAGGGCGGGCAGGCCTGTGTTCAGGTGTTCTTCTTCCGAGCCGGCCAGAACTGGGGCAACCGCGCCTATTTTCCGCGCGTCGATCGCACCGACGACGACGCCGAGATCATGGCGGCGTTCCTTGGCCAATTTTATGATGACAAGCCGATCCCCCGGCTCATGCTCGTCAATGTCGAGCCGGCCGAGCGTGACCTGCTGAGCGAAGCTTTTGGCCTGAAGGCCGGGCGAAAGGTGGAGATCGCCGTGCCGCGGCGGGGCGAGAAGCGGGACCTGGTTGATCACGCCGTCACCAATGCGCGCGAAGCCTTCGGCCGCCGGATGGCGGAGGGTTCGGCCCAATCAAAGCTGCTCACCCAGGTGGGCGAGGCCTTCGCCCTGGAGGCGCCCCCCGAGCGTATCGAAGTCTATGACAACTCGCACATATCCGGCACGAACGCCGTTGGCGGCATGATCGTCGCCGGACCGGACGGTTTTCAAAAGAACCAATACCGCAAGTTCAACATCAAGAGCACGGACCTGACCCCCGGCGATGACTACGGCATGATGCGCGAGGTGCTCGCCCGCCGGTTCGCGCGCCTGGCCAAGGACGAGGAGGCCGGCGAGAATACGCCGCGCCCCGATCTGGTTCTGGTCGACGGCGGCGCCGGGCAATTGCAGGCGGCGATGGATGTGATGGCCGATCTGGGCGTCGACGATGTCGCGGTTGTCGGCGTGGCCAAGGGCCCCGACCGCGACGCTGGGCTGGAACGGTTTTTCATGCCCGGCAAGGCGCCCTTCATGCTCGAGCCGAAAAGTCCGGTGCTTTACTACCTCCAGCGCTTGCGCGACGAGGCCCACCGTTTCGCCATCGGCACGCACCGCGCAAAACGCGCCGCGCAGATGCTCAAGAACCCGCTCGACGAGATCGAGGGCGTTGGACCGGCGCGCAAACGCGCCCTGTTGCACGCCTACGGCTCGGCGCGCGGCGTCGCCAGAGCTTCCGTCGACGATCTGATCAAGGTCGAGGGCGTCAACGCCGCACTGGCGCAACGTATCCACGATCATTTTCGCAAGGGCGCGTAGAACTATCGGCGCGATTACGCGTTAGGATGGCGCCCATGACCAAACTCCCCAACCTCCTGACCGGCCTGCGCCTGGTCCTCGCCCTGTTCACCTTCTTCGGCCTGGCCACGGCGGCCCTGCTCAGCGACACGCTGACCCCGGCCGACCAGTTCGCGCTGGAGCGATGGGCGTTCGCGGCCTTTGTCGTGGCGGCGATCACTGACTTTTTCGACGGATGGCTGGCCCGAAAGCTGGACGCGATGACGGTGTGGGGCGCGATTCTCGACCCGATCGCCGATAAGGTTCTGGTGTGCGGGGCCATTCTGGGCCTGTTATCGCTCAGCCCCAACGCGGCGGTGGCCATCCCGGCGGCCCTGATCCTGTTTCGCGAATTCACCGTCAGCGCCCTGCGCGAAGTGGCGGCGGGCAAAGGGGTCAGCCTGCCGGTGACCCTGCTGGCCAAGTGGAAGACCACCCTGCAGCTCGTCGCCCTGGGCGCCGAATTGCTGGTGGCGTGCTGGGGGGCGTTCGCCCTGCCCAGTGATCCGGCCGTACTGGGTCCAGCCACCACGGCCGCGCACGCCCTGCTGTGGCTGGCGGCCCTGATCACCCTGATCACCGGCGCGCAATACTGGATGCAGGCGCGGCACGCCCTGGGTGGGGATTAGGGCGCGGGATCTCGCATGCCTGGCGGTTTTCCAGTTGAAGTGCGGGCGATAGCCTCCGCGCTCCGATCAAGGTCCTGGAATGAATTCGTCGTGGTCGGTGTCGGGGAGCTTGAACCGCCCGGCCCGCCAATCGGCCTTGGCCTGTTCGAGTCGCGCCTTGGATGACGAGACGAAGTTCCAGTCCAGGAACCGCGGCCCGACCGGTTCGCCCCCGAGCAGCATGACGTCGGCGTCGGCGACGCCGGTGACCAGGATCGGCTCGCCGGGCGCGAACACGACCATCTGGCCGGGGGTGAAGGTCTGCCCCTCAATCTCAACCGAGCCCTTGGCGATGAAGGCGGCGCGTTCGGAATACTCCGCCGGAATCTGCGCCTGCGCGCCGGCGCCAAGGCGCCAGTGCACATAGAACATCGGCGAATGGGTCTTCACCGCCGCTTCGGCGCCGAAGGCCTTGCCCGCCAGCAGGCGCGCCCACAGCCCCGGGAATTCATAGGTCGGCAGGTCGTCGGGTCCATGGTGAGAAAACGACGGCTCCGCTTCTTCGGCGTCGTCCGGCAGGGCGATCCATGCCTGTAGCCCGTGCAAGGCGCCGCCGTCCCGCCGCAGGGTCTCGAACCGTTCCGAGTGGGTGATGCCGCGCCCGGCGGTCATCCAGTTCACCTCGCCCGGGCGGATGGCGACATTGGAGCCGACGCTGTCGCGGTGGGTGATCTCGCCGTCGAGGAGATAGCTCAAGGTGGAAAGGCCGATATGTGGGTGCGGGCGGACATCGACGTCGGCCGGAAAACCGGCTGGCATATCCACCGGACCAAAATGGTCGAAAAACACGAAGGGTCCGACGCTGCGTCTGGCGATGGCGGGAAGCGCGCGGCCGACAGTAAAGCCACCGAGGTCGTGGCGATACGATTCAAGGACGACTTCAATCATCGCGCGTCTCCTTTATTCGTCCGAAAGCCTCGCGCCCACGTACGGGCTGACCAGTCCCAGGGGGATCGTCGTCGCGTTCTTCACGGCGCGAACGACAATCCGGCTTTCGATATTCGACACCAGTCCCAGAGACAAAATCTTGTCCCTGAGGAAATTGTCAAAGGCGTGCATGTCGCGGGTGACGATGCGCATTTCATAATCGGCGGCGCCGGTCACCGTCGCGCATTGCACCACCTCGGCCCACCGCTTGACAGCCGTCTCGAAGGTCTCCAGATTTTCCTTGGTCGGCAGGGACAGTTTGACCGTGCAATAGACCTCGAAGGTGAGGCCGAGCTTATCGCGATCAAGGATGGTCACCCGCTTCTGAATTGTGCCGTCGTCCTCAAGGCGTTTGATCCGCCGCCAGCACGGACTCGAGGAAAGGCCCACGCGTTCGGCGATCTCGGCTACCGAAAGGCTCGCGTCGTGCTGAATCAAATCGAGTATGCGGGCGTCGATAGCGTCAAGAAGTTCCGGCAATTTCTAACTCCAATGCACCATATTTGGATAAAGTGTTCCCCGAACACAGGCGATATGTGCAACAATTTGACAAGCATATCCAATTTTTTCGGATAATCTTGCCGTTTCGGCGATCCCCCGCCGAGGGAGGAGTTTATCTTGCAGCATAACACCGTCACGCTCGACGATAAATATTTGTCCGAGGACGGTCGTGTGTTCATCACCGGCGTGCAGACGCTGCTGCGGGTGCTGCTCGATCAAAGCCGACTGGACGCGCGCGCGGGCCTGAACACCGCCGGCTTTGTCTCGGGTTATCGCGGCTCGCCTTTGGGCGGACTGGATCAGCAGGCTCACCGCGCGGGCGCCCACCTGGCCGCCCGCAATATCATCTTCAAGGAGGGCCTGAACGAGGACCTCGGCGCCACCGCGGTGTGGGGCAGCCAACAGGCCAACTTGTTTCCCGGCGCGCGCTACGACGGCGTGTTCGGCATGTGGTACGGCAAGGCGCCGGGCGTGGACCGCACCGGCGATGTCTTCAAGCACGCCAACTTCGCCGGAACCTGGGCCAAGGGCGGGGTGCTGGCGGTGGCCGGCGACGACTACGCCTGCAAGTCCTCGACCCTGCCGTCGCAGTCGGACTACGCCTTTCAGGACGCCGAAATGCCGGTTCTGGCCCCTGCCGACGTGCAGGAAGTGCTGGATTACGGCCTTTTGGGCTACGCCCTGTCGCGGTTTTCCGGCCTGTGGATCGGGCTAATCGCCCTGGCCGACACCATGGATTCTGGGGCGACGATCGATGTCGGCCTGGATCGCCACAAATTCATCACGCCGGAGGGATTCAGCCTCCCCCCCGGCGGCCTCGGTCTGCGGCTCAAGGATCAGCCGATGGACAAGGAGCGGCGCCTGCGGCTCTACAAGCTGCCCGCCGCCCTGGCCTTCGCCAAGGCCAACCGGATCGACCACGCCGTCCTGACCTCCCGTCGCCCGCGCCTCGGCATAGCCGCGCACGGTCAAGCCTATAACGACGTGGTCGAGGCGTTCAACGCCATGGGCCTGAGCTTCGCCGAAGCCGCCGATCTGGGCGTGTCGATCTACAAGGTCGGCATGCCCTGGCCGCTGGAGCCCACCGGCCTGCGCGCCTTCTCCCGCGGGCTCGAGACTCTGATGATCGTCGAGCACAAGCGCCCGCTTCTGGAGGGTCAGGCCCGCGCGGCCCTCTATGACCTTCCGGCCCACGCCCAACCCAAGGTGATAGGCAAGACCGACGAGCACGGCCACCCGCTGCTCTCGCAACTGGGCGCCTTGTCGGTGGCCGAGGTCGCCCTGGCCATCGCCGATCGCCTGCCGCCGGGCCCGCACATGAAGCGGGTCCACGCCTATCTCGACCGGGTGTCGGCCTCCAGCATGGCGGCAGTGACGCTCGGCGCCGATCAGTTGCGCAAGCCGTTCTTCTGTTCAGGCTGCCCGCACAACACCTCGACGCGGCTACCGGAGGGATCGCGCGCCCTGGCTGGCATCGGCTGCCACTATATGGCCAGCTTCTCCGACCCGCAGACCGATCTGACCAGCCAGATGGGCGGGGAGGGCCTGACCTGGGCCGGCGCGGCGCCGTTCACCACTGAAAAGCACGTCTTCGTCAATCTGGGCGACGGCACCTACAACCACTCCGGCTCTCTGGCTATCCGCGCCTCCCTGGCCATGGGTTCGACCATTACCTACAAGCTTCTGTTCAACGACGCTGTGGCCATGACCGGCGGTCAGGCTGCCGAAAGCGGCTTCACTGTGCCGCAGATCACCCGCCAGCTGGCCGCCGAAGGCATCGAAAAAATCGTCATCGTCGCCGATGACGCGAGCCGCTATGACACCGTCCGCGACCTGGCCCCCGGCGTGACGGTACACCCACGCGGCGAGCTGATGACGGTGCAGGAGGCCCTGCGCGAGACCCCCGGCGTCAGCGTGCTGATCTACGATCAGGTGTGCGCCAACGAAAAGCGCCGCCGTCGCAAACGCGGCAAGTTGGCCGCGGCGCCCAAGCGGGTCTTCATCAATTCGCGGGTGTGCGAGGGCTGCGGCGATTGCTCGCGCGTCTCCAATTGCGTGTCGGTCGAACCGCTGGAGACCGCCTATGGCCGCAAGCGCAAGATTAACCAGTCGACCTGCAATCAGGACTATTCCTGCGTCGACGGTTTCTGCCCGTCGTTCGTGACGCTTGAGGGGGCGCAGAATGTCCACGCCCAGGCCATGCTGGCCCTGACGGCGGATTCGACGCCCATGCCCGACCAGGAGGCGTTCGCGGGCGTGCGCAACATCGTCTTCACCGGTATCGGCGGCACCGGCGTGACGACGACCTCCTCGGTTCTGGCCATGGCCGCGCATATCGACGGTCGGTCGGCCTCGGTCGTGGACATGACCGGCCTGGCCCAAAAGGGCGGCTCGGTTTTCAGCCATGTGCGCATCGGCGAGACGGCCGACACGCCGATCGGCGGCCGCGTGCCCGCCGCCAGCGCCGACGTGCTGATCGCCTGCGACCTGCTGGTCGCCGCCGGTCCCGAAGCCCTGGCGCTCTACGCCAAGAGCCGGACCGTCGCCCTGGGCAATGACGTCATCCAGCCCACGGCCGACTTCGTCACTGATCGCGCCATCACTTTTGACGCCGGCGCCATGGGCCGGCGTTTGCGCGGCGCGTGCAAGAGTTACCAGCCCTGTCCGGCGACGAAGATCGCCGAGGATGATCTGGGCGACTCGGTGTTCGCCAACATGGTGATGCTGGGCTTTGCCTGGCAAAAGGGCCTCGTGCCGGTGTCCGCCCGCGCCCTCTACCGCGCCATCCACCTCAACGGCGTGGCCGCCGAGGCCAATCTTCAGGCCTTCGAGGCTGGTCGCGTCTTCGCCCACGACCCCGATTCGCGGGGCCAAAAAGAGCCCGGTTTGGCTGGCCTCGAAGCTTCATCGCTCGACTCCCTTATCCTCGCGCGCCTCACCGACCTGACGGCGTATCAGAACGCCGCTTACGCCCTGCGCTATCGCGGCCGCGTCGACGCCGTGCGGGCCGCCGGCCACGAGCCCCTGACGCGCGCTGTGGCCGCCAATCTGTACAAGCTGATGGTTTACAAGGATGAGTACGAGGTGGCGCGCCTGTATACGGACGGCGCCTTCGCCAAGGAATTGGGCGCCACCTTCAAAGGCGGCAAGGTCAAGGTCTGGCTCGCGCCGCCGGTCTTGGCCCCCAAGGACCGGCTGGGTCGACCGCGCAAGATCGCCTTCGGCGGTTGGATGCTCAAGCTGGGGTTTCCGGTTCTCGCCAAGCTGAAGGGCCTGCGTGGCGGCCCGCTCGACCTGTTCGGAGCCTCTGAAGAACGGCGGATGGAGCGTCGCCTGATCGCCGACTATGAAGCCGGACTGGAAAAGATGGCCGCCGAGCTGAACGCCGAGCGCCTGCCTCTGGCGGTGCAAATCGCCTCGCTGCCGGATCAGATTCGCGGCTACGGCCACATCAAGGAGGCCGCCGTCAAAACTGCGGCGGCGACCGAGGCCAAGCTGTGGGCGCGCTGGGAAAAGGCCTCGGCCTGACCTTTATTTGCCGGCCGACTCGGTCAATTTCAGAGTTGGCAGGATCACCGTCGCCTGGGCGTCGTACTGGGCCTTGCGAAATCCCGTCCTGAGTTTGGCCACGCCATCGGCGTCAAAGTCGAGCAAGGTGTCGTTAGCGGCGGTGTAGGCCGGCCAGGTGGGCGCGCCGGCGCAGCTTGGAACGCCGGTCTTGGCGAAGGCGACCCAGCAGGCGTGCATTCGTCGGGTGACCATGAGATCCTCCGGCGTCGGCTTGATCCCCTCGCCGACGACGCCGAGCGTATCCCAGCTGGCGAACACGAAGGGGATTTCCGAGGCGTGTCCGGCGCCCGGGCGCATGGCGCGCACCATCTGTGGCACATAGGCGAAATGATAGAGCCACGCGGGATGATCGGCGCTCTTGGCCGCCACCCAACGCGCTGGGGCGCCCATCAACGAATCGGTGAACAGCTGCGCGGCCTTCGCCTCGTCGGTCGGGGCGTCGGCGTAGACGGCCTTGAGCGAGGCCGGCGCCACAGTCAGCACCGCCGCCGCCGGGATTTTGAAGGTCCGCATCAGCGAGGCTTCATAGTCGTTGGTGCCGATGATCAGTGGCACGTGGGCTTCATGCCCGTTGGCGAAGGCCTGGCTAGGCGATTCGGTTAGCAAACGGCCGTCGGTGACCATGCCGCCGCCCGGCATCGACAGGCCGGCCAGGGCGGCGACGGGCAGGGCGCGCAATTGCTCAACGGTCGCGTCCGCCGGCGCGCCGGCCTTGGCCGACAGGGCCGCGCCCTGGGTTTCGGCCTTTGCCAGGGGGATCGGCGCGGCCCAGCCCAACCCCGATTCGATGATGGCCTTGGCGAACAGGCCCCTGGCCGCGCGAGCCGTGATCAAGTCCAGGGTGCCGGCGCCGCCGGCCGATTCGCCGAACACGGTGACGTTGTCCGGGTCGCCGCCGAAGGCGGCGATATTACGCCTGACCCATTTGAGAGCGGCGATCTGGTCCATGATCCCGTAGCTGACCAGGGGCTCATCGGCCTTGGCGGCCTTGGTCAGGGCCGGGTGAGCGAAGAAGCCGAGCGCGCCCAGGCGATAGTTTATGGTCACCAGAATCACGCCGTCGCGCACGAAAGCCGATCCGTCATAGGCGCCCAGCGATCCCCCGCCCGTGGTGTTTCCGCCGCCGTGCAGCCAGACCATGACCGGCGCCTTGGCCGCGCCCTTGGCTGCCCCGACGTTCAGAAATAGGCAGTCTTCGCTTGTCGCGCCGAAGGCGCCGCCTTCGTTGGGCTTCCCGTCGGCGTTGATCCTTTGCGGACAAAAGGCGCCGAATTTCGTCGCCGCGCGGGGGCCGTTCCATGGCGCGGCGGCCTGCGGCGGGGCCCAACGCAGGGCGCCGACCGGCGCGGCGGCATAGGGTACGCCTTTGAAGGTTGTGACGCCGTCCGTCGTTTCGCCGACGAGCACGCCCGATGCGATCCTGACTTTTATCGGCGTCGCGGCGGCCGTTCCCGTGGCCAACGTCAGCGCCAAGAGTCCGAGGGCGCGGGATAACGCCCGCAACTTAAATGTTCTCATGATCGTTCTCGTCCCGGCTGGAATATTGGCTTGTGGCTTGAAGGCCCGCGCCAAGGTCTTTGCGGTAGATGCGGTAAGTCTTGTAGGCCCGCGCGGTGAAGCTTTCGAGAATGTGCCGCATGGGTTCGTTGTCTTCGAGGATCCAAGAATATTCCGCACTTGTAATACCCACCTTGACCCCTTCGCGGCGGATGGCGTCGACGAGGGCGAAGGGCGCGAAGCGTCCGCGCGGGTCGCGCGCGAACTTGCGCTTGACGCCCATCAGCGGCACCCGGCCGCGTTTCACGCCCTTGACCTTGAGGCGCCACAGCAGCTTGGCCCAGCCGAACGGGAGGAGCTTGCCCTTCAGATCATGGATCGCGTCATTGAGGTTGGGCAGAAGAACGATGAATCCCGCCGCCTCGCCGTCGATTTCAATGAACCAGACCAGGCGCGGGTGAAGGATCAGCCGGATCGACTCGGCCAGATGCTTGGTTTCGGCCTCCGTCACCGGCGCCGCGCCCCAGTTGTCCGCCCACGCGTCGTTGAGGATTTCCACCAGAGTGTTCACATCCTCGTTGAACTTGTCCATGCGCACCGGGCGCAGGACGACGCCGGGCGCCAGGGGCCGCTCCAGGCGCGCCTGCACGCCCGGCGTGAACACCGGTATATCGGAGATGTAGGCGAACACGTCCTTAGCCTTGGCGTAGCCGAGCGCCTCGATCCGCGCGGCGGTATAGACCGGATCATGCCCCATCATGACCATCGGCGCGCTGTCGAAGCCGTCGATCAACAGGCCGACTTCCTCGTTGATCGAAAGGTTGAACGGCCCAAGGACCTGCGCGCGACCGCGCGCGCGCAGCCAGTCTTCGGCGGTCTTGAACAGGGCCGCGAAGACGTCCGCATCGTCTTCGGCGGCGATCATGCCGAAGTATCCGGCGGGCGCGGCCGGATCGGTGCGCGCCAGATGGTCGATCTGGGCGCTGATCCGTCCGACATCGCGGCCGTCCTTGCGCGCCAGCCAGAACTGCACGTCGGCGTGTTCGAAAAACGGATTGTGCTTGGCCGAAAGCGCTTCGCGACGCTCAAACATCAAGGGCGCGATATAGCGCGGATCGCCCGCCATGAGACGCATTGGAACGCGGATGAACCGCTCCAGCAGGGCCTTGCCGTCCACCGCAATGATTTCGATCTCGGTAGTCAAGAGCGGCCTCACCCTTCCGCGTAAAGCAATATGCTGATCGCCCCGGCGGCGAAGCCGACCGGTGCGCCCCATGCCGCGACGAGGGGCGGCAGAACCCCGGTTTGGCCCATGGCCGTGAGCAATCCGTCGGCCACCAGATAGAGCAGGCCGCAGCCCAGTCCAAAAATCACCGGCCCGGTGCGGTTGCTGCGGGCGTATCCCAGCGCCGTGGGCAGCGCCAGCAGAAGCATGATGATCGGCGCCACGCCCGCTGCCAGGGTTCGAAACAGCCGCGTTTCGAACTGGCTTGGGCTCTTGTCCACCGGACCCTTGCCGAATAGGGACCGATAGGCCGTGCCCGAGGTGATCTCATAGGAGTCGGCGAACAGGCGGCGGGTGTCGCCGGCGCTAAGGGTGCTACGCCAGTCCATGGACGCCAGCGTCATCTGCGAGGCGTGCGCGGCGCCTAGATCGGTGACGGCGGCGTTGTGCAGTCGCCAGCCGCCGACCTCCGTTGTCGCGCTCTCGGCGTTGATCCGCCGCGTCAGCGCCTTTTGCGCGTCGCGCTCGTAGATCGAAACGCCGCGCAAGGTATTCCCATCCCTCGTCGCCGCGCGGACCATGACCACATTGTTGTCAATATGGAACCAGCGCGCCGCCGACGCCTTGACAACCGGTCCCGGGGCGCTGGCCGACCACCAGCTGGCCAGGGCCTGTTGGGCGCGCGGGGTCACCTGATCGGCGACGACCAGGTCCAAGGCCGCCACGGACAAGGCCACCGGCAGGGTCCGGCGAAAAATTTCGAATAGCGACATGCCGGTGATCCGCATCACCACCAGCTCACTGTTGCGGGCAAGCTGGCTGAAAGTAAAAATCGCTCCGGCCAGCACCGCGAACGGCGCCACCTCGCCGAACATATACGGCAGCCGCAGCGCCATATAGCGCAAGATCCCCAGCGGCCCGCCGCGCGTGAGGATATCACTGGTGCGCTCCAGAAGATCGATCAACTGCAACAGGCCCATCAGGGCCGCCGCCGCCGCCGCCGTACGCACCGCCATCATCCGCGTCAGATAGGCCGACAGGCTGAAGGACCCCTTGGCCTGCATCGCCGCCGGCGTGGTGGCGCCGCGCCGCTGGAACAAGCCGTCAATGCGGGCGAGGAAGCCCGAGATCGGCGTATCGCCGGGTCGCTTGCGGCTGGACAGGAACAACCAAAACCCGAGCGTCAACATCACCGCAAATATCCCGCCGATCGCCAGCAGCGGATCGACGGCGCCCTTCTGGGCGAAGCTCTTGCAAAGAGTGACGCCGTGGTGGAAGGCGACCAGGAGCACCGCCCCGACGATCATCCCCGGCGCGCGCCGCCCGCGCTTGGCGGCCAGCGCCAGGGGCAGCGCCAGGAGCGGCAGCAGGGGCATGGCCAGGGACCTCGCCAGCCTCGAATACAGCTCGGCGAGCAGAACCCGTTGGGGGATCAGGGCGTCCGGTCGTTGGCTCTCGCTCACCAGCTCCGGCAGGGTCATCTCCTGCTCGTCGCCGCCGCGGGGCCTCAGCACCTCGCGACTGTTCAGCACTTCGTGATCGGCGAAATCGCCAAAGCGCAGCAATCGTTCGCCGCCTGGGGCGTCGGAGAGGATCAAGCCGCCGTTTAGGCTCAGATCGGTGGTCTTGCTGTCCGCGCGCAGACCCAGGCGGCCGCTGGTGGCCGTAACCACCGTCTCGCCGGTCGCCGACTTGCGGCGAATGAAGACGCCCTTGAGGCTGCGTCCGCTCGCGTCGACGTCGTCGGCCGTGATCACGAAATCGGGGCCGGCGTGAATGAATACCTGCGGGTCGAGCCGCGCCGTCCAGCCGGCGTCGGTGGCAGCGTTGAGGACGGCGCGATAGCCGAACCGGGCGTACGGCTGCGCATAGCCGACCAACAGCAGGCTCAGCAGCCCCAAGACGACGCCGGCGAAGACCAGGGGCGCAACGATGCGCTCAAACGAAATCCCGCCGGCGAGGATGGCGTCGATCTCGCTCTCCTCGTCCAGGCGCGCGATGACGATGAACATGGCGACGAAAAACGAAGCGGGCAGGGCCAGGCCCAGCTGATAGGGCACCAGATTGCTGATCAGGCCGAACAGGTATCCCAGGCGCGCGCCGTTCGACGCCATCTCATTGATCAGTCGCAGGGTCTGTTCGAGGAGAAACGCGACCAGGGTCACGCCCAATACGCCTAGCGCCGGCATGGCCAGCATACGCAGCATGTAGCCGTCGAGGATCGAGGGCCGCCACGCCATTTTATATTTCGTCGGCGCGCTGAGCGCCATCGAAGCCATCAGGGTCTAGACGACCCCGCCGGCGCGACGGCGATCAGCGGTGAGGAAGCCCAGTTGCCGTCCGACATCGGCGAAAAGCTCCAGCGCGGTGTCGATTTGCTGGGTGGTGTGCGCCGCGCTGACGCTGGAGCGGAGCAGGGAGACATTGGTCGGTGTCGCCGGCGGGATGGCGATGTTCAGATACAGTCCCTTGTCGAGCAGGAGTTTCCAGAACAGGACGGCCGTCTCGGTATTGGGCATGGCCACGGCGACCACGGGATTGGCTTCCGGACCGGTCTGGAAGCCCAGGGCCGTCAAACCATCATGCAACCGGTGGGCGTTGCGCATCAAATTGACCCGCAGTTGCGGCTCGCTGCGCACTTTTTCCAGGGCGGCCAAGGTCGATCCGATGACGCCGGGCGGCAGCGAAGCGGTGAACATGTACGGCCGGCAGACCACGCGCAGGATATCGAAATCAGGATTGTTGGAGACGCAGAAGCCGCCGACGCTGCCCAAACTCTTTGAGAAGGTGCCGACGATGAAATCGACGTCATCCTCGACGCCGGCCGCTTCGGCCAAACCGCGACCCGTGGCGCCCAGAACCCCCATCGAATGGGCTTCGTCGACCAGCAGATAGGCGCCGGTCTCGCGCTTCACCGCCGCGAATTCCTTCAGCGGCGCGGTGTCGCCGAGCATGGAATAGATGCCTTCGACGACAATCAGCCGGTCGCCGGGCACGCCTTCGAGGCGGCGCAGGCGCTTGTAGAGGTCGTCGGGGCTGTTGTGACGAAAGCGGATGACCTCGGCGTGGCCCAGGCGCGAGCCGTCATAAATGCTGGCGTGGCTGTCGGCGTCGAGCATCAGGTGATCGCCACGCCCCACCAGAGTGGACAAAATGCCGAGGTTGGCCTGATAGCCGGTGCTGAACACCATGGCGTGCTGGCAACCGTAGAAATTGGCCAGGGCTTCTTCAAGCCTGAGGTGCCCGTCATAACTGCCGTTGGCGATGCGCGAGCCGGTCGTGCCGGTGCCCTGGCTGCGCGTCGCCTCTACGGACCGTTCGATACAATCGGGGTCGAAGGTGAGGCCCAGATAGTTGTTGGTGCCCAAAAGGATGGTGCGGCGACCATGCAACATGCCTTCGGTGGGCGACAGGACGCTGTCGAAGCGCACGTTGACCGGATCGACGCCATGTTCCTTCAAGGAATCATAGACGAGCTTCGAAGCGGCGTGTTTGGCGAGGATGGTCATGTCGGGGTCCCGCTCCGCAGATCTTGAACTGCGTGAATCAGGTCTGCCACGGTTTGTATCTGGGCGATCCGATCGAGCGGGATCGAAATATCATAAAAATCTTCAATCGCCATGACGAAATTCATCACCCCCAGGGAATCCATTCCCAGGTCTTCGACAATGTCGGTCTGATCGGTGATTTGGACCGGATGTCCCAACACCTGCTCGAACACGGAGGCGATATCCTCCCGCATCTGAGCTTGTGGGTCGGCGTCTTTATTTTCCACTAACGCCAATCGGTGATTTGACTGCATTCGGCCTGAAAGTCCCATGGCTTGTCGGGGACTAAAGGCCGTCCCCCCTTCCGCACAGTAACAGGTTTAGGACACAAGCTTCAACCTTCGCCAGAGCGTGACAGGCGGAAGTGGATACTGGTTCCGCCGCCCGTCACGCTCCAAATATTCGATTTAGAGCCTTTTTATCCGTCTCGAATGGGTCCGTTCGAGACGGAAAGGCTCTAGCCACGCACTCCAGCCCAAACGCCAAACGGCCAGTGATTCGCCGCCGCGTTCGGGGGACAAGAGCGCTTCGATAGCCGTGCTCGGCCGAAAAATAAAGAGTGCTAGGCTGTCGCCTTGACCGGCATCGCGTCAAAAGCGCCGGCAAGGTACAGCGCCTTCGCCTTGGTTCGGCTGAGCTTGCCCGATGAGGTCTGCGGTAGGCTGTGCGGCGGGGTCGGGGTGACCAGAACGTCCAGGCCGTGTCGGACGCGCAATAGGTTGGCGACGTCCTTGCTCAGCCGCGCGCGCGCTTCTTCGTCACGGGTGCGGCATTGCACCAAGGCGACCACCCGCTCTTCGCCGCCGTCCACGGAAAAGACGGCGACATCGCCGCTGCGCAGGCTTTCGACGCCCTGTTCGGCGGTCCATTCCAGATCCTGGGGCCAAACATTGCGGCCGTTGACGATAATCAGATCCTTGGCGCGTCCGGTGATGACGATCTCGCCGTTCACCACGTATCCCAGATCGCCGGTGTCGAGCCAACCGTCCGGCGAGAGGCTCTTGGCGGTTTCCTGCGGTTCGCCGAAATAGCTTTTCATCAGGCTCGGACCCGATGCGAACAGCCGCCCGACGCGACGATCAGGCAGCACCGCGCCGGCCTCGTCGCGCACTTCCAGCCGATGACCGGGCAGGACCGGGCCGCAAAGCGCGAACTCGCGCGTGCGGGCGTTCGGCGTCGCGGCGGGCCCGGCGATGGCGTTGCGCTCCAGCCGATTAACGTCGGCGATGTCCGTGCGCAGTCCCACGCCCACGGGCGATAGGGTCAGGGCCAGGGTCGCTTCGGCCATGCCATAGCTGGCGACATAGGCGCGTGGATCGAAGCCGGACGCCGCATAGGCGTCGGCGAAGGCGCGCAGCGGCTCGGGTCGGATCATGTCGCCGCCCAGACCGGCGATCCGCCAGGTTGAAAGATCGAGATCGGTCGTCGCGGACGTCTGGGCGCGCCGCGCGGCCAGGTCGTAACCGAACGTCGGCGCATAGGAGATGCTGCCGCCGCGCTTGGAAATCAGGTCGAGCCACAGGCTCGGACGGCGCACAAAGGCGCCGGTGGGCAACAGATCGATCGAGACCTGGAAGGCCAGGCTCGCCAGCAGCATGCCGACCAGGCCCATGTCATGGTAGAGTGGCAGCCAGGTCACTGTGCGATCGGCCGCCCGCACATCAAGGCCGTCCCGCCCGATGGCGACGAGGTTCGCCATCAGAGCCTTTTGGGTCACCGCGACACCCAGGGGGAAGCGCGTGCTTCCCGAGGAAAACTGCAGATAGCAAAGGCCGTCGGGGTCCGGCGTGGGCAGGGCTCCGCCGCGCGCGGTGGGCAGGTCCGCCAGTGTGCCGGTCAAGGCCAGCCCCAGACCTTCGCCCGCTTCCTTAAACCATGCGCTCAAGGCCTCCGGTGCCAAGGCGGCGCGGGCGTCGGCGGAGATCAGCATGCGGCGGACGTGGGCGACATAAGCGTCCTTGCCGCCGAACGGCGCGGGTAGGGGGACCGGCGCGGGCACCAGGCCGGCGTACTGGCAGGCGAAGAAGGCGCGCAGGAAATCCCCGTCGCTCTCGGCGGCGAGGGCTACCCGATCGCCGCTCGCGAGGCCAAGCGCCAGGAGACGAACCGCCAGGTCTCTGGCCTGCGCCGCGAGGTCCGCGTAAGAGAGCACTTCGGTCAGTTCGCCGCGCAGCGAATGGATGTTGACGCCGGTCTTTTGCTCGGCCGCGAAGTCGAGCGCGGCGGAAATGGTGGCGAAGTCACCCTGTCGGATGGTTCGATCAGGCGCGGTGGGCGTCGGGGTCAAAATCAGGGGTCCGCTCGAAAGATTCGAAAGAATGTCGAATAATGCGCCATACTGGCACGGTATGGGTTTTGGCGCATCATCGACAAAGTGCGCGGACCTGATAGTCGATAACGACGCCGCGCGTCGAGCGTAGCGACGCTTTTGATCGGTTATGAGGGGGCGTACGCCGCCCCAAAGGATCTGAATGACGGCCAAGCCCACCCCTGTGTCGGCCAAGACGGGACGCCCCAGTCTGGGCGCCGTCATGAAGGACGAATTCCTGGCCGATGCTTGGCGCCGCGACAAGAACCGCGACCTTCGGCCGTTGATGCGTCTGGTTCCGTTTGTGCGGGCGCACCCATTGGACGCCGGCCTTGGCCTGTTGTTCCTGTTGGTTTCCGCCGCCGCCCTGCTCGCCCTAACCGGAGGCGCGCGCCTGGTTATCGACGGCGGCTTCGCCGGGCAGGACAAGGCTTCATTGATTCGGACCTTTTCGTGGGCTGGCGGCCTCGCGGGGGTCCTGGCGGTGACGACGGGGCTGCGGCTCTACTTCCTCTACAAGCTTGGCGAGCGGGTGGTCGCCGACCTGCGCCAGCAGGTGTTTCGCCACGTGCTTGGCCTCGACCTGACGCATTTTCTCAATCTGCGCACCGGCGAGGTGCTGTCGCGCATGACCACCGACATGACCATGATCGAGGGCATCGTCGGCAATGTCATCCCGGTCGCCCTGCGCAATATGGTGACTCTGGCCGGCGCGCTGGTGTGGATGGTGGTGGTGAGCCCTAGCTTTGCCTGGCTGGTTCTGTTTCTGGTGCCCCTGCTGTTGACCCCGGTCTTTTTGCTCAGTCGCAGCATGCAGCGGTTGAGCGTCCATGCGCAGGACTGCTTCGCCGAAGCCATCGGCTACGCCGGAGAGGGTCTGGGCGCGCTCGACACCGTGCAGGCGTTCGGCCAGGAGGACGCGGTCGCCGGGCGTTTCAACGCTTCGGTCGAGAGCGCCTTCGACGCCTCTTTGGCCCAAATCCGGGCCCGCGGCGCCCTGTCGGGGGTGATGATCGCTCTGATATTCCTCGGTATGTTGTGGCTGCTGTATCAGTCGGCCATAGCGGTGATCGTCGAGCATAGCCTTTCCGCCGGCGCCCTGTTCCAGTTGCTGGCCCTGGCCTTTTTCGCCGCCAACGCGGTCAAGGATCTTTCGGAGGTGTGGGGGCAGATCCAGAAGGCCTCGGGCGCCGCCGAGCGCGTGGCCGAAATGATGGACGCCCGCCCGGCGATCTCCGCGCCGGTTCATCCCACGCCCCTGCCGGTACCCGCGCGCGGCGAGGTGTCGTTCGAGGGCGTGTCCTTCGCCTATCCCGGACGCGACGGACCGCCGGCGTTGAACGGCTTTTCCCTGCGCGCGCGGCCCGGCGAGCGCGTGGCTCTGGTCGGTCCGTCGGGCGCGGGCAAGAGCACGGTCCTGCGTCTCCTGCTGCGCTTCTACGACCCCGACGCCGGCGTCGTACGCATCGACGGGGTGGATCTGGCCGCCGCCGATCCGCGCGAGGTGCGCTCGCGCATGGCCCTGGTCGCCCAGGAGGCGCCGCTGTTTTCGGGATCGGCGACCGACAACATCATGTTCGGACGTCAGGGGGCGACTCTCGAAGATGTGCGCCACGCGGCCGTGGCCGCCCAGGCCGAGGGCTTCATCAACGCCCTGCCGCACGGCTTCGACACCCTGATCGGCGAGCACGCCAAGACCCTGTCGGGCGGTCAACGGCAGCGCCTGGCGATCGCCCGCGCCCTGATCCGCCGCTCGCCGATCCTGCTCCTCGACGAGGCTACCAGCGCCCTGGACGCGGAGAACGAACGCCTGGTTCAGCACGCCCTGCATGAGGCGATGGCGGGACGCACCACCCTGGTCATCGCCCACCGCCTGGCCACGGTGCTCGAGGCCGACCGCATTGTCGTCATGGACGCCGGACGGGTGGTCGAGGAGGGCCGCCACGCCGAACTCCTCATCAAGGGCGGCCTTTATGCGCGCTTGGCGCGGCTTCAGTTCGGGGCCGAAGCGGCGTAGGTCGCGTACTCACAAACGCCGGGGCCCGGTTAGACCCCGCATGCGGAGCAAGGGTGTGGCAATCACCCGATAAGCGGACTCTGGGACCGTCCGAGAAGGGTGGCGAGCGAGCATTGGGCGACCCCGAGTCGTTGGGCCGCTTTGCGCCGACTCCGGACATTGGGTGGGCCCCAATATCTCGCCGTTGGCTTCTGACTTAACCGGGAAGATCGAAAATGACTTTATTGCTCAAAGCCGGTACGCCTTGCTTTGACCTCAGGGAGTTTTCGATGCGGAACATGGCGAGCCTTGGCTTCCTGGCGGCTCTCGCTGCATCGACGGCGCACGGCGAGATTTCACAGGCCGTACGACAGTGCAAGGCGGGCCCCAAGTGTCAGATTTAGACCACCAGCTATAGCCACCCGACCATCCCCTGCGACCGATCCAATGCTTGTCAAATCGAACGTCTCAGGTCAGAGCCCGATTGTTGTCGCCCAAGCGCCGGAGAAGCACCATGCTAACAGGACGATGTATGTATTGCTGTTACAGTAATCCTTAATTATTTTAAATATTTCCGCCTGTTTTTCATCCGTCAAAGCTGAACCGTCAGTGGAATATTTTGCTATGTTCTTATAAATGAAATTAATTCCTTCACCGTGCATACCTTTAATCGCAGTATATTTGGTGGCAAAAGATGATATCTTCTGCCCTCCAACATTAACGATGTTAAGATTCGCCCATTCAAGTCCATTAGGGGCTATGAGATCGTGCTTTTCTAACTCTTGCATCCCGCATGGGACTCCGGTTGTATTCATACCGTGAAGCCCTCCAATGATGACGAGCTTCTTTGTTGGTCGTGACTTCGTCGCTAGCTTGTACAACTCCTTTCCGTCCGCCCTTGTTTTCCCATTATCTGTTGGTGCGGCATAAGCGTAAGCAGACGGGTAGTTTGCGCAAGATATAGCGATCATCTCGTTTGTCCCTTATGATCGTAATTCCCCAAATGGCCAGCCCATCCGACCGTCTGGAGCGGCAGTTTGCCAGACATACCCGTGATGTCCATCTAGGGGTCGTGATTTTCCCAGCAAGCGCGTCCCACCGGCGCGCGCATACACTACTCAGGCTTTTTTAGGGCGCAGTTCTGCTGTCCGCAAGAGGCCGCCCGGCTCGTGCTTGGGGCCGCTTTGGGTCGATCGCGGTCACTGGCCTATCGCCCAAATGCGGATCTTGGCGGAGATTATAAATACAGAACCTAATCCCCTTTCAGCGCCGCCGCCACGGCGCGGTTGCATCGGCCCCGCGCCACGACGATGATCACTGCGGCGAGGTTGAGCACGACGATCTCGAACAGGAAAAACCACAACGGACTGCCGACCAGCATGCTCAGGAAGGCGGCGATGGTCCGGCTGTTCCCGCTCAGAACGGCGCTGCGCTTGACCAGGGGCGCGAGGCGCTCGCCGTAAATGAGGCGCGCCCGATCGGCGGCTGGGCCGTCCGCCGCCAGGGACGTCTCCATCGCCGCCTCGACCCCGGTTTCCCCGGGACTGACCAGGCGCGACAGGCCGATGTAGAGGCCCGCCAGCGCACCCTGGACGCCGGTTGCCGCGCCCGCCGTCTGGCGCATCCAGGCGGCGCCGTAGACCCACCGGCGATAGGTCTTGCGCCCTGTCTCATAAGCGTTGGCCTGGATGAAGTGCGACGCCCCGGCCACCGAGGCGACGAGCCAGGCCCATCCGTGCAGGGTGGGCAGCAGAAGGGCGACAAAGGCGAGATAGACGAGGGCTTGGCTGACGTGGTCGCACACCCCGTCGACCAGTTCGCCGATCGGCGAGGCCCGCCCCGTCCGGCGGGCCAGATCGCCGTCCGCGCCGTCGAGGACGTGCCACAGAAACTGAAAGGCGACGCCGGTGAGCGCCCCCAGCGGCCCGGGAATCACCAAATAGCAAAGCGCCCCCGCGCCGGCGGCGAACACGCTGGCCACGGAAACCTGGTTGGGAGTCACGCGTGTATTGACCAGGCGATCAACGACTGCGCGCGAAACCGGATGCACCAGATAGCGGTTGGTCGCTTCCTCGACCTCCAAAGGCCGTCCCGGCGCCGCCGAAAGCGGAGCAATTATGAGAGGGGGACTTGATTTCACGACGAGCTTTGGCTCCTAAGGGTATCTTGTATGGCAGTCTTGTGACGGCGGACGTCCGGGGTTAGCCTATTCACCGTCCTTTTGGACTTATCAATCGATACGTCGCGCGCGTCGGGGCGCGCGCGGCGCCACACACCAAGAATTCTCCCCGAAGGAAAAACTGATGAATAAGATTCGCGCGGCGATTGTTGGAGTAGGCAATTGCGCGAGTTCGATAGTGCAGGGCGTCGCCTACTATAAAGTCGCCAACGACAGCGCCGGCCTGATGCACTGGGACCTTGGGGGTTATTCCCCCACGGACATGGAATTTGTCCTCGCCTACGACATTGACGAACGCAAGGTCGGGACCGACCTAGCCCAGGCCATTTTCGCCAAGCCCAATTGCACCGCCGTGTTCGCCGAAGTGCCCCCGGCGGGCGTGAAGGTGAGCATGGGCAAGGTGCTCGACGGCATGGCCGACCACATGGAGCACATGCCGCCCGATCGCAGTTTCGTGCGTTCAAAGGCCGCCGAGCCCAGTAGGACCGACGTCGTCGCCGCGCTCAAGGCGACCCGCACCGAGGTGCTTGTGAACTTCCTGCCGGTCGGCTCTGAAGACGCGACGCGGTTCTATATCGAGTGTGCGCTCGAGGCGGGGGTCGGCGTCGTCAACTGCATGCCGGTGTTCATCGCCAGCGACCCCGAGTGGGAGGCGAAGTTCAAGGCGCGCGGCCTGCCGATCATCGGCGATGACGTGAAAGCGCAGTTTGGCGCCACCATCGTCCACCGAGCCCTGACCAATCTGATGCGCCAGCGCGGCGTGCGCATGGACCGGACCTATCAGCTCAATACCGGCGGCAACACCGACTTCATGAACATGATGGACCGCGGCCGGCTGATGTCGAAGAAGATCTCCAAGACCGAGGCGGTGCAATCGGTCATGGCCGCCCGTCTGGCGGACGAAAACATCCACGTCGGTCCCAGCGACTATGTGCCGTGGCTCAACGACAACAAGCTGTGTTTCCTTAGGCTGGAAGGCGCCCTGTTCGGCAATGTGCCGATGAACATCGAAGTGCGCCTGTCGGTGGAGGATTCGCCCAATTCGGCCGGCGTGGTGATCGACGCCATCCGCTGCTGCAAACTGGCTTTGGATCGTGGCCTCAGCGGCGCGCTGATCGGCCCGTCGGCCTTTTTCTGCAAGCATCCGCCCCTGCAATTCACCGATGACGAGGCGAGCCGGATGACCGAAGTCTTCATCGAGACGCAGAGCCGCGTCGCCGCCCAGTGAAACGCGCCCCGGTCCAGGCCCTGATCGTCGCCGCCGGCATGGGAACGCGGCTGCGGGGGATCGCGGTCTCCAAGCCGCTGGCCAAGGTTGCCGGCGTCCCGCTGATCGAAAGCGCCATCGACAGCGCGGGCCAGGCCGGCGTCACCGAATTCGTGGTCGTCACCGGTTATGAGGGCGACCGCCTGGAAGCGTTTTTGGCCAAGCTGGCCAAGCGCAAGCACGTGTCGATCAAGACCGTCCGCAACGATGAATGGACCCTCTCCAACGGCCTGTCGGTCACGGCCGCCGAGCCGGTGCTGCGCGAAGAGTTCGTGTTGATGATGTCCGATCATCTGTTCGAGCCGGGCCTGCTGCGCGACCTGCTGGCGGCGCCCAAACTGCCCGGCGGCGTGGTGCTGGCGGTGGATCGCCGGATGGATAATCCCCTGGTCGATCTCGAGGACGTGACCCGCGTGCTGACCGACGATGACAGCCGGATCCTGGATATCGGCAAGCTGATTGGCGCCTACAACGCCTTCGACACCGGCCTGTTCTGCGCGACCAGGGGCTTGGTGCGCGCGATCGCGGACGACCACGCCGCCGGCGGTCCCGGTTCGATATCGGCCGGCATGTTGCGCCTGGCGCCGCTGGGTCTCGCCCGCACCCACGACATCGGCGAGCGCTTCTGGCTCGACGTCGACGACCCGATCGCCCACGGCCACGCGGAGCGGCTGCGCGCCTAGGCCATGGCCGGCGAATCGCGTTTTCACGAAGTCTTCGACGCTGGCCGCACCGCGGTGATCACCGGCGCCGCCGATGGCATCGGGTTGACTGCGGCCCAGACCTTCGCGAGCCTGGGCCTCAATGTGGTCATGGCGGACCTTGGCGGCGACCAGTTGTGGCGGGCGGCGGGCGCGGTGCGCGAAAAGGCCCGCGACGGCGCCGGCGTCGAGGCCATCCAGACCGATGTCGCCGACCCCGCTCAGCTGATCCGTCTGCGCGAACGGGCGTTCGCGCGGTTCGGCGATGTCGCCGTTCTGATGAACAACGCCGGCATTGGCGGCGGCGGTCACGCCTTCGAGCAGCCCGACCGCTGGGCCAAACTCCTCGCCGTCAACCTCGGCGGCGTGATCAACGGCGTGCAGGTCTTCACGCAGGCGATGATCGATCAGGACCGCCCAGCGGTGATCATCAACACCGGCTCCAAACAGGGCATCACGACCCCGCCGGGCGACACCGCCTATAACGTCAGCAAGGCGGCCATCAAGGTCCTGACCGAGGGCCTGCAGCACACCCTGCGCGAGACGCCGGGCTGCCGGGTCAGCGCCCATCTGCTGATCCCGGGTTTCACCTACACCGGCATGATCCGCCGTCGCATCGCCGAAAAGCCGCCGGGCGCCTGGACGGCGCCGCAGGTGGTGGATTTCATGCTGGAGCGCGTGAGCGCCGGCGATTTCTACATCCTCTGCCCCGACAACGACACGCCGCGCGCGCTCGATGACGCGCGCATGGCCTGGGCCGCCCACGACATCATCGACAACCGCCCACCCCTGTCGCGCTGGCATCGCGACTACCGGGACGCCTTCGGGGCCTTTGTGGCCGGGAAGGGATAACCCCGGCGCTCCGACCCTTAAGGTCGCGGTCGGCGCGGGTTTCTGATAGGACGCCCGCGGCGGCCAAGTCGCGCGCGATAAAACTCCCTGGACCCATGCCCGACGGATCACACATTAAGCCAACTGGGCAGACGACCGGCGTCGACGTCGTCACCTTCGGGTGTCGGTTGAACGCGCTGGAGTCACAGGCGATCCGCGAGCGGGCGGCGGCCGACGGGTTAAGCGACGCGGTGGTGTTCAACACCTGCGCGGTGACCGGCGAGGCGGTGCGCCAGGCGCGCCAGGCGATCCGCAAGGCCAGGCGCGAACGGCCGGGCGCGCGGCTGATCGTCACCGGCTGCGCGGCGCAGATCGATCCGGGCGCCTTCGCGGCCATGGAAGAGGTCGATCTGGTGCTCGGCAACGCCGAAAAGTCCGCGCCCGGCGCCCTCACCGAACAGGCCCTGAGGGTGCGGGTCAGCGACATCATGGCGGTGCGCGAGACGGCGCCGCATCTGGTGGCCGGCTTCGCCGAGCGGGCGCGGGCCTATGTCGAGATCCAGACCGGCTGCGATCACCGCTGCACGTTTTGTATCATCCCCTTTGGGCGCGGCAATTCGCGTTCGGTTCCAGCCGGCGGCGTGGTCGATCAGGTGCGCCGCCTGAGCGACGCCGGCTACAATGAAGTGGTGTTGACCGGCGTCGACCTGACCAGCTGGGGCGCCGACCTGCCGGGCGCGCCGCCGCTGGGGCTGCTGGTGCGGCGGATTTTGAAGGGCGTGCCGCGCCTGCCGCGCCTGCGCCTCTCCTCTATCGACGCCGCCGAGATCGACGCCGACCTGATGGCGTGTTTGGCCGACGAGCCGCGCCTGATGCCCTACCTGCATCTCTCGCTGCAGGCCGGCGATGATCTGATCCTCAAGCGCATGAAGCGGCGCCATTCGCGTGAGCAATCGCTGGACTTGATCGAGGCGGTGCGGCGCGTCCGCCCCGAGACCGCTTTCGGCGCCGATCTGATCGCCGGATTTCCCACCGAGAGCGACGAGGCCTTTGAGAACACCCTAGCCCTGATCGACGAGGCCGATCTCGCCTTCCTGCACGTTTTTCCCTACAGCCCCCGGCCAGGAACGCCCGCCGCGCGCATGCCGCAGATCGCGCGCGGGTTGGTCAAGGACCGCGCCGCACGCCTGCGCGCCGCCGGCGACGCCGCGCTCTGCCGCCATCTTGATCGCCAGATCGGTCAGCGGATTGTCGCCCTGGCTGAGCGCCCCGGTCAGGCCCGCGCCGAAGACTTCACCGAGATCGCCTTCGACGACGACGTCGCGCCCGGGACCTTGATCACCGGCGCCGCGACAGGGCATGACGGCCGCCGCGCGCGGCTTGGCGCCTGGAGCCTTGTTGCATGACCGAACCCAAACGCGGCTGGTTGTCGCGCCTCAGCGAAGGCCTGTCGCGCACCTCCAAACAGATGACCGACCAGGTCGCCCAGGTCCTGGTCGCCCGCCCGCTCGACCAGACCCAGCTCGGCGCCCTGGAAGAAATGCTGATCGAGGCGGATCTCGGACCGCAGGCGGCGGCGCGGATCGCCCAGGCCTTCGGCGTCCAGCGCTTCGGCAAATCGTCGACCGAAATCCAGGTCAAGGAAGCCCTGGCGCAGGCTATCGCCGAAGAGCTGATTCCGCGCGAAGGCCGGTTTGATCCGCTTGGCGGTCCGCGTCCCAACGTCGTGTTGTTCATCGGCGTCAACGGCTCGGGTAAGACCACCACCCTGGGCAAGATCGCCGCCGACCTGACCGAGCGCGGCGCCAAGGTGCTGATCGCGGCGGGCGACACCTTTCGCGCCGCGGCGGTGGAGCAATTGGGCGTATGGGCGGAACGATCTGGCGCGGACTTCATTTCTAGACCGACGGGCGCCGACGCCGCGGGCCTCGCCTTCGACGCGCTGGAGAAGGCGCGGGCCGAACGCTACGACGTTCTCCTCATCGACACCGCCGGGCGGTTGCAGAACAAACAGGGCCTGATGGACGAACTGACCAAGATGATCCGCGTTCTGCACAAGATCGATCCGGATGCGCCGCATGAGGTGCTGCTGGTTCTGGACGCGACGGTGGGGCGCAACGCCCTCGCCCAGGAAAACGTGTTTGGCAACGCCATAGGCGTCACCGGCATCGTCATGACCAAATTGGACGGTACGGCGCGCGGCGGGGTGCTGGTGCCGGTGGCTCAGGCGTCGGATTCGCCGATCAAGCTGATCGGGGTGGGCGAAGGGATCGATGACCTTCAGCCCTTCGACGCCCGCGCCTTTTCCCGCTCGCTGGTGGGCCTGGAGGAGCCGGCCTATGGCTGATCGGGCGCCTGCGCCGCCATGGGTGCGCCACGTCATCGACGGCGGGCCGGGCCTTGTCTGGCTGGCCGTGCTTTTGATTACCCGCGATTTTCCGTTCGCGACCTGGTTCCTGGTCGCCGGATCGGCGCTGGCCCTGGCCGCCGGTCTGATCGTGGAGCGACGCATCGCGCCGATTCCGGCGGTCGGCGGGAGCCTCGCCATCCTGTTCGGCGGCGCAAGTCTGTTCTTCCATCGCAACGACATCCTGCAGATGAAGATGACCATCGTCGACGGCCTGCTGGGCGCGGCCCTGTTCATCGGTCTCGCCCTGAAGAAGAATCCGCTGAAGGCGCTTCTGGGCGGCGCGTTTGATCTGCCCGACCACGCCTGGCGGGTGCTGACGATCCGCTACGGCCTGTTCTGGTGGGCCTGCGCGATCGGCAATGAGATCGTTCGCCGAACGCAGACGGCGCACGACTGGGGAATTTTCCGCGGCGCGGTCATGGCCGCCGCCCTGGTGTTCGCCTTGGCGCAGACACCGTACCTGCTCAAGCACAACCGTCCGCATGGCGCCGAGGATCACACCGAACCGAGTGCCTGACCACAACGTCGGAACCACCCTTGACTGCAACCGTTCACGGATGGTCTGTCGTGAAATCGTCGTTAATCGCGCCTATGGACGATCGGGACGGATCGTAGGCGATAGGTGAATGTCATGTCCAAGAACAAAAACAAGACGGCGCGGGACGGTCTGAACGCATCGGCGACCCATCTGCTGCACCGCGCCCTGCAATTGGCGCTGGATTTCCACGCCGAGGCGGCGGGACCAGCGGCCATCACCCAGCGGCAATTCACCGTCCTGGCCGCCGCCGGCGCTGTTGACGGCACCACCCAGAACGATCTGGTCCGGGCGACGGGCATAGACCGCTCGACCCTGGCCGATCTGGTGGCACGGATGATCGCCAAGGGCCTGCTGGAGCGCGAACGTTCCGCCACCGACGCGCGCGCCAACAATGTGCGCCTGTCGCCGTCGGGACGCGCCGCCCTGGACGTCGGCGCCGCCGCCGCCGCCCGCGCCGACGAGCGCCTGCTCGCGCTTCTGGCGCCCAAGAAACGCGAAGCCCTGCTCAAAACCCTCGCCATCCTCGCCGGCGCCGCCGACGCGCCGACCGAGGCCAAACCGGCCAAGGCGGCCAAGCCGGCCAAAAAGAAGAAAACCAAGGTCAAAAAGCCCCGGGACGTAGGCGCTTGAAATCAAAAATCCCACCGCGCGGCTCCTCCGGCGTTGCCACGGGCCATGCGGTCGACCATGTAGGGGGCGTTACGTCCTCTTGCGCAGTCGAGCCGTCCATTCATGTCCCTGATCGGTGAAACCAGTCCCGCCGCCGCGCCCGCCGACCTGATCATGGAGGGCTCGGACGCCACCTTCGTCGCCGATGTCATCGAGGCGTCGAAAACCCAACCGGTCATCGTCGATTTCTGGGCGACCTGGTGCGGGCCGTGCCGGCAGCTCACGCCGGCCCTGGAAAAGGCCGTCGCCGCCGCCAAGGGCAAGGTGAAGCTGGTCAAGATCGACATCGACAAGAACCCCAGCTTCGCCGGCCAGCTGCGCGTCCAGTCCATCCCGACGGTTTACGCCTTTGTGGACGGTAAGCCGGTCGACGCTTTCCAGGGCGCTCTGCCCGAAAGCCAGGTCAAGACCTTCGTGGACAAGCTGTCGGCCTCGGCGCCTGCCTCGGAGGTGGATGAGTTCCTCGGCATGGCCAAGGAATCGCTGGACCTCGGCGACGTCGGCGGGGCCGCGCAAGGTTTCGCCCAGGCGCTGCAACTGGATCCCGACAATCTGACCGCCATCGGCGGCCTGGCGCGCTGTTATCTGGTTGGCGACGATCTTGAGCGCGCCGCCGAGGTCGCCGCCATGGCCCCGCCGGGAGCCAAGAACGCCGATCTGGAAAGCGTCCGCGCCGCCCTGACCCTCGCCGCCGCCGCGCCCTCGGACACCGCCAAAGCGGAGGCCCGCTTGAAAGCCGATCCCGACGACCATGAGGCTCGTCTTGAACTCGCCAAGGCCCTCGCCGCCAAGGGCAAGTTCGACGCGGCGGCCGATCATCTGCTGGACCTGATCGAACGCGATCGCGACTGGAACGACGGCGCGGCGCGCGCGCAACTCTTGACCGTGTTCGAGGCGGCCGGCCCAATGTCCGAGGTCGCCAAACAAGGCCGCCGCCGCCTGTCGTCGATCTTGTTTTCCTAAGAAGCCGAAGGAGACGCCCGCATGCCCGGCGGCCCTTACCGCAAGACGGCCGATCTGCCGATGGTGATCCCGGTGTTTCCCCTGGACGGCGCCCTGCTGCTGCCGCACGGCGTCCTGCCGTTGCAGATCTTCGAGCCGCGTTATCTGAACATGGTCGACGACGTCATGGCCGGCGACCGGCTGATCGGCATGGTGCAAACCCGCGGCCATGGGGATCGCCGCGCGCCGACCCTGGCCCAGGTCGGCTGCGCCGGCCGGGTCACCAGCTATTCAGAGACCGGCGACGGCAAATACCTGATCACCCTGACCGGCCTGTGCCGCTTTCAGGTCGGCGAGGAAGTGGACGAGGCCAAGCCCTATCGCCAGGTGCGCGCCTATTTCGGCCGCTACGACGCTGATCTGGCGGCGGATGACGACGGGGTGGAGTTTGAACGCGGGCCGTTCCTCACCCTCCTGCGCCGCTACCTCGATCGCCGGGGCCTTGGCGTGGAGTGGGACGTGGTCACCGCCGCGCCGGCGCCGGCCCTGATCAACAGCCTGTGCATGGCGCTGCCGTTCGCGCCGGTGGAGAAACAGGCCCTGCTTGAGGCGCCCGATCTGGAGGAACGCCGCGTCGCCCTGGCCGCCCTGATGGAGATCGCCGCCGCCGACTTCGACGACGACGATGATGATGACGCCAAGCCGTTCATGCAGTAGGCCGCCCCAATGACCGACACCGCCCCCCTCGCCTTGGATCCGCGCCTGCTGGAAATTCTCGTCTGTCCCGTCACCCACGGGACCTTGGTCTATGACCGCGAAGCGGCCGAACTGATCAGCAAATCCGCCCGCCTCGCCTATCCGATCCGCGACGGCGTGCCGATCATGCTGCCGGAAGAGGCGAGGGCGTTGGAGGAGGGGGAGTAGGGGGCGTTCGCGTTTGAGTTACTCCGGTCCCGAACTCCACTTATTTTATTTCTGCGGCTCCGCAGTCAGACCCTGGCGGGCTTCGGCAAGTCCGTCCATGAGGGGCTCGCCGCCGGCGCGTGGATATCCAATTCTTGTTTCAAACTCCCAATCTCCGATATGTACGCCGTTGCACGTTTCGTTGACGCACGAAAATAGATAATTTATTTCTTTCAACTTGAAGCCAATTTTTACTGTAGAATTACCTTTGTCTACTGATATTATTTCCATCTCTAATTTTCCATCAATTTTGAATATGGTCCGGAATATATGGATAGGAGTGTATATCCCCGGACGCTCATTCAAGGCGGTAGTCGGGCCGCCGTGTTCATGGCGGCGGATGAGATCGCGCACCCTAAAGCGCCTCGCCCCGCAACAACCTCGGCAGATCCCCCACCGCGCCGCCTGCTTCGGTCATGAAGAAGCGGCGGGCGGGGGCGATGCGGTTGACGGCGGCGACGCCGATGTCACGCGCGGCGCGGACGAGGGGGTTGTTGGTGGAGAACAGGCGGGTGAACACGTCGGTGGCGAGCGCCACGCCGATGTTGTCGACGCCGCGCCAGCGCGCGTAGCGCTCCAAAACCGTTTCCGCGCCGATATCCTCGCCCAGCCGCAGCGCCTCGATCAACACCTGCGCCAGGGCGGCGGCGTCTTTGAGGCCCATGTTCAGGCCCTGGCCGGCGATGGGATGGATGGCGTGGGCGGCGTCGCCGATCAGGGCGGTGCGCGGCGCGGTCAGCCGGTCGGCCAACTGCAGCGACAGGGGATAGACGAACCGCGGTCCGACGACGCCGATATCGCCCAGGAAATCGCCAAAGCGCCGGCGCAGATGCGCCTCGAACACTTCCAGGCGGGCGGACTTCAGCGCCGCGCCGCGCGCGGGGCTCTCTGTCCACACTAGGCTGGCGCGTTTGTCGGTGAGCGGCAAAATGGCGAACGGCCCGGACGGCAGGAAGTGTTCATAGGCGACGCCATGGTGGTCGCGCTCAAGGCTAACCGTGGCGACCACGCCGGACTGCGGATAATCCCAGCCGGTCACGCCGATGGCGGCTTCGCGGCGCACGCGCGAGCCGCGACCGTCGGCGCCGACAACGAGGGCGGCGCGCAGGACACTCCCGTCCGCGAGCCGGACGATCGCGCAACCGCCGGACGCATCCACGGTGTCGACCTGCGCCGGCGTCAGCACTTCTATGCCGGCGTCTTCAAGCGCCCGCGACAGGCCGGCGCGGATCTGGCGGTTTTCCAGCATATAGCCGAGCGGTTCGCCGTCGCAGCGATCGGCGATCTCTGCGGCGTCGAAGCGCAGCCAGACGGCGCTGGGCGAGCCCGACGACGCGCCCGGCGCCCGGCCGTCGGTGACGAGGATCTGCTCGATGCGCTGGGCGTGCGGCTCCAGCAGCGGCGCCACGCCGAGCGCCCGCCATTGGCGAAAAGCGGAGAACGATATGGCGCTCGCCCGACCGTCAAACGTGTGTTCCAGCTGGACGCTGAACGGCTGCGGGTCGATGAGGATGATCTTGAGGCCGGCGCCATTGAGGGCCAACGCCAAGGTTGCTCCCGCGATGCCCGCGCCGGCGATGATCACATCCGCGTCGGGGGTGCCGGCCATCGCGGAGTTAAGCGTCCTCTTCGCTGGCAAGGCCCATCATGTGGAAGCCAGCGTCGACGTGGACGATTTCGCCGGTGGTCGAACGGCCCAGATCGGAGAGCAGCCACAGCGCCGCGCCGGCGACGCCTTCCATCGACGTGTCTTCCTTCAACGCGCTGAGCGCGCGGCCCTGGGCCAGCATGCCACGCCCGCCGGAGATGCCGGCCAGCGACAGGGTGCGCATGGCGCCGGCAGAAATGGCGTTGACGCGGATGCCTTGCGGACCCAGATCGCGGGCGATGTAGCGGGTGGCCGCCTCCAGTGCCGCCTTGGCCACGCCCATAACGTTGTAGTTGGGGATGGCGCGCTCGGAACCGAGGTAGGTCAGGGTGATCATCGAGCCGCCGTTCGGCATCAGCCGTGCGCCGTGGCGGGCGGCGTCGACGAAGCTGTAGGCGGACACGTCCAAGGCCCGGGCGAAACCGGCGCGCGTGGTGTTCTCGACAAACGAGCCCTTCATATGGTCGCGGTCGGCGAAGGCGATGGCGTGGACCAGAAAATCGATCGTCCCCCAGGTATCCTCGACCACCTTGAAGGCCGCGGCCATCGACTCGTCGCTGCCGGCGTCAAAGGTCGTGTAGAGACCGGCGCCGATGCTTTCGCCCAGCGGCCGAACCCGTTTTTCGTTGGCCTCGATATAGGCCAGACCGATCTGCGCGCCCTGAGCGGCCAACTGAGCGCTGATGCCCCAGGCGATGGAGTTGCGATTGGCGACGCCCATCACCAGGCCGCGCTTGCCGGCCATCAGCTGGCCGACGGGCATTTGAAAGTCTTCGTCCATGGATCACTCGTGTCCGCAAAAATGAAGCGCGCGCCTACCTAACAGGGGCGAAACGCGCGCGCAAAGCCGCCGCTTATCGCGCGTAGGGTTTGCCGTCCGCCGACAGCAGGACCGCTATGCCGCGACTGCCGGGAAACTGGGCGCAGATGGCCATGACCACCACCGTCAGCGGCGTCGACAGAAAGGCGCCGGCCACGCCGAAGATGATCGCCCAGAACGCCAACGACAGCAGCACCACGATCGGATCGATGTTCAGGCTGTGACCCTGCATGCGCGGCGCCACGACCTGACTGACGGAGAAATGCACCGCCTCCAGGCCGGCCAGCATGGCGATCGACACCCACGCCGCGTCGAGTTCCAGCAGGCCGAACAGGGGCGGCAGCATCACCCCGATCGCCGCGCCGATGGCGGGAATATAATTGGCCAGAAAAATCACGAACGCCCAGAACAGCACATGCGGCAAGTGCGCGAAGGCCATCACCAGGGCCGAGGCCGAGGCCAGCATCAGGCCGACAAGGGTCTGAACGCCGACATAGCTCTCGACCCCGTTCTGGACCCGGCCGATGATCGACAGGGCTTCTGAATTGCCGTCGCCGAAGAGTACGTCGACCTTGTCATGAAAGCCTTTGCGGGAGGCGAGCATGAAACCCAGATAGATCAGGACAAAGACGGCGCCTTCGACCAGCTGCCCGGCCGTTCCGGCGACGAGGCCGACATATTTGGCGGGATTGGCCTGGTGGATCAGCCCGGCGAACGTCGGCGCGGTCTCGACCCCCAATTTCTCCGCGCCCATTTGCAACAAGACGTCCACCCGCGTGGCGTACAGGCTCGCTTCGCCGACGATCGCCGCGACATTGTCGACAATGATCCACAGCGCCAGCCCGAAGAACGCCACCACCGCGATGATCGCGACCGGCAGGGCGGCGCGCGCCGGCAAAGGCGTTCGGCGCTTCAACGCCGCCTCCAGACCGCCGATCAGCAACAATAGAAAGATCGCCAGGATGAACGGCGTCAGCACGTGCCGCAACGCCCACACCGCGAAGGCGGTCAGGATCACGGCGATCACGGCGACGCTGGCCGTCAACACGCCGAGGCGGTTGATGGGGCGGGGGACGGCTTCGGTGGTCATGGTCAAATTGGTAACGCGGTTCGGCGGCCTTGGCTACGCTCCCGCGCCGGACGCGAAGCGTCGACAGGGTCGGCCAATTTAGAGCCACTCCACCCAGGCGCCATGCGGGTGGACAAACGCCAGCCGCCGCTCGTCGCCGCCCGGCCACAGGGTCAACCGCAGCTCCATCGCGGCCAGATTGGTTTGGTCGGGTTCCATCCGCAGCCAGGCGAATGGTGCGGACGGGCGCGCCGCCGCGCCGTGGGCGTCAATCGCCTCGGTCAGGGCAGCCTGGCTGTCCGCCGGCATGTATTGCCAGACGACCGAATGATAGAGCACCGTCGCCGCGCCGACGGCCGGCGCGGGCCGGCGGCGGGTCCAGGCGACCGCGTCCTCGGCCTCCACCTTCGTCCCGGCCGCCAGGGCGGCGTCGATGGCGCCGTCCAGCCGGGCCAGGCGGTCGGGCTGGTCGGCCCAGACATAGGCGCGCAGGCGCCGGCGGGCCGCCGCGACGGTCAGATCCACCGGCTTGCGGTCGCACGCTGCGCGGCTGAGCACCGACACCTTGGCGCCGACCGGCGGCGCCGCGCCGCGCCAGTCGACGTCGATCACCACCGGCGCCGCCGGATCGCCCCACGCCCCGGCGCCCGCCAGCTCATAGCGGAAGTGATCCCATTGCTGGTTGAGCCCCGCGCTCGCCCCCAGTTCGAAGCAGCGCAGGGGCAGGCCGGTCTCTTGCGCGAGGGTCAGAAAGCCGGCCAGCAGGACGCCCGCGCGGCCCACTTCGTTGGTCTGTGGCTCGTGGGTCATGAAGGCCTCGAGGCGTGGCCGTTCGGTATCCATCGCCGCAAGCACCTGAGGCCAGGCCGCATCCGCATCGCCCGGCGCGCCGGACCTGGGGTAGGTCGCCGCCAGCGCCGGGGCCGCGCCGCTCAGGACCAGGTCGTGCAGGGCGCCCAGCAGACGCAACGGCGCCGCGGCCTCCAGCACGGCGCGGGTCGATGCGCCCAGCCAAGGCTCGAACAGCCGCGACGACGGCCCTCGCGCCGTCACGTCCCCTGCCATGGCGGTCAGCAAGACGCCTGAAAACGGCGATCCCAGCGCCGTGCAGCCGGCGGCCTGAATTTCGATGCCGCGAACCAGTCCGGTGGGGTCGGTCATGACCAATGATGTGGCGGATGGCCTTTGGCGGCGTCAATGTTGAAAGTGCGGGTCAACGCATGATTGAACCGCCACGAAATACCCAAGTCCGGCGCGTCGAGCGTTACGATTTCTTCACGAAGCCTGGGAAACATTGATCCTTGCGGGCGTTAATTGGGGGGAGTAACGCTCTGTGAAACGTCCTTGGGGCCCGAACCGGCGGACAATCGACCGCCGCGCGTTGGGCCATGTCATCTCACATTTGGTGCGGCTTGCTGACAAACCTGCCCCTGTTGTGCTTCCTGACCGCCCTGGCCATCGGCGCCTGCGCCGAGGGCGCGGCAATGATATTCGGACTGTGGACCTACCGGTCGCGGACGTTCCTGCTGCTCAATATCCTGGTGACCTTCGGGATCGTGGAGGGATTGGGGGTCGGCTGGGTGATTGGCGGACGCCAGATGTTCCTCAGCATCGCGCCGGTCCTGTTCATGGTCGGCGCCGTGGTGGGCATCCTCGTCGAAGGTTTGAACGAATACTGGTGGCGCGGCTCGATCTGGCCGGACCGGCCGTTGCTGGGCATAGAGCGGTCGATCGACAAAGCCGCCTTCGTCGGCGTGGCCTGGGGCTTTGTCCCGGTCTTCACCGTCGCCATTTCCCGGCTGGTCATATCCAGCGGATGGGCGGCCTGATGGCCCCGGCAAAACTCACATTGGCGGATAAAATCCACGCCGGGGTCCTCTCGATCGGCGTAGCGGGCTTGGTGTGCGCCTATTGGGTCGCGTTCTTCCACAGCGATCTGACCATGCCCAACTTTGTGCATAATCTGACTAATCCGGATCTGATCCAGTTCACCACCGTCTATCTGGGTTTTCAGTCGGCCTTCCCGCTGGCGGATCTGTTCGTCGCCGTCACGTCCGCTCTGGCGGCCTTCTATCTGATCGGGCGCGACGCCAAGGCGGTGCTGTTCGGCCTGGTCGGCAGCGGCGCGCTGGGTTTCCTGGCCCTGATCGACATCTCCTTTAACCTCACCCACGGCCTCTATTCGCCGGTCTTTCTGTTTAAGGACGGCGGCCTGCGGATGGAGGTGATCATTAACATCAGCTGCGCGGTCGGGGCGTTCTGGTCGATTTGGCGATTTTGGGGCCACCCCCTGCGGCGCGCCGACGACCGGGCGCGGCGCGAGACCCTGAGCGACGCCAATCTGGCGACCGGCGAGCCGGCGGGTCGGTGAACGCCAACAAAAGGTTTGCGGCGGGGGGCGTTGGCGAAGATGAGGTGGATGTGGATCGCCGCGGGCGGCGCGGCGATCATCGCACTAATGGTCGCCTGGAGCGGCTTTGACCGGGCGAACGAGGGCGCGCCAAGCTTCTACGTTTGGAAAACCCTGTCGGGCCAAGGACATGGCGGCCGCCGTGCGAATGTCGACGGCGTGAGCATCTACTATGAGACCTTTGGCAAGGGGCAGCCGGTCCTGGTTCTGCATGGCGGCAAGGGCGTGCTGGAGTCCATGCGCTATCAGATCGCCGCGCTGGCGGCCGATCATCTGGTGATCGCGCCCGACAGTCGTGGGCACGGCCGGTCCACGGATGGACCGGGGCCGCTCCACTACGCCGACATGGCCGACGACATGATCGGCGTGATGGACCAACTGCACATCGCCAAGGCCGATGTCGTGGGTTGGAGCGATGGCGGTATCATCGCCCTTGACCTGGCCATGCGTTATCCGGGCCGCATTGGCCGCGTGGTCACCATGGGCGCCAATTTTGATGTCGCCGGCCTTGCCGACCCCGTCCCGCCCCCCGCGCCGGGCGGCCCGCCGGCCACCGGTCAAGCCGACGTCGACCATCGGCCTTCGGCGATTGCGTCGCCCGAAGCGGTGTTTTCCGCCAAGGTCGATACGATGTGGGCGACCGAACCTCACTATTCGCCGGCCGATCTTCGCCGAATTCGCAGCCCGGTTCTGGTGATCGCCGGGGAACATGACGTGATCCGCCGCGATCACACCGACGCGCTCGCCCGCGCCATTTCCGGGGCGCGCGAAATGATCATCCCCGGCGCCAGTCACGGCACGCCGCAGGAAGCCCACGGCGTGGTCAACGCGGCCATCCGGGCGTTTCTGACCAACGGGCGCTAATCACGCCAGTCGCGGGCCGATCTTGGCCATCCTCGATGCGCGCGCGCGACCTGGTCGGCGATCTTGAGGACCAGTTCAGCCCCGGCGCCGGCGAGGGTCGAGACGCGGCGCGCGCCCGCAGGGAGAGCCTCGGCCAGGGCCGGATCGACGATTCGGCGCTTGAAATCGGCGATCAGGGACGGGGCGGAGATGACCGCGATCAATTCCTCCTCCGCGGCCAGGCTGACGAAATCGAAGTTGGACGAGCCGACGACCAGGGTCTCATCGTCGATCAGCAGGGCTTTGAGGTGGCTCATGTTCGGCAGGAGACGGGTTTCGAACCCCCCGCGTTCGGCGGCGCGCAGCAGGGCGTTGCGGACCAGGGTCTTGTTGCTCGCCCACGGCGTGATCAGGCGCACCGCGACGCCGCGCCGCCGCGCCGCCGCCAAATGGTCGGTGAACGGGAAGGTCAGATAGGGGCTGAGGACGGTGATCTCGCGCTTCGCCTCGGCCAGGGCGTGGTAAAGGGGCGCGAACGCCGCTCGATTGGTCCGGCCGTCGAGGCTGAGAAGGGTGACGACGCCCAAGTCCAGGCGGGCCGGCCGAACGTGGCTCTCGAACGTGGCGTCGAAATCCTTCGCCAGGAAATCGGCCGCTTGCACCCCCTCGAGACGCAGCATGAAGTCATGCCAGGCGAAGTTATGCTCGCAGAAATTGATGCCGCCCAGATAGGCGACGTCGTCGATGACAAGGAGCTTCTTGTGATTGCGCGCCGGAAAGCCTGCCCCCAGCCAACCGACCGTGTTGGTGACGCGCACCGGAACCCCGGCCGTGACGAGGCGTTGAAACATGTTCGCGGTCTCGGCGACCTCTTCGCGCACCGCGCCGTCGCGCCGCCCGGTCCACGATCGCACCGACCGGTCGTTGACGTTCAGGCGCGTATAGTCATCCACCAGCACGCGTCGGTCGCCCGCCTGACACTCGATCAGGGCATGGGCGACGGCCAGGCCGGCCGAATCACCTTCGAAACTCATCGCCTGCACCAGGACGCGCCGGCGGGCGGCGGCCATGTCGCCGCGGGCCCGGTTCCAGAAATCCCGCGCGCCCACGATCAGTTCAAACGTCGTCACAATGCCGGCCCCAACCTCTTTTCACACAAAACGGCGTTGCCCCCGGTCACTCCACGCGGCTAGAAGCGAACTTGGACGCACCAACGCGGCCCCGGGGGCATATCATTGAACGAGCGCATTCGCGTCATGTTGCTGCTCTCATCCTTGCACGGCGGGGGGGCCGAGCGGGTGGCGGTTCATCTGCTGAACCGTTGTGATCCGAAATTGATCGATGTGCGCATGGGTCTGTTGCGCAAGGCCGGACCGTTTTTGGGCGACGCCGACAAGAGCCGCATCGATGTGTCGCGGATCGGGCAGGACTGGCTGACCTTCGAAGGCCACAACTCCAACTTCTATCGCCCAGACAGATTGCTTGCCGGAGCGGTGCTCGCCCCCGCCAATATCGCCAGCATGATCAAGGCGCACCGGCCGCACGTGGTGATGAGTTTTCTCAAGGGCATGAGCGTGCTGACCTATTTCGTGGTCAAGGGCATGGGGCAGAACCGACCGCGGTGGATCGCCCGCGAGGGCAATAACACCGACGCGGTCATCGACGACGAGCTGACCGGCGTCGCCTCGCGCAATATCATCAAGTCCCTCACCCGTCGGGTGTACCGCGCGGCCGACTGCTTCTTGGCCAATTCGCACGAGATGGCGCGCGGTCTGCATGACACCCTGGACCTGGACTGGGCCAAGGTTCGGGTGATCCACAATCCGATCGATGTGGCCAAGGTTCAGCGCCTGGCGCGCGAGGCCCTGCCGGTGGCGCAGGAGCGTCCCTTCATCGTCACCGCCGGACGCCTGGAATACCAGAAGGGGCACGACCTCCTGCTCAAGGCCTACGCCGACAGCAAGGTCGCGCGACAGCGAGATCTGGTGATCTTGGGATCGGGCAGTCTTGAGGCCGATCTGAAACGTCAGGCCGCCGCTTTGGGTGTGGCCGACCGGGTGAAGTTCCACGGTTTTTCCGCCAACCCCTGGGCGTGGTTTTCCAAGGCCGATCTGTTTGTCCTGCCGTCGCGTTGGGAAGGCTTTCCCAGCGTCGTCGCCGAGGCCCTGGCCTGCGCGGCGCCGGCCCTGGTCACCGCCTGCGATTTTGGCCCGCGCGAAGTGATCGAGGACGGCATGAGCGGCTGGGTCACGCCGCCGGAGAACGCCAGCGCCTTTGGCGGCGCCATGGACATGCTGCTGGAAACTCCGGCCTTGACCGAACGCTTCCGCGACCACGGTCCGGCGCGCGCCGCTAATTTCGATATCGCCCGGGCGGTCGAAGCCTACACCGATCTCTTCCTCGAACAGGCCGCGGCTGGACGGCGCGCGGTGGCCCTGGAAGCTTAGCTGGTGGAGGGCGGACGTCCCGTCCGCCCTTCGACCTCTTCGAATATCACGCGGGGCGGACGCGACGTCCGCCCTCGGATCGGCCGCCCGGTTCAAACGCCGGCAAACGCCCGGTGAATTCGACGGCTGTCGGTCCGGTCATCAGGACGTGATCGTCGCTCTTTCGCCATTCGATCTTCAGTTCGCCGCCGTCGAGTTCGAGCGTCGCGGCGCGGTCGGTCAGGCCCTTACGGTGAGCGGCGACCAGCGCCGCGCAGGCGCCCGTGCCGCACGCCTTGGTGAGACCGGCGCCGCGCTCCCACACCCGCAAGCGAATGCGGTCGCGCGCGACGATCTGCGCAAAACCGACATTGACCCGCTCGGGAAACAGCCAGTGATGCTCCACCGCGGGTCCCACTTCGGCCACCGGCACGGCAAGCAGGTTCGGAACAAAGAAAACCACATGCGGATTGCCCATTGAGACGCAGCCGGCGTCCCTCAGATCGGGGCCATCGTGAAGATCGATTTCCCGCGTGTCCATTTCCCAAGCCAAGGGAATGTCGCGCCAATTCAGGCCCGGCGCGCCCATGTCGACGCTCACCGCGCCGTCGCCGGCGCGGCGGGCGCTGAGAATTCGGCCGCCGGCCTCAATGCTGACCCGGTCACGGCCCGACGCCTGCATCAACAGCCAAGCGACGCACCTTTCGGCGTTGCCGCAGCGCTCGACCTCGCCGCCGTCCGCGTTCCAGATGCGGATCGCGGCATCGGCGCCATGAGACGGGCCGAGGCCGATGAGCTGGTCGCAGCCGATTCCGCGCGCGCGGTCGGCGATGGCGCGCACCTCCGCCGCTGACGGTGCGAACGACGTCCCCTCCGGCGTCACGACAACAAAGTCGTTGCCGAGCCCGTTCATCTTCACGAACGCGTGGGTCATTGTCCCCTCTGTAGGCGAACGGCGCCGACGCCGCACTCTAAACATTGCCGAACACCTCGGCCAGCAGGCGTCCTTCGGCCGATCGCGTCGAGCCGGCGCGCCAGGCGACCACGATCTCGCGGCTGGCGTGATCGGCGTCCAGCGTCCTGACGGTGACATGCGCCGCCTCGGCGAGACCGGCGTCGACCGCCATGGCCGGAAGAAAGGAGACGCCCAGGCCCGAGCCGACCATCTGCACCAGCGTGGCCAGAGACGTCGCCGAAAAGCCCTCGTCCCGGGCGCGTCGGCCGCCGCCGAAGCCGCAGGCGGTCAGGGCATGATCGCGCAGACAATGGCCGTCCTCCAGCAGGATCAATTCCTCGCCCTCAAGACAAACGGGCGCGATGCTTGGGGTCGCACTCAAAGGGTGGTCGGCGGGAAAGGCGGCCATGAGTTCGTCATCGCCGACGTGCGCCCAGTCCAATCCGGTCATGTCATAGGGAAGCGCGATCAGCGCCGCGTCGAGGGCGCCCGATTTCAGCTCCGTGATCAGACGATGGGTGAGGTCTTCGCGGAGAAACAGCCTCAGCTTGGGATAGCGCTCCCGCAGAACCGGCAGCGCGGTCGGCAAAATGAAGGGCGCCACGGTTGGAATGACGCCCAGGCGAAACCGTCCGCACAGCGGCTGGCCGGCGCCGCGCGCCTCCTGCACCAGGTCCTCGGTCTGGGCCAGAATCACCTCGGCGCGCGCCACGGCCTCGGCGCCGGCGGCGGTCAGGATCACGCCCGAACGATTGCGATCGACCATGGCGGTCCCGAGGATTTTCTCCAATTCCTGCACCCCGGCCGAAAGGGTCGGCTGGGTGACGTGGGCCGCTTCAGCCGCGCGGCTGAACGACCCGGTCTTGGCGAGGAGCTTGAGGTATTGCAGTTGGCGCAGGGTGGGAAGCATCACTCCATATAGGTGAAATCAATCGAAACGCGCATCCAAATTGATTGACTAGGCGGCGTCGAAGGTCAGCGGTTCGCCCCAGAACTGTTCGACCAGACCGTTCTGAACACCCGGCGTTCCGGTGGTCAGGAAGCGCCGTCCGCCGCCTGACCCCGGATCATATTCGGGGTGACGCTGCAGATAGAGGGCTATGGCGTCGGCGGTGGCGTCCGGCTGGTGGATCAAGGGGGTGCCGGCCGGCAGGGCGGCGCGGAACAGATCGGCGATGATCTCATAGTGGGTGCAGCCGAGGATGGCCCGGTCCGGGGATCGGCCGATGCGGCGGGTCAGGGCGACGACATGGCCCTCGACCACGGCGCGCAATTCGTCCGCGCCGACGCCGGCTTCGATCTGCCGCGCCAGGGTCGCGCACGGCTCGGAAAATACCGCGACGTCCCCGCTGCGTTTGTCGATCTCGATCTCATAGACGCGGCTGCCGGCTGTGGCGGGGGTCGAGAAGATGCCGAGAACATCGACATGCTCGACCTTGTCGACCGGCTGTTGCGGCTCATGAGTCCACGGCAGGCCCGTCGCTGCCTCGATGGTTGGGACGATAATACCCAGAATATTCAGCGGGCGGGGTCGGCGGGCGTGGCGATAGCCGGGGAGCCAGGTCTGTTGCAGGCGCCGCAGCGCCACCGCCGCGGCGGTATTGCAGGCCAGGACGATCAGGTCGCAGCCGGACTCGAACAATCGCTCGCAGCCGGCGCGCGTGAGGTCCACGATGTCCTCGCCGGCGCGCCCGCCGTAGGGCGTGTTGGCCTGATCGGCGAGATAGACGAAATCGGCGGTCGGCAGGCGGCGCACCAGAGCATGGTGAACGCTCAAGCCGCCCACGCCGGAATCGAAAACCCCAATGGCCATGCGCGGCGTTTAGCGCGCCCGTCGATGGGCGTCCATGGGATCATGACGCGCGTCGCTTAGGCGTTTAATACGGCGCCGATGAGCCGCCCGATCCGCATCGCCATCGTCGGAACGTCCGGCTCGGGCAAGACCACCTTGGCGCGCCGCCTGAGCATGGCGCTGGGCGCGCCGACGGTCGAGTTGGACGCCCTCAACTGGGGTCCGGACTGGCGCAATCGCTCGCGCAGTGCGTCGGGCGAATTCATCGAGCGGGTGGAAGACGCCGTGGCGGGCGACCGTTGGGTCGCGGACGGCAATTACCGTCTGGTCCAGCCGATCATTCTCGCGCACGCCACGGATGTCATCTGGCTGGACTACTCCCGGTGGGTGATCATGCGCCGGGTCCTCGTCCGCTCGATCGAACGCGCCGCGTCGGGCGCCGAGCTTTGGCCGGGAACGGGCAATCGCGAATCCTGGCGTCAATGGCTGGGCCAGGAGCACCCGATCCGCTGGGCCTGGGATACCCACGCCGCCAATCGCGCGCGATACGCGGCGCTGTTCGCGGGCGCGGAACATGCGCACTTGCGGGTCCACAGATTGCGGCGGCCCGTTGAAGTAGAGCGGTTGCTCGTCTCAACACTCCGGAGCGTCGGCGTCTCGGCGGCAAGCTTGCGCACCGATCCTGGCGAGGCCCGAGGGTAGAATGTCGGCGGGACGCCGGCGCTCCGGGATTTAGACCTTGCCGATCACCAGACAGCCGTTGGTGCCGCCGAACCCGAAGCTGTTGGACATGACCGTGTCCAGGGATCGATCCATCCGGGTCCGTGCGATCGGCAGGCCTTCGAATTCCGGATCGAGGGTGTCGATATTGGCGCTGGCCGAGACGAAACCACCCTGCATCATCAGCACACTGTAGATCGCCTCCTGCACGCCGGCGGCGCCGAGACTATGACCCGTCAACGATTTGGTCGACGAGATCACCGGCGCGTCGTCGCCGAACACCTCGCGCACCGCGCCCATTTCCTTGGAATCGCCGACCGGCGTGCCGGTGCCGTGGGTGTTGAGATAGTCTATTCTGCGATTTGAAGCCCCGCGCATGGCCAGTTTCATGCAGCGCGCGGCGCCTTCGCCGGACGGAGCGACCATGTCGAAGCCGTCGGAATTGGCGCCATAGCCGAGGATTTCGCCGTGAATGGTCGCGCCGCGCGCCTTGGCCCGGTCGAGGTCCTCCAGCACCATCATGCCGCCGCCGCCGGCGATCACGAAGCCATCGCGATCGACGTCGTACGGCCGGCTGGCGCGGGCGGGCGTGTCGTTGAAGCCCGACGACATCGCGCCCATGGCGTCGAACAGGGCCGACAAGGTCCAGTCGAGCTCCTCGCAGCCGCCGGCGAACATCACGTCCTGCTTGCCCAGTTGGATCTGCTCATAGGCGGCGCCGATGCAATGGGTCGAAGTCGCGCAGGCCGACGAGATCGAATAGTTGATGCCGCGGATCTTGAACCATGTGGAAAGGGTCGCCGACGGCCCCGAACTCATCGCCTTGGGGACGGCGAAGGGTCCGATGCGCTTGACGCCTTTGCTCCGCGCCGTGTCGGCCGCTTCCACGATCGCGTGTGTCGAAGCCCCGCCGGAGCCGACGATCAGGCCCGTCCGTTCGTGCGACACCTCCTCAGGGCTAAGACCCGAGTCGGCGATGGCCTGCTCCATGGCGATATGGCCAAACGCCGTGCCCTCGGCGAGGAAGCGCGCGGCGCGGCGATCGACCAGGGCCTGCCAGTTGATCGGCGGCGGCGCGTGCACCTGACAGCGAAAGCCCATCTCGGCGTAGACCGGCGCCGCGACGATCCCCGAACGACCCTCGCGCAGAGACGCGCGCACGTCGTCCACCGTCGCGCCGATCGAGGATACGATACCCATGCCGGTGACAGCCACGCGCCGCATGAGAGGCCTCCTCCTAAACCGTCAAACCAAATCGGCGGCGTTGAACAGGCCGACCTTCAAGTCCTTCGCCTCATAGATAACGTTTCCGTCGGCTTCGAGAACCCCATCGGCGATGCCCATCACCAATTTTCGCAGGATCACCCGCTTGAAATCAATACGGTAGGTCACCTGTGAGATTTTCGGGGTCACCTGGCCGGCGAATTTCACCGCCCCGACGCCCAGAGCCCGGCCGCGCCCCGGCGCGCCCGACCAGCCCAGGAAGAAACCGACGAGTTGCCACATGGCGTCCAGGCCCAGACAGCCGGGCATGACCGGATCGCCGATGAAATGGCAGTCGAAAAACCACAGATCTCGGCGCACATCGAGCTCGGCGACGATCTGACCCTTGCCGTTGGCGCCGCCGTCGGCGGCGATGTGAGTGATGCGGTCGAACATCAGCATCGGCGGGGCCGGCAATTGGGCGTTGCCGGGGCCGAACATGTCGCCCCTGCCGCAGGCCAGAAGGGCGTCATAGTCGAATTGAGTCGGGCGCGGCGTGGTCATCCGCAAGGCGTTAGCACGCGCGCGCCGCGCCGCTCAACCTTGCGCGCCGTCAATGGCCCCATCGTCAATGACACTGGGCCGCCTTGGCCAGACCCCACACCTGGCTGGGCTGCAGCCAGCCGGACACCCCGCCGACGGTGACTTTGCACCAGGCGCCCTGGCAGTCATTGAGGTCGGCCAGGGCGCGCGGTTTGAGATAGCCGCCGACCGCCGCGCCGACCTTGCTCTGCTTCAGAAGCGGGACCGGCGCCGGCGCGGCGGCCATCACCGTGCGCTTGCCGTCGACCATGGAGCGGTGCACCCAGATGGCGCCGCCGTCGGGATCGCAGATCCGCCGCCAGTCGGTGGTCTCGGCGACGACCTGCACCGGCAGGCCCTTGACGTGATAGATCCACAGCGCCGGGTAATCCTTGCCCGGCCCCTTGCGGCCATAGACCTCGCCGCGCTTGAGGCTGACGTAACGCGGCACGCAAAAGCCCGAGAGGGTGTGGGCTCGCTGCGCCTCCGGGCAGTCCTTGCCCTCGGCGACATGATCGCCGCAGCCGGCCAGAACCACGCAGACGCCGGCCGCGGCGACGGCGGATATCGGCGCCGCCCACGACTTCGCGCTTGCTTGGAGGCGCGAACGCGTTTTGGTAAGGAACGCGACACCTTCGTCGCGCCGTCTCTTTTTTTCGTCAGACCCAAGCATGGCCCATCGTAAGCCGAAAGTTGTCGTCACGCGCAAGCTCCCCGATGCGGTGGAGACGCGAATGCGTGAGTTGTTCGACACCGAGCTCAATGTCGACGATACGCCGATGACCGCCGACGGCCTGGCCGCGGCCATGTCCCGGGCCGACGTCCTGGCCTGCACCATCACCGATCGGCTGGACGCCTCGGTGATCGAACGCGCCGGCGAGTCGTTGAAAATGATCGCCAATTTCGGCGTCGGCGTGGATCACATCGATGTGGCGGCGGCGCACGCGCGCGGGATCATCGTCACCAACACCCCCGGCGTTCTCACCGAAGACACCGCCGATCTGACCATGGGCCTGATCCTGGCCTCGGCCCGCCGGGTCGTCGAAGGCGCCAACATCGTCCAGGCCGGCGAATTCCACGGCTGGTCGCCGACCTGGATGCTCGGACGGCGATTGTGGGGCAAGCGGCTGGGCATTGTCGGCATGGGCCGGATCGGCCAGGCCCTGGCCAAGCGCGCCCGCGCCTTCGGCTTGGCGATCCACTATCACAACCGCTCACCGGTCAGTCCGCGCATCGCCGACGAGCTGGAGGCGACCTATTGGGAAAGCCTCGATCAGATGCTGGCGCGGATGGACGTGGTGTCGGTCAACTGTCCGCACACGCCGGCGACCTATCATCTGTTGTCGGCCAGGCGTCTGAAACTGCTGCAGCCGCACGCCCTGGTGGTGAACACCGCCCGGGGTGAGATCATCGACGAGGCGGCCCTGGCCGGCATGCTTCAGCGTGGCGAACTGGCCGGCGCGGGCCTCGACGTCTACGAGCACGAGCCGGCGGTGAATCCCAAACTGCTCAAACTGCCCAATGTCGTCCTGCTGCCGCACATGAGCAGCGCCACCATCGAAGGGCGCATCGATATGGGCGAAAAAGTCATCATCAACATCCGCACCTGGATGGACGGCCACAAACCGCCCGACCGGGTGATCCCGTCGATGCTGTAGGGGTAGGCTTTTTCCCTCCCCTCTATGGGGAGGGCGAGTCGCGTCAGCGACCGGGGTGGGGCTCTTGCCCGGGCGCCGTAGAGCCCCATCCCGGACTACGCTTCGCTTCGTCTCGACCCTCCCCATAAAGGGGAGGGAAAGATGACGCTAAGCGCCCGACCCGCATACCGCGCACGTCGGATCGGCCCCAATCCGCACGGTCCGCGCCTCGCCCGCCAGACCGTCGTAGATCAACAGTCGCCCGGTCAAGGCTTCGCCGGCGTCGGTGATCACCTTGACCGCTTCCAGCGCCATCATCGAACCGATCACCCCGGCCAGGGCGCCGACCACGCCAACGGCGGAGCAGGTTTCGGCGTCCGGCGGGGTTTCCGGCACCAGGCAGCGATAGCAAGGTCGGCCGGCGAACACGCCGACCTGACCGGTCCAGCGGCCGATGGCCCCGCTGACCAGGGTCTTGCCGTGGGCGACGCAGGCGGCGTTGACGGCGAAACGGGTCTCGAAATTGTCGCAACCGTCGAGCACCAGGTCATACTTGGCGACAATTTCGGCGGCGTTGTCGGCGGCGAGGGTCAGGGGCAGGGGTTCGATGGAAACGTGCGGGTTGATCTCGGCGAGCCGCCGCCCGGCGACGGCGACCTTGACCTGATCGATGTCCGCCCCGCCGTACAGAACCTGGCGCTGCAGATTGGAAAGGCTGACGATATCCGGATCGATCAAGCCCAAATGGCCGACGCCGGCGGCCGCCAGATAGAGCGCAGCCGGCGCGCCCAGCCCTCCGGCGCCTACGATCAGCACCCGGGCGCCTTTCAGCGCCTGCTGCCCCTGCCCGCCGATCTCGCGCAGGACCAGATGGCGGGCGTAGCGCTCAACCTCGTCGTCGGAAAAGCTCATCGACCTTGACCCCGGACCCCCGCGCCGCCACATGCGCCAGCATGCAACAGACAAGCACATTTCCTGATTGGCATGGAACGACGATCCTGGCCGTGCGCAAGGGCGGATCGACGGTGATCGCCGGCGACGGCCAGGTTTCCATGGGCCAGACCATCGTCAAGGGCAACGCCCGCAAGGTGCGCGCTCTGGCCGGCGGCAAGGTGATCGCCGGCTTCGCCGGGGCCACGGCGGACGCCTTCACCCTGATCGAACGGCTGGAGGCCAAGCTGGAGCAATATCCGGGGCAGCTCGCCCGGGCTTGCGTCGATCTGGCCAAGGACTGGCGCACCGACCGTTATCTGCGCCGCCTGGAAGCCATGCTGATCGCCGCCGACGCGACCGGCATCTTCACCCTTTCGGGGGTCGGCGACGTGCTGGAGCCCGAGCATGGCGTCGCGGCCATCGGATCGGGCGGGGCCTTCGCTCTGGCCGCCGCCCGTGCCCTGATGGACTTTGACCTGACCGCCGAAGAAATCGCCACAAGGGCGATGGGCATTGCCGCCGACATCTGCGTCTACACCAACCGCGAGCTCACCGTGGAGACGGTCGGAACATGACCGAGTTTTCCCCCCGCGAGATTGTTTCGGAGCTGGATCGCTATGTCGTCGGTCACGCCGAGGCCAAGCGCGCCGTGGCCGTGGCTTTGCGCAACCGCTGGCGCCGCCGCCGGTTGGCTGACGACCTCATCGACGAGGTCACGCCCAAGAATATCCTGATGATCGGCCCCACCGGCGTCGGCAAGACCGAGATCGCCAGGCGCCTGGCCAAGCTGGCGCAATCGCCGTTTTTGAAAGTCGAGGCGACCAAATTCACCGAGGTCGGCTATGTCGGCCGCGACGTCGATCAGATCATCCGCGACCTCTTGGAAGGCGCTATCGCCATGGTGCGCGACAAGCGCGCCGCCGGGGTCAAGGCGCGCGCCGAATCCGCCGCCGAGGACCGGCTGCTCGACGCTCTGGTCGGCGCCGGCGCCCAGGTGGCCACCCGCGAGTCATTCCGCAAGAAACTCCGCGCCGGCGAACTGGACGACAAGGAGGTCGAACTGGATCTCGCCGACACCGCTTCGACCCTGCAGGGCTTCGACATTCCCGGCCAGCCCGGCGCGTCGATGAGCATGATCAATCTGACCGACATCATGGGGAAAGCGTTCGGGAACAAGCGCAAGACGCACAAAACCACGGTCACGGCCGCCTGGGCGCCGCTGATCGCCGAGGAGGGCGACAAGCTGCTCGACCAGGACGCGGTCACCGCCGAAGCCATCAACCTGACCGAAAACGCCGGCATCGTGTTCATCGACGAGATCGACAAGGTCGCTTCGCGCGCCGATCGGGCCGGGGCGGACGTCTCGCGCGAGGGCGTCCAGCGCGATCTCCTGCCGCTGATCGAGGGCACGACCGTTTCGACCAAGCACGGGCCGGTGAAGACCGACCACATCCTGTTCATCGCCTCGGGCGCCTTCCACGTCGCCAAGCCGTCGGACCTGCTGCCCGAACTGCAGGGCCGCCTGCCGATCCGCGTGGAGTTGAAGGCGCTGACCCGCGACGATCTTCGCCGCATCCTCACCGAGCCGGAAGCCAATTTGATCCGCCAGCACCAGGCCCTGTTGGCCACCGAGGGGGTGACCCTGACCTTCACCGACGGGGCCCTCGACGCCCTCGCCGACGCCGCCCAGACGGTCAACAGCGCGGTGGAAAACATCGGCGCGCGGCGCCTGCAGACGGTGCTGGAAACCGTGGTCGAGGAGATCAGCTTCACCGCCGGCGATCGCTCCGGCGAGGAGGTCTCCATCGACGCCGACTATGTGCAGCGCCGCGTCGGCGATCTGGCGAAAAACGCCGACCTGTCGCGGTTTATTCTGTAGACGGAAGGCCTATCGCCCCGTGATCAGGGTCGAGGACATCCAGCCGCGGTTGCCGTTTTCGTCGTCCACCTCCATCCACACGCCGTTACGCTGGCCGGTCGGATAGACCGAGGCGCCCGGCTGGAGGGTATAGACGATGCGCGCCGTCGCCGACGGGCCCGAGCGCAGGCGAACGGCGGCCGTGGTTCTCTGCGACGCGGCCGGCGCGCTGGCCGAGGCTTGGCCAGGCGCCTGACCCTGCATGTAGTGGACCAGATCGACGAACGCGTTGAAATAGGCCGCGCTGATCACCTTGCCGATATCGGTGTTGCTGTAACCGCCGCCGCCCAGGGCGCCAAAACCGCCCCAACCACCGAAACCGCCCCCGCCGCCGCTAAAGCTTACGTCGCTTTTCTTGGCGGCGCCCTCGGCTATATAAAGTTGCTCGGTCGTGCGTGCGTCGACCAGGGTCAGCAGGGTGTGGGCTTCGGATCTTTTCACATTGAGCCCGCCGGCCAGGGCGCCAAAGCCGCCCGGTACGAACCCCCCGATCAGACCGCCGATATTGTTGCCGCCCGAATCGCGATTGGAGTTGGCGATGTCCGGAACGATGAAGTAGTCGGCGGCCGCCACTTGACCACGTCCGATGTTCGAACCGCGCTGCAGGTCGCCCGAAGAATTCAGTCCGGACTCGAGGTTGCGCATGGCCAGGCCGCCGTTGCGATCGACGATGCGCAGGCAGCCAGACTTGAGGGCGAACAGCTTGATCAGAGCCTCGGGATTGGACAGGCCGAGGCCTTCCCACCACCGATTTTCCGGCTCCTGGATCGCGGCCCGGCCCAGCGGTCGGTCGCAACGGGGCAGGTCGGGCGTCAGGGTGTTCTTCGGCCCGTTCCTGTCCATGCCGTACTGGGCGAAGGCGGGCGAGACGAGGCACGAGGCCGCTACGCCGACGCTCAAAAGAGTGGCGAGAATTCTACTCATGGCTGATCGCTCCCCTATTTGGCGTCGACTTTATCCCTACTGATGTCCGCGTCAACGCCGAAGAAGTCGGGAGATCTAGCTGCCCACCAGCGGCTTACCTTCGGCGACCAGGCGTTCGAGGCGGGCGGCAGGTTTGTAGACCTCGCCCATCGCCCCTTCCCACGCCTTCATCTTGTCAAGAATCCTGCCCAGTCCCACCTGATCACCCCAGAACATCGGGCCGCCGCGATAGACCGGCCAGCCGTAGCCGTTCTCCCATATCACATCGACATCGGAGGCGCGGATGGCCATGCCTTCATCGAGGATTTTCGCGCCCTCGTTGACCATGGGATAAAGGCAGCGCTCGAGGATTTCCTCGTCGGAAATTGCGCGCGGCGTGACGCCGGCCTGGATGCGGAAGTCCTGGATGATCTTCTCGGCGACCGGCGAGGGCCGGGCGACGCGGTTGTCGTCATAGTCGTAGAAGCCGCCACCGGTCTTCTGGCCGCGCCGATCCATTTCGCACAGAACCTCGCGCAGGGTCGAACTGGTCGAGGTCTCCTTCGACCAGCCCACATCGAGACCGGCCAGATCGCTCATGGCGAAGGGGCCCATGGGAAAGCCGAAATCATACAGCACGCGGTCAACGTCCCAGGGCAGGGCGCCTTCCATGACCAACGCGTTCGCCTCGCGCTGCCGCTGTGAGAGCATGCGGTTGCCGACAAAGCCGGGGCACACGCCGACCAGGGCGGCGACCTTGTTGATCTTCTTGGCCAGTTTCATGCAGGTGGCGATGACCGTTTTCGAGGTCTTGGCGCCGCGCACGATCTCCAACAGCTTCATCACATTGGCCGGCGAGAAGAAGTGTGTGCCGATTACCGCCTCGGGCCGCATCGTCGACGCGGCGATTTCGTCGACATTCAGATATGAGGTGTTGCTGGCCAGAATGGCGCCCGGTTTGCAGATGGCGTCGAGCTTGCCGAAAATGTCCTTCTTGATGTCCATGCGCTCGAACACCGCTTCGATGACCATGTCGACGGCGCCCAGCGCGTTGATGTCCAGCGAGCTGGTGATCAGGCCCATCCGCGTTTCAACATCGGCTGCGGTGATGCCGCCGCGCGCGGCGGTGCGCTGATAGTTCTTGCGGATGACGCCCAGACCGCGGTCCAGCGCCTCCTGCTTGACCTCGATCAGCGTGACCGGAATGCCGACATTGACGAAGTTCATGGCTATGCCGCCGCCCATGGTGCCGGCGCCGATCACGCCGACGGATCTGACATCGATCAGCGGGGTGTCGTCGGGCACGTCCGGGATCTTGTTGGCCTGGCGCTCGGCGAAGAAGGCGTAGCGCTGGGCGGCGCTTTGCGGGCCGGTGATCAGCTCCATAAAGAGCTTGCGTTCGGTGGCGATCCCCTCGTCGAACGGCAGGTTCACCGCCGCCTCGACGCAGCGGATATTGTATTCGGGAGCGAGAAATCCGCGAAACTTTCGGACGTTGGCTTTGCGGAAGTCGGCGAAGATTTCCGGATGACCGCGCGCGGCCTCCATCTTTTCCGAGAGATCGCGAACGCGCTTGAGCGGCCGACCCTCGGCGATGATCTTCCGCGCGAAGGCGACGGCGCCGTCGCGCAATTTGCCCTCCTCGACCAGTTCGTCGATCAGGCCCATGGCGAAACAGTCTTTGGCGGGCACATGTCGGCCCGAAGTCAGGAGCTCCAGCGCGCGTTCCGCCCCGACGATGCGCGGCAAACGCTGGGTGCCGCCGGCGCCGGGCAGGAGGCCGAGCGCGACTTCCGGGAGGCCGCATTTGGCCGAGGGAACGGCGACGCGATAGTGACAGGTCAGAGCGACCTCCAAGCCGCCGCCCAGCGCCGTGCCGTGGATCGCCGCCACGACCGGCTTGGTCGCCTCTTCCATGCCATTCATCACCTCCAGCAGATTGGCGCCCTTTTGCGGCCCGCCGAGCTCGGAAATATCGGCGCCGGCGATAAAGGTGCGACCGTCGCAGATCAGCACGATCGACTTGGCGGCCGCGTCGGCCAGGGCGTGCGCGACGCCCAGGGCAATGCCGTCGCGCACGCGCCACGACAAGGCGTTCACCGGCGGCGAATTGAGGGTGATCACACCGACATCGCCGTCCAGGGCATAATCGGTCACGTCGTTGATGGCGGTCATGGCGGGTTCCCTAAAGGCAAGGCGATACGCCTTGGCCGGCGTATTCAAACGCGCGTTTGTAAACCCCGCTCGCCGCCTTGCCGTCAAGGCAAAACCGGTCCGAACCTTGCGGCGGCGGCGTCCAATGGACCAGTATAGGTCGAATCCGAGACGGTCGCCGAGGCGCCGGTCGGTCAGGAGAGATCGCCGATCATGACCGCCGTCGATCCCGAATTCGCCGCCATCGCCGAGGCCGTGCGGCGCCAGCAGCGCCCTTTGGCCATAGATCTGGCGACCCGGGCGCTGGGGCGCGGCCACCGGCATCCCCTCGTCCTGCTTCTAGCGGCGGAGGGTCTGGAGGAGAAGGGTCAGGCCGCGCAGGCGCTCGATCTTCTGAAGGCGGCGACGCGCGCGGCGCCCAAGCATCGCGTCGCCTGGATGCGTCTGGCCACGCTGCTGGCGAAACGGCAGAAATTCGAGGCGGCGGCGGAAGCCTTCGACGCGGCGCTGGCTATCGATCCGAATTCTTTTCCGGCCTTGATGGGGGAGGCGGAGATGAGGATGCTGCTCAACGACCTGCCCGCCGCCGAGCGCCACTACCGTCGCGCGTCCGAAGTCGATCCGGGCGCCGCGGCGCCGGTCGCCGTACTGGCGGTGATGGCGGCGCAAGAGGGCAAGGCGCTGGTCGCGCGCGAACTTGCCGAGCGCGCGGCGGCGCTTGAGCCGGGCATTCTGGGCGCCGAGATGGCCATCGCGCGGGCCGATCTGCTGGAGGGCGCGCCCGCCCTCGCCGAGGCGCGCCTGACCCGCCTCCTCGCGCGGCCGGGACTGGATGACGACAACCGGGCCGGCGCCCTGGATGTGCGCGCCGGCGCCCTGGACGCGCTGGACCGCGCGACCGAAGCCTTCGCCGACTATGAAGCGCGGAATGCGATCATGTTGCGCCTGACCGCCCCGCGAATCGGCGCCGAGCCCTATGAGCGCCGTTCCGACCTGGCGCGCCGACTCACCGCTTTTGTGACCGAGTCGCCGGACGACGCCTGGCGCGCGTCGGCCGGCCCGGACACGCTGGGCCGGCAGACCGTCCGTCGGCATGTGTTTCTGCTCGGCTTTCCACGGTCGGGGACCACGCTTCTGGAAAAAGCGCTCGCCGGCCATCCCGCGGTGGCGGCCCTCGAAGAGGTCGGCCATCTGGACGCCGCCGGCCGCCTCCTGCTCGACCCCAAGACGCCCTTGGCGCGGCTGGCGAATCTGACCTCGGCCGAAGCGGACATATTGCGGCAAACCTATTGGCGCGGCGTTCGAAAGACCCTCGGCGATGGCTTGTCCGACAAGATCCTCGTCGACAAGATGCCCTTGCACACCCTCGCGCTGCCATTGATCGCCAAACTCTTCCCCGAGGCCAGGATTCTGTTCGCCCTGCGCGATCCGCGCGACGTGGTTCTGAGCTGTTTTCGGCGGCGGTTCCGGATCAACGCGGCCATGTTCGAGTTTCTCACCCTGGACGGCGCGGCGCGTTTCTATGACGCGACGATGAGTCTGGCGACGGTCGCTCGCGCCAGGCTGCCGCTCGATCTGCGCGAGGTGCGTCACGAGACGGTCATCGCCGATTTCGACCGCGAGGTGGGCGAGATCCTCGCCTTCATCGGCGCCGATTGGGACCCGGCGGTGCGGAACTTCGCCGATCGCGTCGCCGGCCGCATGCGAACGCCGAGCTATTCTCAACTGGCCCGGGGTCTCAACGCCGACGGGGTGGGCCAGTGGCGGCGCTATCAGGGACACATGGCCCCGATTCTCGACGCGCTTGAACCGTGGGTCGCCCGGTTCGGCTACCCGGCGACGGCCGGTCGCGCCTGACGGCGGCAATTCTGCATCACTCCAAGTTTTGGCCACTATTCGACGTCTCGAAAAGGCTTTACCACCACCGCATTAATCATGCGGGAGGACGACACCATGTACGACTACGATTCCTTGGGGACGCCGGCGACGAAGTCGCGCGCGTCGCTTTTCAGGGCCTGCGCGATCGGCGCGCTCGGCTTGGGCGGCGCGACGACGGCCATCGCCGGCGGCCCCGCCGTGGCGCCTTTGCAGGACGCGGCCCAGGTCCGGTTTCTCCAGCAGCACATGGCCCCGATAGCGCGCTGGCGTCCGATGGTGTTTGGCGCGCCGCCGACCGCCACGCACCGTTTTAGCCGCCTCGCGCGGCCCAATAGCGTCGTCGCCGGCGCCGGCCTGACCGTGCCCTATTGGTCGACGGTCATCACATCACCGCTGGACGGCATTAGCTACAACGTCTCGATGGTGGGCAGCAGCCCGTATGCCTTCCGCCCGCAAAACACCAATGTGACCTATGTGCCGACCGTCTTACGCATTCATATCGGCGGCTTTGTTCTCGATCCGACAAAACGGTCCAACTGCGACGTGCAGTCGCCGGCGACACGCTTCTTCAATTCGCCTTTGTTCAAACCCAATACCTTCATCTCCAACGGCGTGAACGTCAGCCAGGTTCCTGGCGGCACCCAGCTCATTTCGGCCTTTCAGCGCGCCAACTTCTGGCAGGCGGTGCAGGGCACACAATACGGCGTCACTCTGGTGCCGTCCCGCCTGACCCCCATCGTCGTGGACTGGACGCCGACCAACCCGCTCGACTTCGTGGCGGCGCTTAGGGATGACTGCGGCGGCGTGACGCCCGTGGCCATCGTCAACATCAATGAGTTCGACAGCGAATTGAAGGCCATCGGGGCGGCCTACGCCAATTCGAGCCAGATTCCGATCACCCTGGCCGACGACGTGGCCATTTACGTGGGCGGCAACACCAACAATTGCTGTGTGCTCGGCTATCACAACGCCTATTCCGTGCCTGGCGGCACGCAGGTCTATGCGACGGGCGCGTTTTTCGACACCACGCATGCGTTCGGACCGCACTTCGCCGACACCACCATCTGGTCGCACGAATTGGCGGAGATGATCGACGACCCCTTCGTTCAGTCGATCCCCGGCGTCCCCGGCGGCGCCGGCAGTGACCTGACGCCGGCCTGGGGTCACACCGGCCAGGTGTTTGGTTGCCAGAACAATCTGGAGGCGGGCGACCCGCTCACCCCCGACCAGGCGGGCAATTTCCCGAACTTCGGGGTCCGGGGTCTGGACGGATACATCTACCACTACCAGGATCTGCCCTTCCACGACTGGTTCTACCGCACGCCGTCGACCAGCACCGGCGGCAGCGGATCGTTCCAGGGCCTGCTCGCCGGCGGCGGACAGCCGACGATCTGCAGGTAACCCATCCGTCGGGCGGGGCGGTCGATCGGCCGCCCCTTGCCGCGCGGTGGCGCAAACAGCGCTGGATTTTTCCGTGGTTCGCGGCCTAATGAGCCGGTCGGGGCCGGTGTTTGGCTCCAGGGGACCGATCGCTTGACAGTTGCCGCGCCCTTGGCGCCAAGGCCGAGACGACAAAGGGCGCCCGCCGCGTGGTGGCGCGCCCTCGCGCTGGCCGTGGCGCTGATCTTCCTCGCGCGCCCCGCCCTGGCTCAGGGGCCGCCCGCTCCGGCCAGTCTGGCTTCGGTCAAGGTCGTCGATGGAGCGCCGGGCGAGACGAAGGTGTTGCTGACCTTCAACCAGATTCTGCCGCAGTTCTCGATTGTCACCAACGACAACGAAATTTCCACGCTCGGGTTTGGCAATACGGTGCGCGGCAGCGGCGCGACAGTCGCGCCGGGGGCGCACGGCCTGCTCAAGGCCGTCGAATTCAACCAGCGCGACAGCGTCCTCACCATCTCCTTCCGCGGGGCCTCGCCCATCCACCTTGCTGCGACCACCGTCGAGGGCCACGCGATCGTCGTTTCGATCACCGCGGCGACCTCGGCGAACCGGACCAGCGTCGGCGCGCCGTCGGGCAATCTGCCGCAATTTGTCGATCGCGATCCGTCGGACGACACCTTCGCCGTCGTGCCGCTGAAATACGCCGACATCAGCGAGGTTGTCGGCCTGCTCAGCGCCGGCCCGCCGATCAAGCCTAACGACAGTTTCACGCCGCAGGAGCCCGCGTTTGGCTCGTCCGGCTTTTCCAACGGCAGCGGTGGCCTGGGCAATAATCTTGTGCAGCCGCTCTATAATCCGGGCGGCCAGGACGCCGCGTCGACCACCTACGGCCAGTTGGTGGACGATACGATCGGCGTCGATCGGCGCCTGAACGCCATCATCCTGCGCGGCCCGCCCGACCGGGTGGCGCGGCTGAAGGAGAAAATCGCCCAGCTCGACGTCCCGGTTGAAAGCGTCCTGCTGGAGACGGTGTTCGTCGAACTGACCCAAACCGGGGCAACCAATGTCGGACTGGATTTCAATAACGCCGCCGGGCAGATCGGCGTCGCCACCTACCAGTACAACCAGGGCGGTATCAGCGGCGGGGGCGGCGGGTTCGTTTCGGACACCACCAAGCGCTGGGGCGCGGTCAGCACCAGCCTCCAGGCGGCGATCTATGATCAGGTCAAGAAGGGCGAGGGCCGGATTATTTCGCGCCCGCGTATTTCCGCGCAAAGCGGATCTCCGGCCAAGATCATCACCGGCGACGCCCTGCCGATTTTGACGTCCATCGCCCTATCGGGCGTCAACGCCGTTTCGCAGCAAGTGCAGTACGTCAACGTCGGCGTCACCCTGCAGATCGCGCCGCGCGTCGCGGCCGACGGCTACGTGACCTCGCATATATTCGCCGAGGTCTCCAGCGTGACCGGCTTCTCCCAGGGTTATCCGACGATCAGCCAGCGCGAGGCGTCGACGTCCGCAACGGTCAAGGACGGCGACTATTTCATCATCGGCGGGCTGACGCAGGAAAATTCACTCACCACCCATATCCGCGTCGGCGGCCTGGGCGACATTCCGGTCCTTGGCGAGTTCTTCAAACACAACGACAAGTCCAGCTCCAAGACCGTGCTCTACATCATCGTCACGCCGCATATCGTGCGCGGCGACGAATCGTCGGCTGCCGAGGCCGAAACCAGGAAATAGGGTGTCAGGCCTCGAGCGCGTCGTAGGCGGGGAGGGTGAGAAATTCCTCGAACCGATCCGCCAGGCTCATGTCGCAAAACAAGTCGATCGCCTCGTCGAATCGGCCGCCGGCGAAGGCGCCGTCGGGCAGGGCGGTCTTCAACGCCGCCATCTCTTGCGCCAGGACGGTTTTGAACAGGTCCGGCGTCACCACCCGCCCGTCGTCCAGCGTCGCCTTTTGCTGGATCCATTGCCAGATCTGGGCCCGACTGATCTCGGCGGTGGCGGCGTCCTCCATCAGGTTATAGAGCGGCACCGCCCCGCGCCCGCGCAGCCAGGCCTCGATGTATTGCACGCCGACGCGGATGTTTTCGCGCAGGCCCTTTTCGGTGCGCGCGCCGGGATGGACCTGCAACATGTCGGCGCGGGTGACGGCGACGTCCTCGCGCATTTTTCCAAGCTGGTTGGGCGTCGGCATCAGGCGATTGAACACGTCCATGGCCACCGGAACCAGGTCGGGGTGGGCGACCCAGGTGCCGTCGTGGCCGTCGCCGGCCTCGCGCTCCTTGTCGGCCCGGACCCGGGCGAAGGCGGCCTCATTGGCGGGGGCGTCGCCCTTGACCGGAATCTGCGCCGCCATGCCGCCCATGGCGAAGGCGCCGCGCCGATGGCAGGTCTGGATCAGCTTGAGCGAATAGGCGCGCAGGAAGGCCGCGCCCATCACCATGGCCGAACGATCCGGCGTCAGCGCGTCGGCCTGGCGGCCCAGACGCTTGATGTAGGAAAAGATGTAGTCCCAGCGCCCGCAGTTGAGGCCGGCCATGTGGTCGCGCAGTTCGTAGAGGATTTCGTCCATTTCGAACGCGCCGGGCAGAGTCTCGATCAGCACCGTCGCCTTGAAGGTCGCGTTCGGAATGCCGAGCGCCTGCTGGGCGTGGACGAACACCTCGTTCCACAGCCGCGCCTCCAGGTGTGACTCCATCTTGGGCAGGTAGAAATACGGCGCCGTGCCCTGCTCGATCTGCGCCCTGGCGTTGTGAAAGACGTACAGGCCAAAATCGAACAGCGAGCCGGACATCATCTGGCCGTCGACCAGCACGTGCCGCTCCGGCAGATGCCAGCCGCGCGGGCGCACGACCAACACCGCGGGGTTGTCCTTCAGCGCGTAGGATTTGCCGCTGACCGCGTCGGTCAGGGTCAGTGCGCCGGCCCAGCGATCCTTCAGATTGACCTGACCGTCGATCAGATTGGCCCAGGTCGGCGAGGTGGCGTCCTCGAAATCGGCCATGAACACCTTGGCCCCGCAGTTGAGGGCGTTGATGATCATCTTGCGATCCACCGGCCCGGTGATCTCGACCCGGCGGTCCTGGAGATCGGCGGGGATCGGCGCGACGCGCCAGTCGCCGTCGCGGACCGCTTGCGTCGCGGCGAGGAAGTCCGGCTTCGCACCGGCGTCGAACAGAGTCTGGCGCACCGCGCGCAGACCCAGCAACTCAAGGCGCCGCGCGTCGAACCGACGGTGCAGACCGGCGAGGAAATTCAGCGCGTCGGGGGTGAGGATTTCCCGGCCTCGGCCCATGGGCGGAATGGTGAGCGTCACAGATGCGGTCATGGATGTTCCGATACAACAAAATCCTCCCTCCTCTTTATGGGGAGGGTCGAGACGGAGCAAAGCGAACGTCCGCGGTGGGGAAATGTCTAGCGCCACCAAAAGCCGGGATGAATTTACGCACCCCACCCTGACGGCTCCGCCGTCTGTCCCTCCCCATAAAGGGGAGGGACGATTTAGGCTATCGCGCTACGCCGCTTCTTTGGTGAACTGCGCCGCTTCGGTGGAGTCGCTCAAGGCCGTGGTGGACGACGCGCCGCCGGAAATGGTCATGGCCACCTGGTCGAAATAGCCGGTGCCCACTTCACGCTGGTGACGCGTGGCCGAATAGCCGGCCGCCTCGGAGGCAAATTCCTTTTGCTGCAGCTCGGAATAGGCGGCCATGCCGCGGTCCTTGTAGCCCCTCGCCAGTTCGAACATGCCGTGGTTGAGGCTGTGGAAACCGGCCAGGGTGACGAACTGGAACTTGTAGCCCATCGCGCCCAGCTCGCGCTGGAACCTGGCGATGGTGGCCTTGTCAATATTGGCTTCCCAGTTGAACGACGGCGAGCAGTTGTAGGCCAGCAGCTTGCCCGGATAGACCTTGTGGATCGCCTCGGCGAATTCGCGCGCTTCGTCGAGATTGGGGTGCGATGTCTCCCACCACAGGGCGTCGGCGTATTTGGCGTAGGAAAGCCCGCGCGCGATGCAGTGGGCCAGGCCCGTGCCGTCCTTCAGGCGATAGAACCCTTCGGGGGTGCGGCTGTCTTTTTCGATGAACGGCAGGTCGCGCTCATCGACGTCCGAGGTGATCAGCTTGGCCGATTCGGCGTCGGTGCGCGCGAAGGTCAGGGTGGGAACGCCGCATACATCGGCCGCCAGACGGGCGGCGACCAGGTTGCGAACGTGCGCGCCGGTGGGGATCAGCACCTTGCCGCCCATGTGGCCGCACTTCTTTTCCGAGGCCAGCTGGTCTTCGAAATGGACG
>JANXUA010000001.1 GCA_025352085.1 Caulobacteraceae bacterium | reverse complement strand
CTGGACGGCGGACCGGGTCGTTACGCCCACCGCATCGCCGCCTGGGGTCTGGCGCTGAAGATGTTCGACACGCCCGCCGATGCTCTGGAGTTTCGCGCCGACCTGTTCGCCTTGCTGGCGGCGGGCATGGTCGCGCCGGGGCCCTCGCGCGCGTTCGGCGCCCGCCTGCATCCCCTCATCGAAGACCCGGCGAGCCCGCCCGAACCAGCCACGGCCGCCAAAGCCGCGTCGATCCCGGCGTTTCTGACCGCCAGGCTGGCGGCCGTGACCGACGCCGTACGCCGCTGCGAGGGCGACGCGGACGCCTGCGCCGATCCGGCGGAAAACCAGGCCCTGGCCCGCGCCGCCATCGCCGCCCGCGCCGCCGGCGCCGGCGACGCCGTGATCGCCGACGCCATCACCCTGGGCCGCGACGGCGTCGATTTCATCGCCCCGATCGACGGCCCGACGATCGTCGCAACCGATCGGAACGCCGCGGGCGAACTGGACGACGCGGCGCGGCTGGCGTGGAGCGGCGCCGACCTCACCCTGACCTTCACCTCTGACGACGCCGTGGCGATAAGGCGCGCGCGCATCGCCCCGCGCGCCGCGCTCGACGCCTTCGCGCTGGAGGGCGACGACCTCGCCGCCGCCGCCCGCATCGTCACCGTCGCCCTCGATATCGAAACCTCGGTCGGCTTTAGCGCCACCGCGCAGGACGCCCACGCGCGCCGCCGCCATCGCCCGATCGTCGTCGCCCTGGCCGGGATCGCCGAGCGCCTGATCGCCGAGGGTTTGGCGTTCGACAGCGCCGAGGGCCGCTCGCGCACCGCCGCCCTCACCGCCACGGTGGCGCAGGCGGCCTCGGCGACGGCGGCGGAGATCGCTCAGGCGCGCGGCGGGGCGCGCCATGGCCAGCTCACCGGCCCGGCGGACGATCCGCACATGGCCCTCATGCTCGGCGGACGGTCGCTTGACGGCGCGCCATGGACCGGCCCGCTTGTTTTCGCCGAAAGCGCCGATGGCGCGATGATCGCCACCCTGCATGAGGCCCTGCCGCCCGGCGTGGATATCGACGCCCTGCGCACGCGGGTGCTGGGCGAACGTTCCCTTGAGTCCGCGCCGACGATCAGCCATGTCGACCTTACCGAAAAGGGCTTCACCGAGCACGAAATCGCGGCGGTGGAAGCGGCGCTCCTGGACGCAACCGACCTGCGCGCCGCCTTCGCGCCCGCCATCGTCGGCGCCGGCTTCGTGCGCGACGTTCTGGGCGGCGGCGAGGCGGTCGAGACCGACCCCGATTTCGACACCCTGGCCCTGGCCGGCTTCACGCCCGACGAGATCGAGGCGGCGCGGATCCACGCCCTGGGCGCCGGATGCGCCGACGATCCGGTGCTGATGCGCGGCGAAGACATGCCCCTGGACGCGCGTCTGGCGATGATCGTCGCCATCCAGTCGCATCTCGATGCGCCGATCGCCGCGCCGATCACCCTCGACTTCACCGCCACCTCGACCGAGGCGGTCGCGCTGCAGGGCGAGGCGATTGCGGCAAGCGTCCGCGCCGTGCGGATCAGTCGCCTCGCCGCGCCGGCCGATTTCGCCCTCACCTTCCCCACGCCGCAGAGCCAGGACGACCGAACCTTCACCGCCTCACTTTTGCGCGATGGCCCGCCACGCGAAAAGATCGTTGAAAAACTGGTCGAGATCGAGCGCAGCCGCCGGCGCCTGCCCGACCGACGCAAGGGCTATATCCAGAAATCCACCGTCGGCGGGCACAAGGTCTATCTGCATACCGGCGAATACGACGACGGGGAGCTGGGTGAAATCTTCATCGACATGCACAAGGAAGGCGCCGCCTTCCGCTCGCTAATGAATAATTTCGCCATCGCGATTTCGATCGGCCTGCAATACGGCGTGCCGCTGGACGAATTCGTCGAAGCCTTCGTGTTCACCCGCTTCGAGCCAGCCGGCCCGGTGGTCGGCAACGATTCCATCCGCTCGGCGACCTCGATCCTCGACTATGTGTTCCGCGAGCTCGGCGTCTCCTATCTCGACCGCAAGGATCTGACCAACCTCGATCCCGACGAGCTCAACGCCGATGGCCTGGGCCGCGGCGTGATGGACACCACCGAACCGCAGCCCGCCGCGCGGTTCATCTCCAAAGGCTTCGCCCGCGGCGCCCCACCCGACAACCTGGTCTTCCTGCCCATGCCGGGCCGCGAGGCCGGCGGCGACGGCGTCGGCCGCGCCGCCGAAGTCTGCCCCGCCTGCGGCGACCTCGCCCTGGTCCGCAAGGGCCAGAGCCTGATTTGCCATACTTGTGGAGTCAGGCAGGGGCGCGTTGGGGATGAGGGGGCGGGGGGGTCCTGACTAATCAACACGATCCGAGCCTGCCAAAACGACGCGATGCGGGACATTCGACTCTGGGTGGTAGTCCGGGGACACAATACTTATATCGATTGATCCGAGTCAAAATCAAAACGTGTAAGCTATAAGTATTGTGTCCCCGGATTAGGACTCGCCGCGAGATTGCCAGGCCGGGGCGGCTCGGCATTCAGGGCCGCGCGCAGGATGGTGCGGGCCTCCTGCTCCATCGACCAGCCGTGTGTCGCCGCCCGTACGCGCAAGCGGGTTTTCAACGGGTCGTCGAGATTGCAGATGGTGAGACTGGCCATGGCACGACCAGAAAGCAGAATTGGCATTGCGTGCAATGATTGCAGTGCCATCCTTGTGAAAACAGATATGCATTCTGCTTTCGACAGAAAGTAGGAACGCCACCCGTTCCTGAAAACAGACGTGCGTCCTACTTTCGGGAAATATGTTGTGTCCCGGTTTCCGGTTCGGTTTCTGGCTTCCGTCTTGTGGCGGGCTACTGCGCGGCGTAGCGTTCCCGACGCGCCGCTGTCGGCGGAGGAGCCCCTGCAATGCGCGCCATCGCCCTTACGGCCCTGCTCCTGGCCTCGCCGTGCGCCGCTGCCGACAAGGCCGCCCCCGCGGTGCTGTCAGCCGGCGGTTTCCTTGGACGTTGGGCGGTCGATTGCGCCCGGCTTGTCTCAGTCGACAACCGCGGGGTGGTCGTGGCGTTGAACTCCACCGCGACGTGCTGGTGGATTTTACAGACGGTCAGGTTCAAAGCCGCTATCGCATCATCCGCGCCGAGGCTAGCGGCGGCGGCCGCTACGACCTGGAACTGATATGGCTAGAGGACGGCCGCACGCTCAGCGGGATCTACGAGCGCCAGGGCAATCGATTCAGGGTGCTACGTTCCGCGGGGGCTGATGGTCACGTTTTCGTCGAGGGTGGCCGCACCGTCCCCGAAGGGACGGTCAATCCCTGGCTCGATCGCTGCGGCGATTAGATGCAGTGGGTGAACGGGACCTGATAAATTTGTCCAGGTCACAAACCTTCGCCCGAACCCCGACGCGGGGTAAATCTATCGTGGCCCGGTTTCTGAGCCGGTCAAAACAACGCGATGCGGGACATTCGACCATGGAACCGCAATTCAGGCGACTTGCGGCGGGAAATCCGGGGACACAATACTTATATCGTCGCGGGCGTCGCGCTGAACCGGAAAACGTGGAAACGATATAAGTATTGTGTCCCCGGATTTCGTTGGGATGTTCTTGTTATGTTCCCTTCGTCACATCGGCTGGCCGGATGACGCGCCCGCTCCCGGAAAGTTCTTAATTTGTTCTTGGTTTCGCGGCGGCGTCTCGCTATTATATGCCAAAGCCATGCAAGATCCCTCCCGCTACATTCGCGTTCGCGGCGCCCGCGAGCACAATCTCAAGAACGTCAACGTAGATATTCCGCGAGGCGAACTGGTGGTGCTGACCGGCCTTTCGGGGTCGGGCAAAAGCAGTCTGGCGTTCGACACCATCTACGCCGAGGGCCAGCGACGCTATGTCGAGAGCCTGTCGGCCTATGCGCGCCAGTTCCTGGAATTGATGAGCAAGCCGGACGTCGATTTGATCGAGGGTCTCTCGCCGGCCATCTCCATCGAGCAAAAGACCACCAGCCGCAATCCCCGTTCCACCGTCGGCACGGTGACGGAGATCCACGACTATATGCGCCTGATGTGGGCCAGGGTCGGAGTGCCGCACTCGCCGGTGACCGGCCTGCCCATAGAGAGCCAGACCGTCAGCCAGATGGTCGACAAGCTCGCGGCCCTTCCCGACGGCGTGCGGCTCTATCTGCTCGCCCCCGTCGTGCGCCAACGCAAGGGCGAGTACCGCAAGGAAATCGCCGAGTGGCAGAAGGCCGGCTTTCAGCGTCTCAAGATCGACGGCGAGTTCTATCCCATCGAGGACGCGCCAACTCTCGAAAAGACCTTCAAGCACGACATCGACGTCGTCGTAGACCGGCTGGTGACCCGAAAAGACCAGGAAACCCGCTATGCCGACAGCCTGGAGACCGCGCTTCGTCTGGCGGACGGTATAGCCGTGGCCCAATGGGCCGATGCGCCGGCTGACGGCGCCGACCCGCAACGCTTGATGTTTTCGCAGAAATTCGCCTGTCCGGTGTCTGGCTTTTCCATCGCGGAGATCGAACCGCGCCTCTTCTCCTTCAACAATCCCGCCGGCGCGTGTCCATCCTGCGACGGCCTGGGCGTAAAGCTCAAGTTCGATGCCGACCGGGTGGTTCCCGACAAGGATCTGACCCTGCACAAGGGCGCGATGGCGCCGTGGTCCAAGGGTCCGTCGCCGCTCTACACCCAAACCCTGCAGGCTCTGGCGCGCCACTATGGATTTTCCATGGACGCCGCATGGCGATCGCTTTCCGATGAAGCGAAAGATGTTGTTCTTCAAGGATCAAAAGGCGAAAAGATAAAGTTCGTCTATGACGACAACGCACGCAAATACGAGGTCAGCAAGACCTTTGAGGGCGTGCTTCCCAACCTCGAACGTCGTTGGCGCGAGACCGATTCCAGCTGGGTGCGGGAAGAACTGGCCCGCTATCAGTCGGAGTCGCCGTGCGAGGTGTGCCACGGCGCGCGACTGAAGGCCGAAGCCCTGGCGGTCAAGATTGCCGGCAAGAACATCGCCGAGATATCCACCCTGGCGATCCGCCCGGCGAGAGACTGGTTCGCCAGTCTTGAAGGCGACCTCACCGACAAGCAGAT
>JANXUA010000176.1 GCA_025352085.1 Caulobacteraceae bacterium | reverse complement strand
CGCGGAAGTACTCGGCCTGGGCCAGACCCGTCAGCGCCACCCGGGCGCGGGCGCCGGGGGGCTCGTTCATCTGGCCGTAGACCAGGGCGCAGCGCGACCCTTCGGTGGAGCCGCCGTTCTCCTTCGGGTCCACGTTCACCTTCGACTCGATCATTTCGTAATAGAGATCGTTGCCCTCGCGGGTGCGCTCACCGACGGCGGCTATTCGGTGCTGGCCGGCGTCGGCGAGCGCACCCGCGAAGGCAACGATCTCTATCACGAGATGATCGAATCCAAGGTGAACGTGGATCCCAAAACCAATAACGGCTCGACCGAGGGTTCGCGCTGCAGCCTGGTCTACGGCCAGATGAACGAGCCTCCGGGCGCCCGCGCCCGCGTCGCCCTGACCGGCCTGGCGCAAGCCGAATATTTCCGCGACGAAGAGGGCAAGGACGTGCTGCTCTTCATCGACAACATTTTCCGCTTCACCCAGGCCGGCTCGGAAGTGTCCGCCCTGCTCGGACGTATCCCCTCCGCGGTGGGCTATCAGCCGACGCTGGCCACCGAGATGGGCAATCTGCAAGAGCGCATTACCTCCACCAACAAGGGCTCGATCACCTCGGTGCAGGCGATCTACGTCCCCGCCGACGACCTCACCGACCCGGCGCCGGCCACGTCCTTCGCCCACCTGGACGCGACCACGGTCCTCTCACGCGACATCGCCGCGCAGGGCATTTTCCCGGCCATCGATCCGCTCGATTCGACTTCGCGCATCCTTGATCCGCTGGTGATCGGCGAAGAGCACTATCTGGTCGCCCGCCGCGTTCAGGAGATCCTGCAGCAATACAAGGCGCTGAAAGACATCATCGCCATTCTGGGCATGGACGAGCTTTCCGAAGAAGATAAGCTTACCGTCGCCAGGGCGCGCAAGATCCAGCGCTTCTTCTCCCAGCCGTTCCACGTCGCCGAAGCCTTCACCAATCTTCCGGGCGTGTTCGTGTCGCTGGCCGACACCATCCGCTCGTTCAAGGCGGTTTGCGAAGGCGAGTATGACCATCTGCCCGAACAGGCCTTCTACAACGTCGGCACGATCGAGGACGCGGTGGCCAAGGCCGAGAAAATGGCGGCGGAAGCCTAAGCGCCGTGGCCGAGAAACTGCACTTTTCCCTGGTCTCGCCCGAGCGCGAACTGTTCAGCGGCGACGTTGATCAGGTCGATGCCCCGGGGTCCGAGGGCGACTTCGGCGTGCTTGCCGGTCATGCCCCGTTCATGACGACTCTGAAAGAAGGTCGGGTGCATGTTCACGTCGACGGCGGTGAGCGGGTGTTCGACGTCCACGGCGGCTTCGCCGACGTGACGCCGGGCGGCCTGACCATCCTCGCCGAACGGGCCGTGGAAGTCGTCTAGAGCACGATGACAAAAGGCGGAACCGCCGAGCGTCTGAATCGTGCTCTAGAAGTAAATATGTAGAGCTTGATTCAGACGTCGATACGACGTCATCAAGCTCTAGCTCGGCGCCTCGCGCGCCGTGAAAAGTATGTTTAATACGTTGTCGTCGCTCGCCGCGACGACCATGTCAGGGAAGAAGGACGCCATGCGCACAGCCCTCGTCAGTCTCATCGCTCTCGCCGCCGCGGCGCCGCTCGCACTGGCGCAGACGCCGACCCCGCCGGCGGCGCCCGCCCCAGCCGCTGCGATGGCCGCCCCAGCTGCTGCGACGGCGGCCCCCGCCCCCGCTCCCGCCGCGGTGATGGCCGCCCCGACGCCCGCGGCGCCGACTGCTCCCCCCGTAGCCGCGCCGACCGCGGGTCTGCCGGCGGCGCCGGCGGCCGTGACCCCCGGCGCCATTGCTCCGGCCGCCGCGCCTGTCGCGCCCCCGGCTGAACCGGCCGCGCCCCCGCCGCCGCCGCCCGCGCCGACCGACCCGACGGCCATCGCCCTGATCAACACGCTCGAAACGGTGTGCATTCCGTCGGCCAACGGCGGCAATCTCGCCCAGATCGCCAAGTCGTCGGGTTTCAGGAAGACCGGCGACAACTTCGTGCGCAAGGGCCCCGGCTATCAGATCACCGTCGAGGCCAACACTTACAACCCGACCCAGTGTCACGTAGATATCGTCCACCCGGTCGACCCGGCGGCGCCGTTGATCGTGGCCCTGCACAACTGGGCGGCGGGCTCGCGCGGCTGGTCGCTGTACAAGAACAACAAGTTCGTCCAGGGCTCGCAGGAAATCACCGTGCGATCGTGGGAGCACAGCGGCGACGGCAAGGACGAGGGACTAGTGTTCAACACCCTGCGCAAGGCCGACGGGACGCCGTCGAAGGGCAACGCCGACACCTCGATGATGATCTACAGCACCGCCAAGACGCCGGGCTGACCGTAGCGATCATGACCTGGCAGGACGTCGCCGGCCTCGTCGGCGTCGCGTTGATCCTGCTGGCCTACGCCGGCGCCCAGACCCGCAGGCTGGATCCGCTGGCGGTTCCGGCTTTGCTGATGAACCTGGTCGGGGCGGGTCTGGTGCTGCTGTCCTTGATGCACAAGTTCAACCTGGCCGCCTTCCTCATGGAGGCGTCCTGGGCGCTGGTGGCGCTCTGCGGCCTGATCCGCGTCGCGGTCAAACGGCGTCCCCGCCGCTGAAAGTCAGGCGGCCTCGCGGTCGGCGAGACGGCGCAGCCAATCGAGGCAGGATGCCGCGACATCCTCCCAACCGGGCTCGCCGAGCAGCCAATGGCTCATGTCGGCGAAGACGCGCACCTCGCCGTTCAGGCGTTTGGCCGTGGTTTCGACCGTGGCCGGCGGATGGATGGCGTCGCGGCCGCCGGCGATCGCCAGCACCGGCGCCTTGATCGCCGAAGCGTTCACCATGGTCGTGGCGAAGGGATCGAGCCACCAATTGAGGGTTTCCCACAGCGCCCGCCCGCTTTCGGTCGACATGCGGGCAAACAGCGTCCGACGCTCTTCGCGGGGCAGGCGGTCGAACAGATAACGCCGCGCCGAGGCGTAGTCCGGCTCAACCGCCAGGGTCCAATAGGGGCCCAGCGCATAGAGGCTGACCGCCGAAATCGCTTCTTCCATCGTCACGCCGGCCACCCCCCACGGCGCGGACGGCGCCAGGAGGATCAAGGCTTCGACCGGTGTCTTCGCGGCGGCGAGTTGGATGGTGAGGCCGCCCAGAGAGTGTCCGACCAGGATCGGCGGCGTCGCCTGCGCGGCGCACAGCTTGACCACTGCGGCGGCGTAGTCGCTCATCGATTGTCCGCGCACCACCGACCGTGCGTCGCCCGCCGCGTGTCCGGGAAGGTCGGGGGTCAGCACCGCGTGCCCGGCGCGCTCGAACGGCGCGCGGAAGGCGTCAAACATCCACCCGCCTCCAAAGGCGCCGTGAACCATGATGATCGGCGTCGGGGTGATGGGGCGAGCTCCTTGCTAAACCAGAAGAGCTATACGGTGTTTGGGCGTTGGCGAAACGGTCAATCATGAGGACGCGCGGGGTTTCGATTTATGTTGGCCGCATCGCGGTGGCGCGTTTAGGATCGAGCGCTCGAACCTAGAGCCTGATGGGTTTGCACGTAACAGATGCAAACGCTGAATCAGGCTCTACACTTTTGATTCTAGA
>JANXUA010000143.1 GCA_025352085.1 Caulobacteraceae bacterium | reverse complement strand
GCCAACGCCTTTCTGGCGATGAAGATCACGTTCATCAACGAAATGGCCGACCTGTGCGAAAAGGTCGGCGCGGACGTGCAGCAGGTCGCCAAGGGGATTGGGCTGGACAAACGGATTGGTGCGAAGTTCCTGCACGCAGGGCCGGGATATGGCGGATCCTGCTTTCCCAAGGACACCCTGGCCCTCGCCCGCACGGCCGCCACCGCAGGCGCGCCGCTGCAATTGGTCGAAACCACCACGCGGGTCAACGCGGCGCGCAAAAAGGCCATGGCGACCAGGATCGCGGCGGCCCTCGGCGGCGATCTGACCGGCAAGACCATCGGCGTGCTGGGCCTGACCTTCAAACCCAATACCGACGATATGCGCGATGCGCCGGCGCTCGACATCGTGCCGGGCCTGCAGGCGATGGGCGCCAGGATTCAGGCTTTTGATCCCGAAGCGCACGAGGCGCGGCAATTGCTGCCTGACGTGCAATTCATGGAGGGTCCGTATGACGCGGTCGAGGGGGCCGACGCCGTGGTGATCATCACCGAGTGGGATCAGTTCCGCGCCCTGGACCTTCGTCGCATCAAGACTCTCATGCGTACGCCGGTGATCGTTGACCTGCGCAACGTCTACCGTCCGGACGAAATGCGACGGCTCGGCTTCCGTTATTCCAGCATAGGAAGATCATGAACGGCGCGCGGTTTGTCGTCACCGGTACGGACACCGATATCGGCAAGACCGTGTTCGCCGCCGCGCTCGTCGGAGCGCTCGGCGCGTCCTATTGGAAGCCGGTCCAGGCGGGTCTCGACGGCGAGACCGACAGCCAGGCCGTGGCGCGCCTGAGCCCCGGCACGGCGACGAAAATCCTGCCCGAGGCCTGGCGCCTGGCAACGCCCGCGTCGCCGCATCTGGCGGCTGAGATCGACGGAGTGGTCATCGATCCCGAGGGTTTGAACCCGCCGGAAGTGCATGGCCCCCTGATAATCGAGGGCGCGGGAGGATTGCTCGTGCCGCTCAATCGGCGGGTTCTGACCATCGACCTCTTCGCCCGCTGGGGCCTGCCGACCATACTGTGCGCCAGAACCAGCCTGGGCGCGATCAACCACGCCCTGCTGTCGCTACAAGCCCTGGCCGCCTGGAACGTCCCGCTCGCCGGCGTGGTCTTCATCGGCGACGAAATGGTCGACACGCAAGCCACGATCGCGGCCTTCTCCGGCGCGCGGATCTTGGGGCGGTTGCCTAGATTGGATCCGCTGAGTCCGGAGAGCCTGCGGACGGCCTTCGCGGCGAATTTCAACCTCGCGGACTTCGCGCCATGAGCCGCTCGCCGATCTGGCATCCGTTTACACAGCATGCCACCGAACCGGCCATGCCCGAGGCGGTGCGCACCGAAGGCGCCTATATCGAGACGCGCGACGGGCGGCGCATCCTGGACGCCATCTCCTCGTGGTGGGTGATCACCCATGGCCATCGACACCCACGCATCGTCGAAGCGATCCGGCAGGCGACGGAAAGTCTCGACCAGGTGATTTTCGCCGGCTTTACCCACGAACCGGCCGAACGGCTGGCCGCAGCCCTGGTCGAGTTGACCCCACCCGGCCTGAACCACGTGTTCTACTCCGATTCCGGATCGACCAGCGTCGAGGTGGCCCTGAAAATGGCTCTGGGCGCCGGCCGCCAACGCCGCGACGGGCGCAACCGCATCGTGGTGATGCAGCACAGTTATCACGGCGACACCATCGGCGCGATGAGCGTGGGCGAGCGCGGTGTGTTCAACGCCGCCTATGAGCCGCTGCTGTTCGCGGTCGACACCATTCCCTTTCCGACCGCGGGACGCGAGCAGGATACGCTGGACGCCTTCGAACGCTTCGCGAAGACCGGACGGGCGGCCGCGCTTATCGTCGAACCGCTGATCCTGGGCGCGGGCGGCATGCTGGTCTATCCGGCATCGGTTTTGGCGACGTTGAAACGCATCGCCGAGGCCACGGACACGCTCTTCATCGCCGACGAGGTGATGACCGGCTGGGGGCGCACCGGAACCTTGTTCGCTTGCGAGCAAGCAGGGATTTCACCGGATATTCTGTGTACGTCCAAAGGGCTCACCGGCGGCGCCATCCCGCTGGCCGCGACGCTGGCCACCGACGAAATCTTCGCCGCCCACTATTCGACCGATCGTAGCCGGACTTTTTTTCATTCCAGTTCCTACACCGCCAACCCGATCGCGTGTGCGGCGGGCGTGGCCAATGTCGAGGTGTGGCGGACCGAACCCGTGATCGAGCGTATCGCCGCACTGGCCAGAACCCAGTCCTCCTGGATGGCGCGGCTGTCTGGGCATGAACGATTGCGGGACGCGCGCGTGTGCGGGACCATCGCGGCGATCAATGTCCGTGACGCGGCGGGCGGCTATCTGGCTACGGTCGGTCCCGACATCCGCGCTGCCTTCGCCCGCCGCGACATGCTGGTGCGTCCGCTGGGCGATGCGGTCTATGTCATGGCGCCCTATTGCGTCACCGCAGGCGAGATCGACGGCCTGTACGAGGCGTTGATCGAAATCGTGGAGAGGGAAATCTAGGCTGCCGCCAATTCCGCGCCAATCTTGACCACCGCGTCGACCAAGGCGTCGAAATCGTGGTCTTGTGAGCGATGATTGGTGATGCAGACGCGGATGGCGAAGCGGTCATGCAGCACCGTTTGCGATGGGACGGCGATCCCGCGCGCCTGCAGAGCAATGAGGATGGCCTCGTTGAGAGAGTTGAGCGTGTCGGCGGCCAAACCCGAAGGCGCATAGCGAAAACAGACGATGTTCATCGCCACCGGCGCCAGCAATTGCAGGTCCGGATGGGCTTCGACCATCACGCCCAACCTTCGCGCCTGGTCGATGTTGGTCTGGATCGCGTTCCCGATGCGGTCGACGCCCTGCTCTTTCATCGACATCCACACTTTGAGCGCGCGAAAGCCGCGCGAAAGCTGCATGCCGCGATCGGCGAAATAGGTCGTGTCGACCGAAATCCCGCCTTCCGCCGAGCGCAGATAGGCCGGCTTGGCCGCTCCGCCGGGCTTGTACGTCGCCAGCTGGGCGCCCGGATCGCGGGTCAGGATCACGCCCACCTCGTAGGGCATATACCCCCACTTGTGCAGGTCGAAGGCCAGGGAATCGGCCCGTTCCTGTCCGGCCACCAGGGCGCGGCTGTCGCTCCATGCCGCCAGGGCGCCGAACGCGCCGTCGATGTGGAACCACAGGTCGAAGTCGTCGGCCAGAGCGCGCAGGGCGACGAGGTCATCCACCGCGCCGGTGTTCACCGTCCCGGCGTTGCCGACGATGGCGAAGGGGCGACAGCCGGCGGCGATATCCGCCGCTATGCGCGCGCGGCACGCGGCGACGTCGATACGATAGTCATCGTCGACCGCGATGGAACGGAGCGCCTGGCGACCCATGCCCATGGTCTCGCAGGCCTGGGTGATCCAGCCGTGTGTTTCGCTGCTGGCGTAGAGGGTCAGCGGCGGACCGGCCCGCAGCCCTTCCTCGCGGATGTCGAAGCTGCACCTGGCGACCCGCGCCGCCGTCAGGCCCTCGACGTTCGCCGCCGTGCCGCCGCTGACCAGAACGCCGCTGGCGTCCTTTGGGAAATCGACAAGTTCCTTGAGCCAGTCGAGAACCTGGCGCTCGATGATCGCCGCCGATTGATCGTAGCCGGCCAGATGCGGATTCATGGCCGCCGCGAGCATTTCGGCCAGCGCGCCCGTCGTCGTGCCGGTTCCCATCACCCAGCCCCAGAACCTGGGATGAATATTGCCGGTGGGATAGGGCAAGACGTCGCGTTTGAACGCCGCGTAGACCTCGGCCAGCGGCGCGCCGGCGCGCGGGACCGCCTCGTCAAGCCGGGCCTTGGCGTCGGCCGGAACGCTGGTCCAGACTGGGCGCTCGCGCACCGTTTCCAGCCAGGTCAGGATATCGTCGACCATGGCCCGCCCGACCGCGCGGGTTTCATTCCAATCTGTTGGGTCCAGGCTCATGGGTTACTCCAGAAACAGGCGGAAATTGGCTTATGTCACCGCCGCGCGGACGTGAAACCGCGATTCTTGCCACAACCCCGTCGCCATCACCGCGCACAGACGGTCAACGGCGTCCCAGATGTCGGCGTAACCCACGTAGAGCGGCGTCAAGCCAAAGCGCAGAATGTCCGGGCTGCGAAAATCGCCCACGACGCCGCGCTCGATCAGGGCCTGGATGATGGCGTAACCGTCGGGATGGCGCAGGCTGACCTGGCTGCCGCGCGCGTTCGCGTCGCGCGGGCAGGCGATCTCGAAACCCGCGCCCGGCAGGCGGGCCTCGACCAGATCGAGAAAAAGATCGCCGAGCGCCATCGATTTAGTGCGCACCGCCGCCATCGAGACGTCTGCGAAAGCGCTCAGCGCCGCTTCCAGCACCGACAACCCCAGAACCGGCGGCGTGCCGGTGAGGAGGCGCCGGATACCGGGCGCCGGTTGGTATTGATCGTGAAAGGCAAACGGTTCGGCGTGTCCCATCCAGCCGCTCAGCGGCGTGGCGATCTTGTCCTGCCAGCGGCCCGCCACGAACATGAACGCCGGCGCGCCGGGACCACCGTTGAGGAATTTGTAGCCGCAGCCCACCGCCAGATCGGCGCCGACGCCATTGAGATCAACCGGCAGGGCGCCGGCGCTGTGACTGAGGTCCCATAGGGCGAGCGCCCCGACCGCGTGCGCCCTGGCCGTCAAGGCGGCCATGTCGTGCAGGGCGCCGGTCTTATAGTGAACCTGGGTGAGGACCAGCAGGGCGACGTCTTCGTCAAGCGCGTCCATCAGCTGGTCGCGGCCCACGACCCGCACCTCGATCTCGCCGCCGAGCCAGCCCTCAAGCCCTTGAAGGATATAAAGATCGGTGGGAAAATTTCCGGGTTCGGTGACGACTGCCCGGCGTGGACGTTGCAAGCGCGCGCCGGCCGCCGCCAGTTTGAACAGATTGACCGACGTGGAGTCGGCGGCGATCACCTCATGACCCTGAGCGCCGATCAGGGGCGCGATCCTGGCGCCCACGCGCGCGGGCAAATCGATCCAGCCTGCAGTGTTCCAGCTGGAGATCAGCCCTTCGCCCCATTCGGCGGCGACGACATGAGCCACCCGTTCGCTCACCCCGCGCGGCAGGACGCCAAGAGAGTTACCGTCCAGATAGATCATCCCCGGCGGCAGGCTGAAGCGATCGCGCGCGCCGCGCAGGGGATCGGCCTCATCGCGCGCGGCGCAGCTGTCACGCGTGTGTGTCATCGAGCCTCCCGTCCGGCGCCCGGCTACCGCGCCAATCGTCCAGTGTTGATCCCAGGGCCTCTTTCAGCGGGCCCAGCCAGGGCTCGAAATGGCGCCACTGCTCCAGGCCATCACGAAAGATCGGTCGGCGCACCTGCTCGGAACTGACCGTGCGCACGGCGCGGTCGTTCTCGTGGAAGTTGAGGCACGCCGCCTCAAACGGCAGGCCGCAATGATCGAGCAGCCGGCGAACCTGATTTTCGGTGTCTTCGACGACGTCTTCATAGATCACCCGGCACACGCGGCCGGGCAGAACGGCGTCGAAGTGCGCCGTGAGCCGCACATAGTCGGCGTAATAACGGCCAAGATCGGTCAGGTCGTAGGAAAAGGCCTGGCCCTGAGCGAAATGCTGTTTGAAGGCCGAGAAACACGCCGCCATCGGGTGGCGGCGAACATCGATGATTTTGGCCCTCGGCAGGATCGCGTGAATCAAGCCGACGTGGTGGAAATTGTTCGGCATTTTGTCGATAAAATGGGGACGTCCTTGGAGACGATGAATGCGAGTGTGCTCGATATAGCGCTCACCCAGGGCCGACCACGCCGCCGGATCGATGTCGATGACCGCTTCGGGATAGCGACGGGCGGGCGAACCCCCGCGGGCGGTCCCGCGCAGGCTCTGGGCGATGACGGCGATGTCGTACAATTCCATCGTGCCCTCGACCGCCGAATGGCTGGCGAGAATCTGCTCGATCAGGGTCGAGCCGGACCTCGGCAGGCCGACGATGAAGATCGGCGCGTCGTCGACCGATCCAACCTGCGCCCGGGCCTCGAAAAACGCCGGCGTGAACAGGGCCATGGATCGCTCCATCAGCGCCGTCTCGGCGTCGGCGCTATAGGGTCTCACGCCCCGGCAAGCTTTGGCGCCGTCGTCATAGCGCGCAAAGGCGGCGGCGTATTCGCCGCGATCCTCAAGCGCCTTGCCGAGGGCGTAATCGAGATGAAGTCGATCGTCAGCGGCAATATCCGGCCTTTGCAGCTGCGCCGCCATGGCCGCCAGTTCAGTCTCCGTGAACGGCACCGTCTTGAGATTGGCGAGGCTCCAATAGGCTTCGCCAAGCTGTGGCGCCAGGGTAACGGCGCGCTTGTAGGCGTCGACCGCGTCGTCGCGCCGACGGAGCGTGCGCAGGGCGTGGCCTTGGTTCAGCCAGATTCGGGGATGACCGGGAAACTCGGCCAGCAGGGCCTCGTAGAGCATCAATGCCTCGTCGTGGCGCCCGGCGAGCGCCAGACAGGCGGCGGTCAGATTGCGGTAGGCCGAATTGGTCGGGTCACGCGCCAACAGACGTTGAATCTGGTCCAGCGCCTCGGCGGCGGCCTGACGGCGGAACAGGGCCATCGCGTAGCTGAACCGGGCGCCGTCGTGGGCAGGATCGCGCTCGAGGCACCGGGCGAACAGGGCTTCGGCTTCGTCCAACCGGTCCTGGCGCAGGAAGGCCTCGGCCAGCAGGCGCAAAGCGTTGACATCGTCGGGATGCGTCAGGAGGTGCGCGCGAAGGTGCATTTCAGCTGCGACGGGATCACCCGCGAACAAGGCGTCGGCGGCGGGTCGGAGCGCCGGATCCTGGATCGAGGTCCGCTCTTGTTCGGCATAGGCCGTTTCGGCGCCAGTCACGTCGCCCGCCGCGAACAGCTGGTCGCCGAGGGCGCGCCACGCCTCGGGAAGATCCCGGTTGAGCGCTAAGGCCCCACGCAGGGCGGCGATCGCCGCGGCTGCTTGACCGAGGTCGCCAAGAACGAGGCCCAATTCATACTGGGTGCGCGCCGCGCGCGGATAAGCCGCGGCCAGGGGCTTCAAAATGGCGTACGCGCCCGCCGCATCGCCCTGGCGGCGGCGCGCGGACGCCTGGATCAGCAAAACACGTGGATCGCCGGGGGCGGCTTTGAGGATGGCTTCAGCGTGGCTTTGCGCCCGCGCGGGCTCTGTGGCGAGCAGGGTCGCGGCCCGGTTGACAGCCTCCGCCAGACTGATCGTTTCGTTCACAGCGTCTTGCCCATCCGGATCAGAGGCACGATCACGCCGCCCACCGGCGCGGCCGCGGTGCGTTCGATCTCCCGATAACCGCACGCCCGATAGAGCGGCTCGCCCGACAGGGTGGCCATCAATTCAACCCGGCGATAGCCCTCGGCCGCCGCCGCGGCTTCGCACAGGCTCAGGATCAATCGTCCGACGCCCCGGCGGGCGAAATTGGGGTGGGTGTACATCGCCCGCACCCGGGCCGCGTCGCGCATCGGATCGAGCAGGGCTTCATCGCGCAAGGCGGTGCTGTGATCGCCGCCATAGAGGGTCGCGCGCTGGCTCCAGCCGCCGCAGCCGGCCAGGCGGCCGTCGTCCTCGATCAGGAAATAGGTGCGGTCGGCCACCAGTTGGCTGTCGAGCCCCATCACCGCATGGCTGGCGGCGATCTGGGCGTCATCCAGAAAACCGCGCTGAAGCTCGCCGATGGCCAGCGCCATCAGAGTTTTGAGGACCGGCAGGTCAGGTTCGGTGGCGAGGCGGTGGGTCAACATTAAAAATACAAATATCCGTCTTCCCCGCGACGGCGGGACTCAGGTTTTCTCCGGCACAAACGGCTGAAGATCAACGGATAGTTGGGGTTGCGCTTCGCCTTTCACTCCATGGGCAAGGTGACAGAAGGACTGGGTCCCCGCCTTCGCGGAGAAAACAGGTGTGGGGGTGGCGGGGGAAAGAAAACGGGCCGGGAATGTCCCGGCCCGCCTGTCGATACTTTAGAAGTTAAAGGTGGCTTTCACGTAGTAGTAGCCGCCGTTGATCCCAAACGGCGAGGATTGGATGGGCTCGTTGAAAACGTTGTTGCCATCCGCCACCTTGTTGATGCCGGTCAAGAACGGCACCGTTGGCGGCTTGTGGTTGAAGAGGTTGTTGGCCCCCGCATCGAGTTTCAGCGAGTGGGTCAGAGCATAGCCGATATCGAGATCGGTAATGGCCGTGGTGCCGATCCGCAGTGTGGTCGCATTGGGTCCGGTCCCCGCGCCGTTGGGGGCGACGATGACCGAGCTGGGGCCATAAATGGTCTCCTTCAGGTTCACACTCCACTTCGAATGGACGAAGTAAGCGCCCAGGATGAGCTTTTCCTTCGGCGATGCCGTGGTCAGATAGCTGATCGACGTCGGCGAAATGAGTGTGGTCTGACCGGCGGGTACGCTGGTCACGGTCGCTGGCAAGGGCTGCAGTTTGGTTATCTTGTTGTCGTTGTAGCTGAAACCGGCCGACCAATCGACGTGGCCCATGTCGCCGAAGTCGGAGGCATAATTGACCGTGGCCTCGACGCCGCGGGTGCGGGTGTTGACGCCATTGGTGAACACGGCGATGCCGACGTAGCTAACGGTCGGATCAACCACATTGCCGTGCGCGCCGATGGCTTGCAGGACAGGACAGGACACCACGGTGTCGGTGGCGGGAATGGGGATGGCGCTGTTCGGCAGGGTCAGGCAGCCGGGAACCGGTCCCGGCGTCAAGCCGGGGACGGCTCCGGTCGTGAGGCCCAAAAGCGTTCCGGTGTTGACGATCCGATCCCGGATGTCGATCTCATAGGCGTCCACCGTGATCTGCAGATGCTCTGCGGGGTGGGCGACGAAACCGACGCTGTAGTTGTCCGATTTCTCCGGCCTCAGGTTCGGGAAGCCGGCAAAATGCGCCGCCGCCGAGTTCGGCGGCAGGTTTACCACGGCGAAGGACGGAGCCACATTGGTCGCCGAATAATATTCTTCGGCCAGGGTCGGGGCGCGGAAGCCGGTGCTGACCGTGCCGCGGATGGCGATCATCGGGCTGAAGTCATAGCGCGCGGTCAACTTGCCGGAATAGGCGTTGCCGAAATCGCTGTAGTGCTCATAGCGACCGGCGAGATCGACCTTGAGATTCTGCACTGGATTACCTGCAAAATCGACGTAGGCGGCATAGTTTGTGCGCGAATGCGAGCCCTGGTCGGTGGGCTGGAAGCCGGGGTAGGACTGGCCGCCTTCCTTGTAGATCGAGGCCGCGTCGCCCTGAGCGATCGCGTAGCTATCCTTACGGATTTCGCCGCCCAGGGCGAAGTTCAGGGGAGACGCCATGCCGACATCGAACGAATGGTCGATGTCGAGGTTGCTGGTCCATTGGGTCGCGGTCCACGCGCCGTCGTAGATGTTGGTCGGCGTGAAGCCGGTGTCGGCGAACAGCGAAGCGTTGGCGGTGTTGATCGTGGAAATGTCGTTCTTGTCGTGGCCGTAGGTGGTGGAAAGATCCCAATCCCAGCCGGAAGCCGTGCCCTTCAGGCCGCCGGTGACAGCGTAATCATTCTCCACGACCTGCTCGCGCGGGCTGAACCCACGCGGGAAGGGAACAATGAGGGTTTCGCCCGTGTTTCGTTCCACTCGGGAGGGTCGGCGGTAATTTTCGTAAGCGGAGGCCTTGCGGTGGCTGAAGCTGCCGAAGCTATAGAACTGCACGCCGTCGGTGATGTTGTAACCGGCGTTGTAGAAGGCGTTGTAAATGTTCGACTGCGTGTCGCCGTAGATGTTGTTTTCGTACGGATAGCCCTTGGTCAGCGGAATGCCCGCCGTGTCTTCCGGCGCCAGGCCCGGCTTCAGACTGCAATCGGGAAGCGAATAGCGCGAGTCACAGCCGCCTTGGCGGCTGAAACCGTGGTAGCGCTCTTCGGCGGTGATGTTGATGAAGCCCTTGCCGCCAAGGTCGAAGCCCTTGTTGATCGATATGGCGCCGGTCTTGCCGTCGCCTTCGTAGTATTGACCCAGCGTGCCCGAAATGGAGCCGGCGCTGGGCGAGTTCTTGAGGATGATGTTGATCACCCCGGCGATGGCGTCGGTGCCGTATTGGGCGGCAGCGCCGTCTTCCAGCACTTCGATGTGGTCGATCGCGCCGATCGGGATCAAGCCGAGGTCGGCGGCGGCCGCGCCCTGATACGGGCCCGGATCGACGTGCAGGTTGGAGGTGCCGTGACGGCGCTTGCCGTTGATCAGGACCAGGGTGTCGTTGGGGTTGAGGCCGCGCAGATTGGCGGCGAGCACCAGGGCGGCGGCGTCCTGGCCATAGCCTTCGGCGTTGAAGGACGGCAGGCTCTGCTCGAGCGAGTCGATCAGGTTCGGCTGGCCGACGCGCTTGAGCGCGACGGCGCCGACGATTTCGATCGGCGCGGCGCTGTCGGCGGCCTTGACGCCGGTCTGACGCGTGCCGGTGACGATGATCTCGCCGACCGGGCCTGCGGCGGGGCCGGCGGCGTCAGCGGCATGGGCGAACCCGCCCATGGCGAGCAGCGGAAGCAGGCTGGCGCCGGCTAGAAAATGTTTCATGGTCTATCCCCTGTGTGGTGGTCGAATTGGAATGAACGTCAGACCAACTCGGGTTTTCGAGCGAAAATTTATTATGATGCTTGTGAAATGCGGAGTGAGTTCGAACTCCAGTAGCCATGCGCGTAGTCAGGCAACGACACTACAGAAACGCTCGACGTGCCGCGCAGGCATGTCGAGCGATCGTGCGGTTCGATCGCCGACAACGCTTGGCCGCGCCGTCAATAATCTGCCAATTCATCCCCTGGTTTCGGTTCCTTCGGACGGGAACACATTCACCGTTACGATTTCGTTACGACCGTTATTTTAGGGTGGCCGCGCAACCTATCAGTGTCAAGTTTACAGGGCGCCGCCGCCTCAACGTCCGCGCGAAATCCGGCCCCTGTGTTGTTTTCGACACAGTGCGGATGGTCGGTAGGCCCCCCTGGAGCGGGGGGGGCCGGCCCCCCCCC
>JANXUA010000124.1 GCA_025352085.1 Caulobacteraceae bacterium | reverse complement strand
TATCAACGTCAATTCGAGTTGCGGCGATCTGACCGGCGTGACGCCCGGTTCCGGTGGGCTCACGCTCGTATTTCCCAACGGGGCCGGCAACACAAACGCCGTCCCTTCAAGTATCAATCTGAATATCTCGTCACCGGCGCCGCCGACAGGGTCGACAGCGACAACGTTCACGACCACCGGGACCGGAGCCACCACGTTCCCCTATGGATACGCGCTCTACGATCCGGGCGCGCACACCTCTTCCGCTTCCACCAATAATGTCAGCTACTCCGGCAATAGTCCGGTTTGGAACTTGAGCGGCATCGCCTATTTTCCGGGCGCCGATGTCGCTTTCAGCGGCGTCCCCAACAAAGCCGGCAGCGGGTACGACTGTTTCGTCCTGGTGGGCTATACGGTGCAAATCAACGGCACCGCGACGATCATGTCCAATCCGTCGAGCCAATGCACGCAGCAGGGCTCGCCGACGCCGACTGTGTTGGTCGGGTTCCGCACCCCGCTGGTGTCCTGACCATGCGTCGCTATCTACGCTTCTGGTCGAAGTTTCGTCGTGAAACGCGCGGCACGGCGGCGGTCGAAATGGCCCTGGTGACGACGCTGCTGGCCTATCCGGTGCTCAATGTGGCCGATCTCGGCATGTACGCCTATCAATCCATGCAGGTCTCCAACGCCGCCCAGGCCGGCGCGCGGGCGGCCTGGTCGGCCTGCAATAGTTTGGCCCAATGGCCGGCCACCGCCAAATGCGGAACGAACGGCGCCACGCTGACCTCGGTCGTCTCGGGAACCGCCGGCATCCAGAGCACGTCTCTGGGAAGCAACGTCACCCTGGCGAGCGGCTATCCCAAAGAGGGTTATTATTGCGCGACGACCACCAACACCTTGGCCTTAACCGGATCGCCGTCAAGCAATCCGGCCGTATCGGCCGGCTCCACCCCGACGAAAGCCACTGACTGCTCGACCGTGTGGGACCCTGCCACGAATGCGTCCGCCACGGCGGCGAACTCCGCCGCGACGCCCGGCGACTATGTCTCCGTGTCGGTCACCTTCACCTACACGCCTCTATTCACCGGCGTCGTCACCGTCGCCTCGCTGCTGACCTCGCCGATCACCAGCACCGCCTGGCAGAGGATGGACTAGAATGTGGCGCCGAGCGAAATTCTGCAGCGACGAGCGGGGGACGACCGCGGTGGAATTCGCCATGGTGGTGTCGGTTCTGCTGGCCCTCACTCTGGGCGCGATCAATATGAGTCTGGTGCTGTTCGCGCAGAGCGCGCTGCATTTCGCCGTGGATGACGCGGCGCGCTGCATGTCGGTGAAGACCGCATGCAACAACACCACCACCGTCACCGTCAACGGGGTCACCACCACGACCTCCACCCCCGCCAACGACAAGACCATCACCTACGCCAAAGCCTCCTACCAGGGGCCGAACATCGCCATATCGTTCACGCCCACCGCCGGAGGCGCGACGCCGGGGGCCTGCAACAAGGTCACCGGAAGCGGCACGTTCGACCTGAACGCCGTGGTCGGCGACTTTCCCATCACTCTGAACGCCCAGGCCTGTTATCCGGTGTCCAGCTAGGGCCTGATGCGTTCAGACGGTTCCGTCTAAAATCATCCTGCTCTAAGGCGTTCGGCGCGGTGTCGCCAAGGCGTCTCCTCCCCCGCCCTGCGCATAACCCAGATCCTGGTTGAGGGCGTCGAGCACGGCGGTGGCGGCGTCAGCGATGACCGTGCCGGGCGGGAAGATCAGCCGGGCGCCGGCGTCCCGCAGGGCCTGGAAGTCGCCGGGCGGAATCACCCCGCCGACGACGATCATCATGTCCGGCCGGCCCAGCCTGACCAGTTCCGCGCGCAGTTCGGGGATCAGGGTCAGATGGCCGGCGGCCAGCGAGCTGGCTCCCACCACATGCACATTCAGTCGCACCGCCTCCTGCGCCGTCTCGGCAGGCGTGGCGAACAGGGGGCCGACTTCGACGGTGAAGCCCAGGTCGTCAAAGCCGGTGGCGATGACCTTTTGCCCCCGGTCGTGGCCGTCCTGACCCATTTTGGCGACCAGGATCGACGGCGCGCGGCCATCGGCCTCCGCGAAAGCCGCGACCATTTCGCGGGCGCGGGTCACCTTGGGCGCCGGGCCGACCGCGTCGGCGTAGACTCCGCGCACCACTTCGGGCTTGGCCTGGTGACGGCGGAACACGCGCTCGAGCGCGAGGCTCATTTCCCCGACCGTGGCGTGGGCGCGGGCGGCGGCGACGCACAGTTCAAGCAGATTGCCCTTGCCGCGCGCGCCGGCCTCCAGCGCGGCCAGGGCGGCGTCGACCGCGCCCGGATCGCGGGCGGCCTTGAGGACGCGCAGCTTTTCGAGCTGGCTGACCAGAACCGCTGAATTATCGACCGCGAGGATGGGGATGTCGTCGTCGGTTTCGACCACATATTTGTTGACGCCGACCAGGGTCTGACGACCGCTGTCTATGCCCCCTTGCGTGCGTGCGGCGGCTTCCTCGATACGGCGTTTCGGCAGGCCCTCGCTGATCGCCTGAGCCATGCCGCCGATGGCCTCGACCTCAGCGATGTGTGTCAGCGCCCGGGCGGCCAGATCGTGGGTCAGGCGCTCGACGTAGTAGCTTCCGCCCCACGGATCGACGGTGCGGGTGAGGCCGGTCTCGACCTGCAAAATCAACTGGGTGTTGCGGGCGATGCGGGCGGAAAAGTCGGTGGGAAGGGCCAGAGCCTCGTCCAAAGAGTTGGTGTGCAGGCTCTGGGTCTGGCCGGCCACCGCCGCCATGGCCTCAATGGCGGTGCGCGCGACATTGTTGAACACATCCTGCGCCGCCAGGGACCAGCCGCTGGTCTGGGTGTGGGCGCGCAAGGATAGAGATCGCGCGTCCTTCGGCGCAAAATGATCGCGCATCAGCTTGGCCCACAAAAGGCGCGCGGCCCGCTGTTTGGCCACCTCCATGAAATAGTTCATGCCGGCGTTCCAGAAGAACGACAGGCGCGGCGCGAAGGCATCGACATTCATGCCGGCCGCGACGCCGGCGCGCACATAATCGACGCCGTCGGCCAGGGTGTAGGCCAGCTCCAGATCGAGCGACGCGCCGGCCTCCTGCATGTGATAGCCGCTGATCGAAATGGAGTTGAACTTGGGCATTTCGCGCGCGGTGTAGGCGAAGATGTCGGAAATGATCCGCATCGAGGGCGTCGGCGGATAGATGTAGGTATTGCGCACCATGAATTCTTTGAGCACGTCGTTCTGGATGGTGCCCGACAGGGCGGCGTGCGGCACGCCCTGTTCTTCGCCGGCGACGATATAGAGGGCCAGAATCGGCAGAACCGCGCCGTTCATGGTCATCGAAACGCTCATTTTCTCCAGCGGAATGCCGGAAAAAAGCGTGCGCATGTCCAGAATGGAGTCGATGGCCACCCCGGCCATGCCGACATCGCCCTTCACC
>JANXUA010000120.1 GCA_025352085.1 Caulobacteraceae bacterium | reverse complement strand
CGCGATCGCCGAGCGCGGCGATCGCGACGCCTTCGCGACCGTGTTCGACTATTTCGCACCTCGGGTGAAGCGTTATCTCATGCGCCTGGGCGCCGCCGCCGGGCCAGCCGAGGAGCTGGCGCAGGAGACCCTGCTCACCGTCTGGCGCAAGGCGCCGGCGTTTGATCCCGCCCGCGCGGCGGCCTCCACCTGGATATTCACCATCGCCCGTAATCTGCGCATCGATATGGCGCGGCGGGACAATCGTCCGCCGCCGCAGGAGGACCCGTCCACCATGATTTTGGCGCCGGCGACGCCCGACGCCGAACTGTCCGCCGCGCAGGATCAGGATCTGATCCGCCGCGCTATCGCCACGCTTTCGAAGGAACAGGCGCAGGTGATTGCTCTGGCGTTCTTTTCCGACAAGCCGCATTCTGAAATCGCCGTCGACCTCGGCCTGCCCTTAGGCACGGTTAAGTCGCGGCTTCGTCTGGCGCTGGCGCGTCTGCGCGCGCATCTGGAGCCAATCTGAAATGACCCCGTCTCACCACCCCTCTCACGCCCTCTTGATCGACCACGCGGCCGGAAATCTGGCGGCGGGCCAAGCGTTTGTCGTCGCCGCGCACGTTAGCGCCTGCGCGGCCTGTCGCGGCGAGGTCGAACTGGCCGAGGCCGTCGGCGGCGCCCTGCTCGCCGATCTCACGCCGGCCGACATGGCCCCGGACGCCCTGGCGCGGGCTCTGGCGCGGATCGAGCGACCGACGCCGGCCAAGGCGTCGCCGCCCGTCCGCCCCGACTGGATAATCGTCCCGCCGGACGTGTTGGAGGCGGCGCACAAGCGTCGACGCTGGGCCGCGCCGGGCGTTTGGGTCGCCCCGGTGGCGAAGGGTCCGGGAGACCTGCGAACCTATCTGCTTCGGGTCGGCGCCGGCATGAGCGTTCCGCGTCACACCCATCGCGGTTCAGAGATGGTGTGTGTGCTCAAGGGCGCCTTCGTCGATGGCGACCACACCTATCGGCCGGGCGATTTCGCCTACAGCGACGCCGAAATCGAACATCGGCCGGAGGTGACCAGCGACGGCGAATGCGTCTGTCTGTTCGCCGCCCGGGGCGCCTTGATACCGCGTGACTGGGTTGGACGTGTTTTCCAGCCCTTTGTTCGCATCTGATCGTGCGCGGTCGGGCGGCGTGACGTGATCGCGCGCTATATGGCGGCATATGTTGGCGCTGGCGTCGCGATCGCCGGACTGGACTCGGTCTGGCTGACGATGACCAACGGCGCACTCTATCGCGCCGCGCTGGGCGCGCTGCTGGCGCCGACGTTCCGACCCGTTCCAGCCATCGCGTTTTACCTGATTTATCTCGTCGGCGTGGTCGTGTTCGCCGTGGCGCCGGCTGTCGCCACAAATCGCTGGCGCGACGCCGCGTGGCGCGGGGCGCTTTTCGGCCTCGTCTGCTACGCGACCTATGACTTGACCAATCAGGCCACTCTGATGGTGTGGAGTACGCCCTTAACCTTCATCGACATGGCGTGGGGCGCGATCCTGACCACCGCGGGCGCGAGCGTCGGCCTTTTCGTCGCTCGAAAGGTTCAATAGACGGCGAATGTCTGGCGCAGGATAGTTTCAAGGCCGCGTGCATCGACCTCGTCAAACGCTGCCAAAACCGCCGCGTCGACGTCGAAGACTGCGATCAGCCGCCCATCTTTGTCCAGCACCGGAACCACGATCTCGCTTTCAGAGCGGGAGTCGCAGGCGATGTGGCCCTCGAAGGCGTGGACATCCGCCACAATGATCGTCTTGCGCCGCGCCGCCGCCGCGCCGCACACTCCGCGCCCGAAGGCGATCCTCAGGCAGCCGAGGCTGCCCTGATAGGGGCCGATGACCAGTTCGTCGGGCTTGGTCGGATCGACCAGATAAAATCCGGTCCAGAAATAGTGGCTGAACCGCTCGGCCAGCATGGCGCAGACCGTGGCCATGCGCGCGATCAGGTTCGGTTCGCCGTCCAAAACCGCGGCGATCTCGATTGCCGCGTTGCGATAGGAATCTTCGCGGGTCTCTGCTTGGAAGGCGGCGGCGGGGGCGATGGTCATGCCCCTTCATAACCCAGTCCCGCCGCCGCCATAAGCGGGCGGCGATACAATTCATAACAATCAGTGATCAAAACACGCTGGCGAACGAGCCGATTGAATGTCATATTGCACTGCAACATTGAGCGAAGTGGCGCGGCCCTGCCGCTCGCCATCGGTGGGGTGACTATGAAGACCTACAACCTCGATATGCGTCACGCGCCGTCGAAACGCCGGCTCAACGCCCTTGCCGGCAATCGCCTCGAGCCGTTGAAGCAACGCCTGGAAGGCGACGCCGCCGCCATCGCCTGGGCGCAGGGCGAGCTTTTGGATGTCGCGCGCCGCCAGCGTGGGCCCAATTATCAATATGTCGAGGCGGCCCTGATCGAACTGCTGCCGTTCGGCCAGTTGATCGACGGCAAGGATTTCCGCCGGCTGGGCCGCTGGGTTTGCAACGCCGACGGCGTGACCTGGCGCGACGCCGATCCGGTGCTGGAAGCCGCCTAAGCAGCCTACCGCGCCTCGACCATCTCGAAATCGCGCTTTTCCGACCCGCACTGCGGACAAATCCAGTCGACCGTCCCTATTCAATAACTTTTGGGAAGGTCGAGCGCCTTCTCGGCGATGAAACTCAGGATCAGCTGCTCGGTGATCGGGGCCAGGCGGGTGATGGCGACTTCGCGATAGAGCCGCTCGACGTGGTATTCCTTGGCGTAGCCAAAGCCGCCGTGCGTCGCGATCGATTGCCAGGCCGCGTCATGGCCGGCGCGGGCGCCCAGGAATTTAGCGCTGTTGGCCTCCGCGCCGCACGGCAGGCCCCGGTCGTAGAGCTCCGCCGCCCGCATCGCCATCAGCCAAGCCGATTCCAGATACATCCAGCGTTCGGCGAGAGGATGCTGGATGCCCTGGTTCTTGCCGATGGCCCGATCGAACACGATCCGCTCTCGGGCGTAGCGCGCCGCGCGGGCCAGCGCATCGTGGCCAATGCCGACCGCTTCGGCCGCGATCAGCACGCGTTCGGGGTTGAGGCTATGCAATATGTAGGAAAAGCCCTTGCCCTCTTCGCCGATCCGATCCTCGTCGGGAATGAACAGGCCGTCGATGAAGATGGCGTTGGAATCGACCGCCTTGCGGCCCATTTTCTGAATCTTGTGCACATCGATCTTGGCGCGGTCGAGGTCGGTGTAGAAGATGGTGATGCCGTCGGTCGGGCGGGCGCAATCTTCGTATTTGATGGTGCGCGTCAGCAGCATGATCTTGTTGGCGACCTGGGCGGTCGAGGTCCACACCTTCTGGCCGTGCACGACATAGCCGCCGGGCGCCTTCTGAGCGAAGGTCTTGATCCGCGTGGTGTTGAGGCCGGCGTCCGGCTCGGTGAAGCCGAAACAGCATTGATCCTCACCGGCGATCAGCCGGGGCAGCCAGCGGGCTTTCTGCTCGTGCGTGCCCTTGACCACGATCGGATGGGGCCCGAACAGATTGATGTGCACTGACGACGCCGAGGTCATGCCGCCGCCGTGGCTGGCGACTTCGCGCATCATGATCGCCGCTTCGGTGACGCCAAGGCCTGCGCCGCCGTACTCTTCGGGCATGGTGATCCCGAGCCATCCGGCCTGCGCCATCGCCTGGTGAAACTCGAACGGGAATACCCCGTCATCGTCGCGCGCCAGCCAATAGGCGTCGTCGAACCGGGTGACGATCGCGCGCACGCCCTCGCGGATCGCCTCGCGTTCCTCGTCGGTGGGCAGGGGGCGGGGCGCAGACATCACGCGCTGACCTCGCGGATCGTTTCGACCATGCGGTCCATTTTCAATGCCTCGCCTGATTGGTTCGCGCTCAAGTCAGCCGGCCCCGAGGCTCAGAATTTTCAAGGCCGCCAACTTCGTCACCGAAAAGCAGTCGTGGACCTGCGTCAATGACAAGGCGGCGCCCCGACAAGGGAGTGGTAGGCCCGGTAGGACTCGAACCTACAACCAGACCGTTATGAGCGGTCGGCTCTAACCATTGAGCTACGGGCCCCTTCGCTCAGGCGGGAGACACCAAAGTGCGGTTATCATGCTAGGCGTCGCGCTTAAAGCGCCTGTTCATCTTCAAACGGTCATCATCGGCGCTAAAGGATAGTTCCGATCCTGTCCGCATGGAGATATGCGCATGAAATCCCTCGCCACTTTCGGTCTCGCCGTCATCTTGTCGCTCGCCGCGATGTCAGGCGCCACGGCGGCGCCGTCCGCCGACGCCGCCTTCGCCACCACCACCCTGAGCTTGTCGGCTTACGGCGAGGCGCACACGCCGCCGGACATAGCGTCGCTGGATCTGGGCGTCGAGACCACCCGCGGCAGCGCCGGCGCGGCCATGCGCGACAACGCCGCGCAGATGAGCCGGGTGATCGAGGCTCTAAAGGCCGCCGGTCTCAAGGACCGCGATTTGCAAACGTCCAACCTCAGCCTCTCACCGCAATATGTCTATGCGCCCAATCAACCGGCGCGGCTTTCCGGCTATCAAGCCTCCAATCAGGTCCATGTCACCGTCCGCGATTTGACCAAGCTGGGTTCGGTGGCAGACGCCGTAGTGGGCGCCGGCGCCACCAATGTCGGCCAGATCAGTTTTGGCCTCGACAATCCGCTCGCCGCCGAAAACCTCGCCCGTCTGGCGGCCGTGAAGGCCCTGCAGGACAAAGCTGCCCTCTACGCCCAGGCCACCGGCTATCACATCGTCCGCTTGGTGACTCTGAGCGAAGGCGCGCCGTATTCGCCGGGACCCCGGCCGATGGTATTGATGGCCGCTCAGGCCCGCGCCGCCGCGCCGACCCCGGTGGAAGCGGGCGAATCAACCCTTCGCGTGGATATCAGCGGGGTGTTCGAGCTGGCTAAATAGCCTTCACAACCCCGCGTTTTGGAACGCCTGCCTCAGGCGGGCGGACATTTCCTGACCGGGGAGAGCCGTCTCGCCCTCCATCACCGCCGAATAAATCCAGGCGCCGCGCGTGCTGACCACCCGCCCTTCGGCCCAGCCGACGCTGCGCGATCCGTCGGCGGTGGTGGGGCAGCTGGCTCCGCGCCCGTCGGCGGTGTCGGCGAAGGCCAGCGCGGCCCTCGCCGAGGACAGGCCCGGCCGATCGCACGCCGGCAGGTCGCGCGTGCAGTTGGAGCTTTCGCCGTAGGTGTAGACCGCCTTGTGCGTCGCCCGATCGGCGATGATCACACAGGTCGTCGGATCGCCGATGGCGCCGCCGATGGCTCGGTCCAGCGCGTCGGCGGGCATGACGGGCCCCTTAGCTTGCGTGCAGCCCGCCAGGATCGCGAGGATGGCTAGCGCGGCGAGCGGGTTGAACGATTGGTTCATGGCGGCGCCTCTCAACTGACCCAGCGCAGGGTGGCCGGCATGACCGGATTGACGAAGGCGCGGCCCTCGCGCCGGCTGGCGATCCATTCGCGCTTGAGGGCTTGATACCATTTGGCCTGGCCGTCGGCGTCGTCGATCCACAGCAGGCTCGGATCATAGGCCAGCCCCTGATTCTGCAGATCGACCATATGGCCATCCTGGGCCAGGAAGCGCCGGGCGCCGGCCTTGATCAGGGGCTCAAGCAGGCTGAACACCGGATGGTCGGACCAGACGATCTGGGTGATCCGGGTCTGGCTGTCGTTGAGCGGCGTGAGGCAGGTCAGGGCCAGAACCTGGCGTTTGCCCACTTCGATGTGCTCCCAGCGATAGCCGGGCAGCCGAAAGCTGATCTCGGTCATCGGCGCACCGCCCAGCAGGGCGTAGGCTCGCGAATTGCTGGACGGCGGGTGGCGGGTCATCACAAAGCCCTCGGGCCCGGGCGCGAATGCCTTGGTCTTTTCACGCCGCGACGCCTTGGAGCGCCACCACCATTGCTGGTGGACGTAAGGCCCGTGCGCGGGATCCATCAGGCCGACGACGGCGTGGTCGATGTGGGCGTCGAAATCCTGCCGATCGACGAGTTTGGGCCGTCCGCCGACGACGCCGGGAAAGGTCGGCGGCGCATGGTCCGGCGCCGCCCCGCGCGGATCGGACGCCATCCAGATGAACACCAGGCCCTGGCTCTCGGCGATCGGATATCGGCGCACCCGGACCCGATCCAGATCAAAGGCCTGGCCTTCGACCAGCGAGGGAATGGCGGCGCAACGGCCATCGGCGCGAAAGCGCCAGCCGTGATAGGGGCACTCCACGGTCTCGGCTCCGTCCGCTTCGCGGGCGAACTGGCCGGCGGAAAGCGGCGCGGCGCGGTGCGGACAGATGTCGCGCAGGGCGAAAACCTCGCCGCCGGGGCCGCGGCCCAAGAGAACCGGCTCGCCCAGGATCATCTGCCGCGCCAGACGTCCGGGCTTGAGGTCGCCCGCCACCGCGGCGAAATACCAGATGTCGGTCAGGAACCCGCGGGCGAATCGCGATGGCTGGGCGGCGGCGTTCGACATGGCGCCATTTTGCGCATCGCGCCGGTTCGCGCGCAATGCCGCGAAAGGGTTTGCGGCGCCTTGACCTCATCTGCGCGTGGTAAGATGGTGGGAAAATCAAACAAACGTTTAAGGAGCTGCGCCCGTGGAACTCTTCGATCTGACCGGCAAGGTCGCCATCGTCACCGGCTCGACCAAGGGCATCGGCAAGGCGATCGCCGAACGCCTCGCCGAGCACGGCGCCAAGGTGGCGATCTCGTCGCGCAAAGGCGCCGTCTGTGACGAGGTCGCCGGCGCCATCAACGCCAAGCATCCGGGCGCGGCCATCGCCGTTCCGGCCAATATCTCTTCGAAGGAGGATCTCCAGCGCCTCGTCGATGAAACCCGCGCCGCCTTCGGCAAGGTCGACATATTGGTCTGCAACGCCGCCTCCAATCCGTACTATGGGCCGATGAGCGGCATCAGCGACGAGGCCTTTCGCAAGGTGCTCGACAACAACATCATCTCCAACAACTGGCTGATATCGATGGTCGCGCCGGCGATGGCCGAGCAAAAGGACGGCGCCATCGTGATTGTTTCATCGATCGGCGGCCTGCGCGGCACGCCGGTGATCGGCGCCTACGCCATTTCCAAGGCCGCCGACATGCAGCTTGCCCGTAACCTCGCGCAGGAGCTTTCGCCCAGCAATATCCGCGTCAATTGCATCGCGCCGGGGCTGGTCAAGACCGATTTTGCCCGCGCCTTGTGGGACAATCCCGAAGGTGAGGCGCGCGCGCGTTCCAGCACCCCGCTGCGTCGGCACGGCGATCCGGACGACATCGCCGGCGCGGCGGTTTTTCTGGCGTCGAAAGCGGGCTGCTGGATGACCGGCCAGACCATCGTCATCGACGGCGGCGTGACGTGTTAGGGACGGGCGGCGACGGATAGATCCCGCGCCGTAGCCAGGCGCCGCGCGCCCTCGTCCAGCGTCTCGTCGCGCTTGGCGAAGCACAGGCGGACAATCGAGGTCACCGGATCGGCCTCGTAGAAGGCCGAGATCGGTATCGCCGCCACGCCGGCCTCCTTCACCGCGCGCAGACAAAACGCCATGTCGTCCTCGGTCACGCTTGAGGCGGCCAGATCGACGGTGAGGAAATAGGTGCCCTGGCTGGGCAAAACGACGAAGCCCTCGCGGCGCAGGGCGGCGGTAAGCCGGTCGCGTGATGCGGCCAGATCGACCGGCATGGCGGCGAACCAGGCGGCGGCGTTCTCCAGCCCCCACGCCACCGCCGATTGCAGATTGGGCGCGGTGGTGAAGGTGAGGAACTGGTGCGCCTTGGCGAGGGCGCCGGTCAGGGCCGGCGCGGCGATCAGGAAGCCGACCTTCCAGCCGGTCAGGGCAAACATCTTGCCGGCCGAACCGATCTTGACCGTCCGTTCGCGCATCCCGGGAAAAGTCATCAGTGGACGGAACGATCCGCCGCCGAACACCACATGCTCCCACACATCGTCGCAGATGGCGGTCACATCGTGCCGGACGCAGAATTCGGCCAACAGGGTCAGATCCTCGTCCAGGCACACCGTCGCGGTGGGATTCATCGGGCTGTTGAGTACGACCAGGCGCGTGCGCGAGGTGAAGGCGGCCTCAAGATCGGCGCGGCTGAACCGCCAGGCGGGCGGCTCCAGACGCACGATGACGGGTACGCCGCCGGCCCTCCGGATCATCGGCGCATAGGAATCGTAGGTCGGCGCAAAGACGATCACCTCGTCGCCCGGCTCGATCAGGCCCAGGAAGGCGCAGGCGAGGGCCTCGGTGGCGCCCGACGTGATGGTGACTTCGGTCTTCCAGTCCAGATCCAGGCCCTGGAACCGGGCGTAGTGCCGCGCCGCCGCCTCGCGCAATTGCGGGAGACCGGCCATCGGCGGGTATTGATTGTCGCCGTGGATGACCGCCTCGGCGGCGTGGCGGCGGATTGCCTCGGGGCCCGGTTCGTCGGGAAAGCCCTGGCCCAGATTGATCGCGTCGTGCTCGCGCGCGAGGCCGGACATCACCGTGAAGATGGTCGTCGGCAGGGCGGTGTAGATCGGGTTGGCCATGGCAGGGAATTCCTTATCATGACGCTGATGGAAATCATCGACTTTGAGCCGAGGTTCGCAGGCGCGTTCTTTGCGCTCAATGAGGCGTGGGTGAGCCGCCACTTCGTCATGGAGGCCAGGGACCGAGAAGTGCTCGGCGATCCGCAAGGAGCGATCATCGATAAGGGCGGGTTTGTTTTCATCGCAATTCACGGCGACGACGCAGTCGGTTGTTGCGCCCTGATGTCCATGGCCGACAGCGGCTTTGAGATCGCCAAGATGGCGGTGAGCGATCGGTTCAAGGGCAAGGGAATTGGCAAGGCGCTGATGGCCGCCTGCATCGCCCGCGCCCGCAGCGTCGGCGCGCCGCGGCTCTATCTCGAATCCGGCAGCATCCTCACCCCGGCGTTGACGCTGTATCGGTCATTCGGCTTCCAGGACCTGCCGTCGGAGCGCCGACCCGTTTCGCCCTATGCTCGGGCGGATGTTTGGATGGAACTGATGCTTTGATTTCCCTCCCCTTCATAGGGAGGGACGAGACGGCGCGTCAGCGACGTCCGGGGTGGGGAGGTCTTGTGAAATGCCTGCCGCCGGGAATGATCCCAAGAACCCCACCCCGGTCGCTGCGCGACTCGCCCTCCCCATGAAGGGGAGGGAAGACTTCAACCCGCTAAGCGTCTTCCTTCACCTTCCGCTTGCGGAAGGTCGGGTTGAGCACCTGTTTCCTTAAACGGATCGACTTGGGCGTGACTTCGACCAGCTCGTCGGTGCCGATGTAGGCGATGGCCTGTTCGAGGGTCAGGCGGCGGGGCGGTGTCAGGCGAATGGCTTCGTCCTTGCCCGATGCGCGCACGTTGGTGAGCTGTTTGGCTTTCATCGGATTGACGTCGAGATCGTCAGGTTTGGAATTTTCGCCGATGATCATGCCCTGATAGGTCTTTTCGCCGGCGCCGACGAACATGGTGCCGCGATCTTCCAGATTCCACAGGGCGAAGGACGCCGTCTCGCCGTCGGAGTTGGAGATCAGGGCGCCGTTGCGACGCCCGTCGATCGCGCCCTTGTACGGTTCATAGTGCGAGAACACCCGGTTGAGCACGCCCGATCCGCGCGTATCAGTCAGGAATTCGCCCTGATAACCGATTAGGGCGCGCGACGGGGCCATGAAGGTGAGGCGGGTCTTGCCCGCGCCCGACGGACCCATGTCCTTCAGTTCGGCTTTGCGCGCGGAAAGCTTTTCGATGACGATGCCGCTGAAGTCCTCGTCGACGTCGACGACCACTTCTTCGATCGGCTCCAACCGCTTGCCGGTTTCCGGATCGCTTTGATAGACCACGCGCGGGCGGCTGATGGAGACTTCGAAGCCTTCGCGACGCATGGATTCGATGAGGACGCCCAGCTGCAGTTCGCCGCGACCGGAGACCTCGAAGGCGTCCTTTTCGTCGGTTTCGGCGATCTTGACCGCGACATTGGCCTCGGCTTCGCGCAGCAGGCGCTCGCGGATGACCCGGCTTTGCACCTTGTCGCCTTCGCGACCGGCCAGGGGACTGTCGTTGACCGAGACGGTGATGGCGATGGTCGGCGGATCGATTGGCTGGGCGGGCAGCGCGCCCTCGGCGTCCAGAGCGCCGACGGTGTCGGCGACGGTGGCCCGTGTCAGGCCGGCCACGGCGACGATATCGCCGGCGAGAGCTTCCTCGATAGGCTGGCGCTTGAGACCGCGGAAGGCGAGCAACTTGCTGATCCGCCCGCGCTCTACCTCCGTGCCGTCGCGCGCCAGGGCGCGGATCGCCATGCCCGGAACGAGCTTGCCGGACTCCACCCGCCCGGTAAGCAGGCGGCCGAGGAACGGGTCGGACTCGATCAGCACGGCGAGCAGTTGCGCCGGCGCGTCGGCGCGCGCCTCGGCGGCGGGGGCGGGCACGTGCTCGACAATCTTGTCAAACAGCGGCGCGAGGCCCTCGCGCGCGTCGGCCATATCGACCACGCACCAGCCTTGCTTGCCGCTGGCGTAGAGATGGGGAAAGTCGAGTTGCTCGTCGGTGGCGCCGATGGCGGCGAACAGGTCGAAGGCCGCGTTGAGCACCTTGTCCGGATCGGCGTGCGGGCGATCGACCTTGTTCAGGACCACAATCGGCTTGAGGCCCAGCTTGAGCGCCTTGCCGAGCACGAACTTGGTCTGCGGCATGACGCCTTCCTCGGCGTCCACCAGCAGCAGGCAGCCGTCGACCATGCCGAGAATGCGCTCGACCTCGCCGCCGAAATCGGCGTGGCCGGGGGTGTCGATGATGTTGATGCGCGTCTCGCCCGCCGCGCCGTGCCACAAGACCGAAGTGGCCTTGGCCAGGATGGTGATGCCGCGCTCGCGCTCCTGATCGTTGGAATCCATGGCCCGTTCGGCGTGCGCCTCATTGGCGCGGAAGATGCCCGACTGGGCAAGCATCTGGTCGACGAGGGTGGTCTTGCCATGGTCGACGTGAGCGATGATGGCGATATTGCGCAGGGGCATGAGGAGCGATCTTCAGTGAGGGAGGCTGCTCTTAGGCGATCAGGCCCGTCAAAGCCACCCCACGCGCCGCGAATGAACGAATCGGGCTTGATCGACTTTCGGATGGAAAACTGCGATGCAGCATATGACGGACCCGTCACCGAAAAACGCTGTAACCGTTTGCACACTACACACTTCCGCCACGTAGCGGATAAATTTCTCTTCCGGCGCATATTTTTCGCTTGACCAATTGTGCGCTGCACCCTAATTTGGAGGCATGAGGCGTCGCTGACGTATCTGCCCTTTATGGGCGTTTCCTCCCTAATGAACTGGCCGCGCCCTGTCGAAGGAGCGCGGCCTTTTTTTTGGCTCAAACCCGGGAGCCTGATGCGTTTAGACGGAACCGATCTAAACGCCTCAGGCTCTACACTTTTGCATTTAGAGCACGGTTCAGACTTCGGACCGGGCCGTCTGCAGTCATCCGGCTCTGGTGGCTCAGGCGGACGCCCAGTCGATCGCCGCGAGTCGCTCGAACACCTGTTCCAGGCGCGATTTTAGGCCCGCGAACCCGTCGGTCAGCGTCAGGGTCGCCTCGTTCAGGTACAGTGCGCGGTTGACCTCGATCTGCAAGGCGTGAACCTTTTTGGCCGGACGCCCATAGTGTTCGGTCGTATAGCCGCCGGCGTAGGGAGCGTTGCGGGCGACGGTGTAGCCGACGTCACGCAGTTCGCGCTCGACCAGGCGTGAGACGGTCGGCGAGCAGGCCGCGCCAAAGCGGTCGCCCAGCACGATGTCGCAGCCGGCGCCGCTGAAGGCGTAGCCCGCGGCGGCGGCGGGCATGGAATGCCAATCGATCAATATCGCCAGACCGTGACGCTCGCGGACATCGGCGATGAGGCCGGCGAGGGTCTCATGATAGGGGTGGTGGACCCCCTCCACCCGCGTCCTGGCCTCGGCGAAGGTCAGTTTCCGGGCGTAGATGTCGCCGCCTTCGCCGACCGTCCGCGCGATGACCCCCAGGCCGGCGGCGACCCGCGCGGTGTGCACGCGGGCAAAGGGCGGCAACTCATCCTCGAACATGTGCGGATCCAGCTCCCAGGGTCCGCGATTGACGTCCACGAAAGCCCGCGCCAGGCGCGCGACGATCACTACGATCCCCGCGCCCGGCGCGCCTTCGATCAGGGCGTCGACATAGGCGTCTTCGGATCGCCGCAGGGTCTGGGGGCTGATCCGCGCGGCTTCGACCATGCGGCGCGGGTAGATGCGGCCCGAATGCGGCGAGGCGAACACCAGCGGCGCGGTCGGCGCCCCAGGCGGCGGGAGGCGGACAGTCAGCGGGGCGAGGGTCTCGTCGTCGTTCGCCCCGTTCGCGACGGGCTCCCAAGCGTTCATGAGGTCATATTCAGCAAGTGGCGGGATCGGTCAAACCGCGCGCGCCGGGGCCGTGTGTCGCTAGGCGGCTTCGGCGTCCCAGACCTCGCTGCCAAAGGCCGGCAGCGTCAGGATGAAAGTTGAGCCGCGAGCGACTTCGCTGTGGCAGACGATCGAGCCGTGGTGGCCTATAGCGACCGATTGCACAAAGGCCAGCCCCAGGCCGACGCCTTCGACGCCGCCTTCATCGCCGCCGCGAATGGAGCGGAAGCGTTTGAAGAGGTCCCCCACCGCTTCGGGCGAAATGCCGATTCCCTTGTCGGCGACCGTGCAGACCACCCGCGACGCGCCCGAGGCGTCGGCCTGGAGCGAGACTTCGCAGATGATCTGGTCGCCCCGATGGCTGAACTTGATGGCGTTGCCGACCAGATTGACCAGCGCGCGGGTCAGCAGGGAGCGATTTCCCGCGACGAGATATTCGCGGTTCACGCCAACGGTCTTGATCTTGACCTCCCGGGCCGAAGACTGCGGCCACAGGTCGTCAACCGCCTCGACCAGAATATCGGCCATGTCGACCGGCCGCATGGGATAGCCGCCGGCCTCGGCGCGGGCGAGATGCAAAAACCCATCGGCCAGTTCGATGGTGCGCTGCGCGTAGTGGCGCACGCGTTCGCGCAAATGTTCCGATATCTTGGCCCGGTTTTCGGCCAAAAGAGCCAGGATGGCGGCCTGCGGCGCGCGCATGTCGTGGGTCAGCAGTTGCAGGGATTCTTCCCGCCGCCGCTCGATCGTTCTGGCGGCGGTAATGTCGGCGAACCTGACGATCCAGCCAATGGTTTCGCCGTCGTAGTCGCGCCAGTCGACGTGACGGATCTCTCTGATGCTGCCGTCCCGCCCGGTCTGTTCGCTCCACCACGGCAGAGCCGGATCGGCCAGGGTGGCGGGGCCAAATGGTGGCAGAGGCGGGTCGGCATTCTCGAAATACCGATCGACATCGTCCAGATGGGCCGGTCCGGTGGGGTTGAACATTTGACGAGCGGCCTGGTTTTCCAAGACCACCACGCCGTCCAGATTGACCACGAGGGTGGCGTCCGGCAGCCCCTGGATCACCGTGCTGACCAGCTTTCTCAAGGTGCGGCTGCGGTCGAGGGTGCCTCTGAGCATGTCGACCTGCAGGGCCAGGCGATCGGCGGCCAGGCTCGTGGCGCCCAGGCCGGGGATCATCTCGTCGGGGTCTCGATCATAGGCCGACATGGTTTCGACCATGAAGTCGCTCACGGCGTTGAGCCTCACCACGCCCCAGACGCGCTCGGAAATCAGCAACATCAACACCGAGACCGTCGGCGGCAGCCAGACATGAAAGGTCCACAACAATACGCCGCTGACGGCGAAGATCTCGAACAGCACCGCCACGCCGAGTATGGCCGACGATCTCGACTGCAAGCGCACCAGCCCCAACAAGGTGATCCACATCACCGTCAGGGCGACCGCCATTCGCGCCCACGCAGGGGCCTCGCCGATGATCCGATTGGAGATCAGCGAATCGATGACCGTGGCGTGCAACACCGCATCGGGGGTGGGGTCGTCGTTGAGTGAACCGGCGGTGAAGAACTGGTCGCCCAGGCCCCGCGACGTGGCGCCGACGACGACATACTTGCCGCGCAATAGGCCGGCCGGCGCTTCGCCGCGCAACACGCTGAGAAAAGAGACCGTTTGAATCGAACCCCGGGCGCCGCGAAACGGAATCAGGACCGAACCGAAGCGGTTGACTCCCGCGCCGAGGGCCGGCTTGGCGAAAGGGGGCAGGACGTTTAACCGGTGGTCGGCCGCGGGCACGCCCTGCGCCATCAGGGCGGCGACGTGGGTCCAGCGCTTCTCGTCATCGATGGCCAGGGTGACCCGGCGAACAACACCGTCGGCGTCGGGACGAACTTCCGCTTGCCCGACTCCCTTGGCCGCATCCGACAGCTGCTGAATGGGCGGGATGAAGCGTAGCCCGCGACCGTTCGTGCCCTCGGCTTCGGACGCCGCCGGCAAATAGGTGCGCGGGGTGGCGCTCAGGGCGCCGGCGAGTTCCTGATCCTGCGCCGGATCAGCGCCTGGGTTCAGAAACAGGACGTCGTAGTCGACCGCGCGCGGCCGGTATTCGGCGAGTTTTCGCAGCAGCTTGGCGTGGACGCTCCGTGGCCACGGCCACGCGCCCAGGGCGTCAATGCTTTTTTGGTCGATTGCGACCACGGTGACATTTTTCGACGCCGAGGATGGGAAGACCCGCAGCGACCAGTCGTAGATGACGTTATCGACCCGTCGGGTGATTCCCGACGCGCATAGGACAATCGTCAGCACCGAGAGCACGAGGCCGATGACCCGCCATTCCCGAGACAGGCGCGATTCCAGCGTCGATTGTAATGCAATCGTCACAAATCACCGGCGATTGGCAGTTGGCGCCCAGACAACATGCGGCCCCGCGTATATGCGCCGCAGATTATACTTAAGACCGGTTAAAACCCGCCTGCGACCGATAGGCGCAGACGTGGCGACGTTCAGGGTCGCCGTCACGCCTCTGATTCACCGACGCTGTCTTGATGGGTGATCTGCTCCAGCCGATAGCCGAAGCTGTAGACCGACGACAACCGCCATCCCCTTTCGGGTCGAAGCGAAAGGCCGACGCGAATTTTGGAGATATGGGCGTCGAGGGTCCGCGTCACCAGATCGGGGCTGTGTCCCCAAACCGCCTCCATGATGTGGCTGCGGGACAAGGCGCGATTGAGGTTGCGAAAGAGCAGCAGGGCCAAGCTGAATTCCTTCGACGTGGTCACCACCGGCTCGCCGTCGACGGTGACAATCCCGGCATGCCGGTCGAACACATAGGAGCCGAACGTTTCCACCGGCCGTTCGCTCTGGTCGCCGTAGGACCGGCGCAGCAGGGCTTCGATGCGCGCGTTGAGGACCGAATCGATCACCGGCTTGGTTACATAGTCGTCGGCCCCCGATCCCAGACCGGCGACGATGTCGGCTTCGGCGATTCGCGAGGTAATCATGATGACCGGGGGGGAGGGCTCAAGATTACGCCGGACCCATTTGAGGATTTCGAATCCGGAGAGGTCGGGAACCTCCCAGTCCAGCAGCAGCAGGTCAAACGACTCCTGCCGCAAATGGCGCATCATCTCCTTGCCGCTGCGCACCGCCAGGATCGTGTGGCCCAAACCGCCCACCAGCCGCACAACGTGGTTGCAAAGCTCAATATCGTCGTCGAGGATCGCAATCCGCATTGGCCTTACCTTTTCGTCGCCTCGATTCCGCGCCCGCCAAGCGAGCGCCCCGCCCCATCGGTTTTGAACCCAACGACGAGCTATCGATAACAGAAGTTGGCTGCGGATGACAAACGAGGCGCGCGAGGAAGCCATTGCGCGGGCGCCGACGGGCCGGTATATGCCCGGGCCTTCCATGGCCCCATATCAGGGGCGTCGGACGCGTAGCTCAGCGGTAGAGCACTACGTTGACATCGTAGGGGTCACAGGTTCAATCCCTGTCGCGTCCACCATTTTCTCTTATCATTCGGCGCAGGTTGGCAGGGCCAGGATGGGACCCGCCTGGACCTCGCTAATCCGCGGCTGGGGCGGGTGCGGGCCGCCGCCGCCGCGCGCCTGGCCAAGTAGGTCCGCCGGGTTACCGCTATTTAACCCACCTTACGGCGTCTTAACTTGAGGTCGCCCCGCGCGACGCGGACATAGGACCCGCGACTAGCGCCTGATGCGTTTGCACGGAACAGATGCAAACGTTGAATCAGGCTCTACACTTTTGAATCCAGAGCAGGATGATTTTGGACCCGTCCAAAATCATCCTGCTCCAGGGTCACGGGGTTTTGGCGAGGGGTGCGGCGTGTCTCGTATGCGCATGGCTATGCTGATGGCGCTGACGGCGTGCGCGCCGGCGACGGCGATGGCGGCCAAGGTCGCCTTGCCCATGATTCACATGCCGGACGCCTATGAGGGTCAACTCGCCGCCGCGCCACCGGCGCTGGATCGCTGGTGGCTGCTGTTTAACGATCCGGCCCTCAACGCCCTCGAGGACGAGGCGTTCAAGAACGGTCCCGACGCGCTGACCGACGGCGCACGCTTACTGGAGGCCAGGGAAACCCGGCGGGCCCAGACTGCGCAGACCTTTCCCTCCGGTTCGATCGCCGGGTCGGCGTCGCGCCAGAAGAACTATGATCTCGATGGTCAGAACAACAATCTCAGCCCGACCAGCGGCGTCACCGACACCTTGAGCGGAAACTTCAACGTGTCGTGGGAGCTGGACTTGTTCGGCCGCCTCGCCACCGCGCGGCGGGTGGCCGCGGCCGACGCCGCTCAGGCCCTGTTCAACGTCGAAGGCGCGCGCGCCAGCCTCGCCGCCGCCGTGGCCGACACCTACTTTCAGGCCAAGGGCCTGCAGATCCAGCTTGCCGACGCGCGCGAAACGGCGCGCATCCGTTCCGACCTGCTGGAGGTCGCGCGTCGTCGGGCCGACGCGGGCGCGGGAACCGCCGATCAAGTCGATTTGGTCGCCGGCGACCTCGCTCAGACGCTGGCCCAGGCCGATGACCTTGAGGCCCAGCTGCAATCCATGCGTCGCCAGCTCCTCGTCCTGATCGGCCGGGGCCTGGCGCCGTCGAGCGACCTGCCCCTGGCCGGCGAACCGCCGCGGGCTCCGGCGCCGCCGTCGGCGCTGCCCGCCGATCTCCTCACCCGCCGCCCGGACATCCGCGAAGCGCAGGCGCGCCTGCGCTCGGCGATCGGCGCCGCCAAACTGCGCCATCTGGCGATCTTCCCCACCATCACCCTGCTGCCGGGGCTGGGACTGTCGCGCATATCCGAGCCCGGCGTATCCTTCATTCCGCCCTCGACCATCACGCAGACCACCCAGGTCTTCAATCAGGGGTTCTGGAACCTGGCGGCGGGGATCAACATCCCTACCCTCGACATCCCCAAGCTGCTCTATCAGGCCAGGGCGGAGGACGCCCGCGCGCGCCAGACCGCCATTGCTTACGAAAAGACCGTGCAGACCGCCTTTTCCGAGGCGCAAAGCGCCCTTTCCAATCTCGCCGCCGGGGAAAGCGCGCAGGCCAGGCTCGAAGACGGCGAGACCCGGTCGGCGCGCGCCTTCGCCGCATCCCGGCGCCGATATGAAGGTGGGCTGGATGATCTGACGACCGTGCTGAACGCCGAACAATTCTGGCGCACGGGGCGCTCGGCTCTGACCACCGAACGGGTGCAGACCCTGCGACGCGCGGTGCAGACCTACAAGGCGCTCGGCGGCGGTTGGCCCGCGACCGGCGCGGCGGGGGGTTAGCGCCGTGTCCCTGGCCCTGGCGACCCTGATCTACGAATGGCGCCGCTATCTGGCTGCGGTGATCGCCCTGGCTTTGTCGGGCATGCTGGTCTTGGTGATGCAGGGCCTGTTCATAGGGATCATTCACACCGCCCTGGCGACGACGGAACGATCTCGCGCCGATATCTTCATCATGCCGGTCAAGGTGCCCAGCCTGGTCAACGGTGACCCGACCCTGCCCAAACGCGTCCAGCCGCAGATCTTCCAGAACCCGCACGTGACCGAAGTGCGCAGCCTTGAGGAAGCTTTCGGCGCATGGGTCAATCATGCGGGCGCTGGGGGTAAGCAGGTGCAGACCTTCCTGTCGATCTGGGCGGTCGATCCGAGTCCCAACGCCGTCACCCTGCCGATCGATTTCGACGAGCGAACCCGCGTGGCCCTGATGGAGCCGGGCGCGATCGCGGTCGACGCCAGCGCGCTGGACCGCCTGGGCACAAAACTCGGCGCGCAGGCCTCTATCAACGGCCACGCCGTCCATGTGCGGGCCATCCTTCATGGATACCAGAGCGTCGATCAGACAGCGGTGGTCGCGTCGCGCGAAACCGTCCGCCTTCTCGCCCGCGTCGACAGCGCGACGACCGGCGAGACCGGCCCCCTGCTGGTGCGCGTGGATGATCCCGCGCACATCGATCTGGTGCGCGATCAGCTGAACGCGGCCGGCCACGGAACCTATCGCGCCTGGAATCGGACGGACTTCAACAAGGTCAATGAAGACGCCCTCATGTCGCAACAGATCATCGGCGTCATGCTCATCTTCCTGACCTTCGTCGCCGTTTTGATCGGGGTCGGTATCACCTCGCAGACCCTGCGCGGGGCCATCCTTTCCAACATCCGCGAATTCGCCAGCCTGCGGGCGCTAGGCATTTCGATGGGGTCTCTGCGCCTGATTGTGATGGAGCTGTCGGTCTGGGCCGGCGTGGCCGGGGTCGCCGCGGCGGCGATCATCACCTTCCTGGTGTCCTTCGCGGCGGATATGGCCGGGCTGCCGATCGTCATCCACATCGCGCCCGCGCTGATGATCTGCGCCATGTTGATGATTATCGCGGTGGTGTCCGGCGCCATGTCGCTGGGCATTCTCAAGCGCAGCCAGCCGGCGGACCTGCTGCGATGAACGCGCCCTCAAACATGATTCGGGCCGACAAGGCCTTGACCGCCAAGGGTCTCGTCAAGCGGTTCAAGACCGGCCGCACCTATGTCGAGGTGCTGCGCGAAGTGGATTTCGAGGCGCGTCACGGTCAGGTGACCATGGTCATGGGCCCCTCCGGCTCGGGCAAGTCGACCCTGATCGCCGCGTTATCGGGCTTGCTCAAACCGGATGATGGGCAGGTCAACGCCCTGGGCGAGGATCTTTGGAGCCGCAAGGCCGGCAAGATTGATCGTTTCCGCCTCGATCACTGCGGCTTCATCTTTCAGGGCTTCAACCTGTTTCCCGCCCTGACCGCCCTGCAGCAGGTGACGGTCGCGCTGAAATATCAGGGAAAATCCCGCGCCGAGGCGCGCCGCATCGCCATCGACGCCCTGGACGAGGTGGGCCTGAAAGCCCACCTGAACCAACGCCCCAGCGAACTCTCCGGCGGCGAGAAGCAGCGCATAGCCATCGCCCGCGCCGTCGCCAAGCGCCCCTCCCTGCTGTTCGCCGACGAGCCGACATCGGCCCTGGACGGTGAAAACGGCCAGATCGTCATTCGCCTGCTGCGCCGCGCCGCCGTCGAGCACAACGCTGCTGTGGTCTGCGTCACCCACGACCCGCGCCTCGAGGCCTTCGCCGACCGGGTCATTCACATCGAGGACGGTCGCATTCTGGCCGACCGCGCCGTCCCATCCGCTGAAAGCTAGTCCCATGTCACTCCGCCGCCCGATGATCACCGGCCTCCTGAGCGCCGCCGCTGTCGCGACCCTTGCCGGGTGTTCCGGGACCAAGGGCGACGCGGACGGCACGGCGAACGCCGCCGCCATGCCCGACGCCGCTTCGGCCTTCGCCGCCGTCGCCGAGGGCAAGGCCGATGTCGAGGGCGGCGTCATCCAGGTCGCTTCGCGCACCGCCGGCGTGGTGCGCGAAGTGGACGTGATCGAAGGCGATCACGTGCGCCGGGGCCAGGTTTTGGCGCGGCAGGAGGATGACGCTCAGCGCCTGGCCGTGGCGACCTCGCAGGCCAATCTTAACCAGGTTCGGGCGCAGGTCGGTCTGACCCAGGTGCAACTGACCACCGCGACACGCGAGCGCGCGCGCCTGGCCAAACTCGCCGGCGTCGTCTCCGGCCAGCAGGTCGATCAGGCGACGGACGCCATCGCGACGGCGCAGGCCAACCTCGCCAGCGAGCGGGCGGCCGTCGGCGTGGCGCAGACGCAGCTTAACGAGGCGCGCTACCGGCTCGAACAGACCGAGATCCGTGCGCCGCTGGATGGGGTGATCGTGCGCCGTTACGCCAATCCGGGCGTGGGCGCCTCGACCCTCAATGTCACGCCGATGTTCGATCTCGAACCGGCCGGCGCCCGCATCGTCCGCGCCGAAGTCACCGAGTCGGCCCTGCCAATCGTTACCATCGGCCAGGCCGTCAGCCTCACCCCCGAGGCCGATCAGGCCAAGACCTATCCGGGCAAGGTGCTGCGCCGGGCGGCGGTGTTCGGCGCGCGCAAGTTGCAGTCGGACGATCCCTCCGAACGCACCGACGAGCGGGTGGTCGAGGTCGTGGTCAGCGCCGACAGCGCCCCCTTCCTGATCGGCCAGCGCGTGCTGGTGAAGTTCATCAAGCCGGGCGGGGCACGATGACGGCGTCCTGACGCCCCTTGCGTCGGGCGCGCCGCTCGAACCGCGCGGGATCGACGAGGGCGGCAAGGTCGCGCGGCAGGGGCGACGGCGCCCCGAGCGCCTGAGCGGCGACATGCTCCGCGAGCAGGGGCGCCAGACAATAGCCGCGCGAGCCCAGACCGGTCAGGACGAACAGGCCCGGTTCCGCGCCGTACGCCGCGCCGGCGATCGGCAGATAGTCGGCGGTCGTGGCGCGGATGCCGGTGCGCGCGGTGAGGCGCCGCCCAACCAGGCCGTCGGCCAGTGCGGGCAAGACGGCGCGGACGGCGGCGCGGTTGCGGGCGTGATCGTCGTCGCGCGCCGCCGTATCGAGATCGCCCCGGTCGTGGGTGGCCCCGATCATCAGGCCGCCCCGCGTCGGAACGACATAGCCGCCAAACAGGGTCGCCGTCGGCCAGGCCATGCCTTCGACTGAAGTGGCCTGGCCGCGCACCGCCGTCATCGCCAGGCCATCGATCAGGTCGGCGCTGGCCATGCCCGCCGCGACGCAGACAATGTCGGCGCGACATATCTCGGCGCCGGCGTCGTCAAAAAGGCTCCAACCGTCTGAGTGCGGCGTGATCGCGGATACACGCGCGATCGACGGCGCATCCAGCCAGGCGACGAGCACGGTATCGGGTTCGACGACGACGGCCGGATCGATCAGCAGGCCGGGCGGCGCCGCCTCTCCCATCAAGCCCGACGTGGTCGCCGCGTCCTGGAGGCGCATGGCGGCGGTTTCGAACAGGTCCGACCCGGCAATAGCCGCGAAGCGACGGGGGTCCTTGGGTCCGATCTCCAATTGCAGCGCCTGGCGGGCGAGAATGGCGCCCGGTGTCTCCTGGTAGGCGGCTATCGCGCGACGCATGGCCTGGGCGAACAGGGCGGCGGCCGGGCCAAGGCCAGCGTCCAGACGCGGCGCGGCCAGGGCGGCGGGTCCGCCCGAAGCGCCCGCGCCGGCGCCGGCCGCGTCAAACACCCGCGCGGTCACGCCCAGCCGGGTGAACGCCCGGCAGAGCGACGCGCCGGCGATCCCTGCGCCGACGACGGCCACCTGGAGCGATCGGCGCAATTCCTCTGGCGCTCCGGCCAGGCGACCCTCGAGCCGCTCGCGCTTGCGGCCAAAGCCGGGCCGGCGTTCGACGACGAAGCCGGCGTCGGCGAGGCCCCGGCGAACGGCGCCGGCGACGGTGAAGCTCGCCACACGAGCGTCCGGCGCCGAGCGCTGGGCGACGAGGTCCAACACTTCGGCGCGCCACATGGCCGGATTGAGGGCCGGCGCGAAGCCGTCCAGAAACCAGGCGTCAGCCCGACCGTTCCAGGCGGTCAGAGCCTGCGCCGCCTCCATGACCGCCAGATCGAGGGTGGCGTGAAATTCGGGCAGGTCGATCCGGTGAAATCCCGTCGCTTTTCCCGGCCACCGCGCGACCAGCACAGCGGCGATGGCGCCAAGTTCGGGCCACCGCCGCAGAGCCAGGGCGGCGTCGACGGCGCGAATCGGATGAGCCTCGACGCTGAAGATGTGCAGATGTCCGCCGACCGGACGGTCCCTTTGCCAAAGGTCCAGCAGGGCGGCGACGTTGAGGCCCGTGCCAAAGCCGAGCTCAGCGATGCAAAACGCCGGCCGGCCCTCCCAGGCATTCGGTAAATCGCAGCCGGTCAGAAAGACCGCTCGTGATTCAGCCAGTCCGTCTTCGCGTGAATAGTAGAGATCGCCATAGCGCCGCGAGCGCGGCTGATCGTGCTCGTCCCATTCTAGAGCGTCGTCGGGATCGTCCATGGCGGACATGTCGGGCCATGAAAAAGGCCGCCCCTTTTGGGGGCGGCCTTTGACATAGGCGCTTGCGCGATAAACGCGAAGCTTACTTCGCGGCGTTGGCGGCCGGAGCGGCGGCGCCGGCGGCGTTCGCGGCGGCGCCCGAAGCGTTGGCGGCGGCGCCGGCGGCGTCGGAGGTCGCGGTCGCGGCGGTGTTCGCGGCGGAGGCGGCGGTGTTGGCGGCGTCAGCGGCGGAGTTCGCGGCGTCGGTCACTTTGTTGGCGTTGTCGCCACAGGCGGCGACGGACATGGCGGCAACGGCGGCGCCGGCCACGAGCACTGAGCGGAGAATGGTCGAGGTCATGGTGATAGTTTCCTTTGGGTGTGGGCGACGCCGTGTGGGTCGGAGCATTGGGAACCAATACACCTGGGCGCACGCGGGAGATTATGCCGCGTTCGTGATGGAAAGCAAGCAAAGAGTTCACAAGGCCGTGATCACTTTTTTACTTGTAACGCGATAACAGCGTTGAATGCCCGAGGACGTTTCCCCGACCGCGCCTCTCGCGACACTGTCGCGCCGCTCGCTGGCGATCATCTTCGGCGTCTCCATCGTCACCGCCGTGGGCAATACGGGCATGCAGTCGGTTCTGCCCGCGATCGGTCGCCAGATCGGCTTCAAGGACTATCTGGTCGCGGCCATTTTTTCACTGTCGGCCCTGCTGTGGGGATTCAGTTCACCCTACTGGGCCAGACAATCGGACGTCAAAGGGCGAAAACCCCTGATGCTGATCGGTCTGGCGGGCTTCATGGTGTCGATGATCTGCTGTGGCGTTGTGGTCGGCGCGGGTGTCCGCCACCTCGCCGCGCCGGTGGTGATCTTCGTGTTTTTCCTGTTGTCGCGCGCCCTGTTCGGCCTGTTCGGCTCGGCGGCGAACCCGGCCAGCCAGGCCTATGTCGCCGAACGCACCGACCGCGCCGAGCGCACCGACGCCATGGCGGGGCTTGCCGGCGCCTTTGGTCTGGGCACCATCATCGGACCTGCCGTGGCCCCGCTGTTCATCCTGCCGTTCCTCGGCCTGTCGGGCCCCATGTTCGCGTTCGCGGTGATCGCCGCGGTGATGATGGGCCTGGTGATTCGTTTTCTTCCCGAGTCACCGTTCGGCGTCATCTCGGTGGTGCAGGAAGCGTCCGCCACGGACCTCGTCGGCAAGCCCAAGTCGCCCTTGCGCGATTCCAGGCTCAGGCCGTTTCTGGTCTATGGATTCCTGCTCGCGTCGTGTCAGACCGCCCAAGGTCAGAGCCTCGGCTTTCTGATCATCGACAAGCTTCATCTACCGCCGATGCAGGCTCAGGGCTTCACCGCGGTGGCCATGATGGCCGGCGCGGTGGCGGGACTCCTCGCCCAGTGGGGGTTGATCCGGATGTTCCGCATCGGGCCGCGCGACCTCCTGCGTTGGGGGGCGGGGTTGGCCGCGATCGCCAACCTTCTGGTCGCCTTCGCGCCGAGTTATTCGGCGGTGGTGATCGGTTACGCCCTGTCGAGCCTTGGCTATGGGTTCTGCCGCCCCGGATTCACCGCCGGGGCGTCCCTCGCGGTCGGCTTGAGCGAACAGGCGAGCGCCGCCGGCGCGATCGCGGCCGTGAACGGCATCAGCGTGATCGCCGCGCCGGTGTTTGTCTGGCTGTACGGCGTGTGGGGTCCGGCGCCGTTTCTCCTCAACGCCGTGGTGCTCGCGGGCCTGCTCGCTTTCGCTCTCTACAACGGCGTGTTGCGCGCGGCGGGCGCGGCTCCCACCACTGAGGACGAGGCGGCGCTGGCCAGCCTTGAGCGCAGCCAGGAAGGCGTGAGTGTCTAGCCTTTTAGGCGGCTGATTACGGCCGGCGAGAGATAGCCGTCGGCCGGCAGGCCATGCGCCTTCTGCCAGGCGCGCAGGGCCTGGCGCGTGCCCAGGCCGACAACGCCGTCCGCC
>JANXUA010000119.1 GCA_025352085.1 Caulobacteraceae bacterium | reverse complement strand
GGTGTTCATTCCAGCGCGGATCGCTGACAACCCGCTCCTGTCGGAGAACGATCCGCTCTACGTCTCGCGCCTGCGTCAATCAGGTTCCAAGGAACTCGTCCGCGCCTGGATCGACGGCGACTGGAATGTCATCGAGGGCGCGTTCTTCGACAATTGGTCCGGTAAGAACGTCATCCGGCCGTTCACGGTTCCTGAGCGTTGGACGCGGTTCGCGGCGTTCGACTGGGGCTATGCCGCGCCGTTCAGCGTCGGCTGGTATGCGGTAGCGAGCGATCCTACGGCGGTTGAAAGCGAGTCCGGCCCGCTGGTCATGCCGCGCGGTGCGATGATCGGCTATCGCGAATGGTATGGCTCGACCGGCAAGCCGAACGAGGGATTGAGGTTAGACGCCAAGACCATCGCGGCGGGGATAGCCGAACGCGAGAAGGGCGAGCTGATCGCCTATCGTGTCGGCGATCCGTCGATCTTCGCGGAGAACGGCGGACCATCCATCGGTGAGGAAATGCGCCGCGCCGGACTGTCGTTTCGCGCCGCCGACAATACCCGCGTCGGCAAGCTGGGCGCTCTGTCGGGCTGGGATCAGGTGCGAGCGCGGATCAGCGGTCAGGGAGACGGGCCGATGCTCTATGTGTTCAGCACCTGCCGCGATCTGATCCGCACGCTGCCCGTGATGCAGCACGATCCTGACCGGCCGGAGGATATCAACACGAAGGCCGAAGACCACGCGTGCGATTCCCTCCGTTATGCCTGCCTGTCACGCCCCTTGACCGCTGGTCCGCCTCCGACGCCCCGCAATCCCTCCGATCTGGGCTGGGGCAGCGCGCCCAAGCCCGGCATGTCGTGGAAGGTCGCCTGATGGCGCCGCGATACCCCAAGCCCGATGCGTCCTCCGCCATGGCTGTCAACGCACCCAAACCCAAGCCCGGCACAGGCGGCGCGGCTGCATCGGGCGATACCACGCCACCTGACCTGCAAACCCTCAAACGCTATTTCAGCGAGTCCCAGCAGCTCACCCAGTCCGCGCGGACCAACTCCCTCACCGCCATCGACTATTACGATTCCGACCAGTTCACCCCCACGGAGCTGTCGGCGCTCAACAAGCGCAGTCAGCCGGCCATTGTCGTCAACCGGATCAAACCGGCCGTCAACGGCATCATCGGCGTGACCGAAAAGGCCCGCTCCGATCCGCGCTGCTGGCCGCGCAATCCGGGCGACGACGACCAGGCCGACGCGGCCACCGACGTGCTGCGCTATATCGCCGACTACAACCGCTTCAAGCGCGTCAAGGGCGACTGCTTCCGCGACATGCTGGTGCCCGGCTCCATGGCCGCTCTGGTGGGCGTGGATGGCGACAAGCAGGTCCTGATCACCCAGATCCGCTGGGAGGAGTTCTTTCACGACGCCCGCGCGCGCCGGGGCGACTTCAAGGACGCGCGCTATCTCGGCGTCGCCAAGTGGATGTATCAGGACGACGCCGCCGCGCTCTATCCCGAAATGGCGAAGGAGATCGCCGCCTCGGTCGATAACGGCGTCGGCGGCGTCATCACCGACCAGTCCTTTCAGGACCGCCCCCTGCAGGGTTCGATCAGCGGCGGGGCGTGGATCGACCAGAAACAACGCCGCCTGATGGTGGTGGAGATGTATTACCAGGACGCCTCGCGTTGGATGCGCTGCGTGTTCACCGGCTCGGATATCCTGGAATGCGGCCTTTCGCCGTATCTGGACCACAAGGGCCGTCCCGACTGCCCGATTGAAGCACAATCGGCCTATGTGCGCCGCGACAACGGCCGCTACGGCGCGGTGTGGGACATGATCGGCCCGCAGGACGAAATCAACAAGCGGCGTTCGAAAGCGCTGCATCTGCTTTCCACCTCGCGCATCGAGGCCAAAGACCCCAGCGCCATCAACGTCGACGCCGAGGTGGCGCGCGCGGAGGCGGCCCGGCCTGACGGGGTGCTGCCGTTCGGCTGGGGCATGAGCCCCAATACCGCCGAGTTCACCGGCAATATGGAACTGCTGCAGGAGGCCAAGGCCGAGATCGAGCGCATGGGGCCAAACCCGGCCACGCTCGGGCGGTCCGACGACGCCAGCGGCAAGCATCTCTTGATCCGGCAACAGTCCGGCCTGGTGGAACTGGCCAACCTCTACGGCGCGCTGGAGGACTGGGAGCTTCGCATCTATCGCCAGTGCTGGAGCCGCGCCAAGCAGTTCTGGACCGCGCCGCAATACATCCGCGTCACCGATGACGAGGACGCGCCGCGCTTCGTCGGCCTCAACATGCCGATCCAGCCGGGCGATGCGGACGATCCGACGCAACAGCCCGTGCAACAAGGCGCGCCACCGCCGGGGTCGCCGCAACCGCCGCAACCGCCGGCGCCGGCCGTCGATCCCGCTCAGGCGATGATGGGGCACGGCACGCTCGGCTATCGCAACGTCATCGGCGAGAT
>JANXUA010000107.1 GCA_025352085.1 Caulobacteraceae bacterium | reverse complement strand
GTTTGCATTTGCGACGCTCATCCGACGCCCAAGGAAAGAGCGGTGTCGGAACGACAGTGGCGCTCGCGGTGATCGTCAGCCCACTGTTTCTCATGCACCACGGCGCCGAGGCGGTGATCCCAAAAGGGCAAGCCATGACGGTCTTCGTCGACGAGGACACGGTAATTCCCTTCCCTGTCGCGCCTCCACCAACCGCACAGTGAGTTGCGCGCCGCCGCCCCGACCCGGCTGTGTTCAGGGAGGTAACGTTGGGCCGGGGGATCATGAGCGCCCTTGATCCACTGCAACGCTTGCCGCGTATCTGCGTTAAGGGCCGATGGCGCGGCGCCAGGATTTCCGGAGTTTAGTGAATGAAGTCGATACTGGCCGCGCTTGCGGTCGCCGGGGCGCTCGACGCGGGCGCCCAGCACACCTTGACGCAGGGCCGGCCGTGGTCCGACGTTTCGTCGTCAACCGAGGGCGCGAGCGTGATCCGCGGCGCCGTCGACATCAACGCGCCGCAAAAGCTGGTCTGGCAGGTGATGAACGACTGCCGGGCGGCGCAGCGGATGATCACCACCATGACCAGTTGCAAGACCCTCGATGGCGACATGCGTCAGGGGTGGGACGTGCGCGAGCAGATCACCCGCGGCAATATGTTCGTTCCGACGATCCGCAATGTCGTGCGCAACGACTATCAGCCCTACTCCCTGATCCGGTTTCATCGCGTCGGCGGCGATCTGAGGATCGAGGAGGGCGAATGGCGTCTGCAGCCGCTCAACGGCGGCGCCGGAACCCGGGTGATCTACACCAACCGCGTCGCCGCCAACATTTCGGCCCCGTCCTTCCTCGTTCGCGCCGGCCTGAAGGCCGACACCGCCAAGGTGCTGGGCAGTCTGCGCCGCGAGACCCTGGCGGCCGTGGCGCATGCGACAGGCTAGGCGGTCGCCGATCCGGCGCGCCGCTTGCTCGCCCGGGTCTTCTCGCTTTGCGACTTCAACTGCCCGCAGGCGGCCAGGATATCGCGGCCGCGCGGCTTGCGGATCGGCGAGGCGTAGCCGGCGGCGTTGACGATGTCGGCGAAGGTGTGGATCACATTGCCGCTGGAGCACGCGTACGGGCTGCCCGGCCAGGGGTTGAACGGGATCAGATTGATCTTGGCCGGAATGCCGGCCAGCAATTTCACCAGCGCGCGCGCCTCGGCGGGAGAATCGTTGACCCCCTTGAGCATGACGTATTCGAAGGTCACGCGCCGGGCGTTGGATAGGCCCGGATAAGCGCGGATGGCGTCCAGCAATTGCGCAATCGGATAAGCCTTGTTGATCGGCACGAGCTCGTCGCGCAGTTCGTCGGTCACGGCGTGCAGGGAAATGGCCAGCATGGCGCCGGTCCGCTCGCCCAACTCGTTAAGTTTGGGAACGACGCCGGAGGTCGACACCGTCACGCGGCGGCGCGAAATAGCGATGCCCTGATCGTCGGAAAAGATATCCAGGGCGTCAGCCACGCCGTCGAGATTATACAGCGGCTCGCCCATGCCCATGAAGACGACATTGGTGAGCTTGCGCGCGCCGCGCTCGCCGTGCCATTCGCCAAGGTCGTCGCGGGCGATTTGCACCTGGGCGACGATCTCGGCGGCGGTGAGATTGCGCACCAGGGCCTGCGTGCCGGTGTGGCAGAAGGTGCAGTTGAGGGTGCAGCCGACCTGGCTGGAGACGCACAGGGCCCCCGTGCCGCCGCCGACCTCGGGAATGAACACCGTTTCGGCCTCGACGCCCGGCGCGAAGCGGAGCAGCCATTTGATCGTGCCGTCGGCGCTTTGCTGGCGCTCGACGATCTGGGGTCGGTCGAGAACGAAGTGATCGGCGAGGGCGGCGCGGGTATCCCTGGCGATGTTGCTCATGGCCGTAAAATCGGTGACGCCGTGGTGCTGCACCCAGCCCCACACTTGCCCGGCGCGCATCCGCGCCTGCGCCGGCGTCGCCACGCCGACGTCGATCAGCGCGCTCGAAAGCTGCGCCCGCGTGAGGCCGGAGAGATTGACCGGCGCGGCGACGGGCGTCTTGGGGCGGACGAGGTCGAGGGTGACGGACATTGCCGAGCCCTATAGCGCGAAACAGCGGCTTTGGCGAAGGCGTCCGACCGCGATCGCATTACCCTTCCCCAACCGTCATCGGCGGGCGTCAGTCTCGCCGATCCATTCGAAGAGGCCTCTCAATGGCCGTGCGCGCGCACGGCCATCCGTTCACGCTCGCCCAATGGGTGGCCGGGACTGACGCCCGGCCATGACGGAGTTGTTGGTGTGTCGCCTACCGTCCCAACCGCTTCGCATGCCAGCGCAGGTGGTCTTCGACGAAGGTCTGGATGAACCAATAGCCGTGATCATAACCCGCGTGGCGGCGTAGCGTGAGCGTCACGCCGGCGCGCGCGCAGGCCGCCTCCAGCAGCTCGGGCTTGAGCTGTTCGACCAGCCAGGGATCGCCCTCGCCCTGATCGACGAGGATTTCGGCCACCCGCGCGCCATCGTCCATCAGGGCGCAGGCGTCATAGGCGCGCCAGGCCGCGGGGTCGGGACCCAGATAGCCGGTCAGGGCCTTTATCCCCCACGGACAGTTGATTGGCGATGAGATCGGCGCGAAGGCGGAGACGGCGGCGAACCGCGTCGGGCTGCGCAGAGCCAGGGTCAGGGCGCCGTGGCCGCCCATCGAATGGCCCATAGTGCTCTGGCGGGTCATGTCGACGGGAAAATGCCCGGCGACGACGTCGGGCAGTTCGCGCTCCAGCCAACTGCGCGTGCGAAAATGCGGCGCCCACGGCGCCTGGGTGGCGTCGAGATAAAAGCCGGCGCCCTGGCCCATGTCATAGGCCTCATCGTCGGCGACGCCCTCGCCACGCGGGCTGGTGTCCGGTGCGATCAGCATCAGGCCCAACTCGGCGGCGACCCGCTGCGGCGCGGCCTTGAGCGGGAAATTCTCGTCCGTGCAGGTCAGGCCCGCCAGACACCAGATGACCGGGTGCGGCCCCTTGCCCGGCGGGGTGAACACCGAAAAGCGCATGTGCGTGCCCGTCTCGCGGCTGTCGTGCTTGTGAAAGCTTTGCACGCCGCCGTGGCAGCCGTGCTCGGAGATGGTTTCGAGGGTCATGCCCCCCTTTAGCCGATAGGACCCCGCCCTCAAAATCCGCGCCGATTTCCCGCAACCGCCTCCCCCGTGAAGGCGGGGGTCCAGGTTTTTCTTTCCATTGATCAAGCGATTGACGGGCCGGAAATGGAGAAAGACTGGGTCCCCGCCTTCGCGGGGAATACGGAATTGGGAGGCGTCATTTTTAGTGAGCGGCTATAACGTCCCAACGAGCCCATCATTCGAGGAGACACCGCTGTGACCACCGACACCCCCACAACCGGCCTGCAATTGCGATCCCTGGTGACGTCATCGGGCGACCTGGAGCTTTCGCTGGCGCGAGTCGCGATCCCCGAACCTGGCGCCGACGGGGTGGTGATCCGCATTGAGGCGACGCCGATCAATCCGTCCGACCTCGGCCTGCTGCTGGGGGCGGCCGACATGACGACCGCCAGGACCTCCGGCGCCGGCGACGACGCGAAAGTCACCGCCACCATCCCCGAGCGGTTCCGAGCGGCGATGGCCGCGCGCGCCGATCAATCCATGCCGGTCGGCAATGAGGGCGCGGGGGTGGTGATCAAGACCGGCGCATCCCACGGCGCCCGGGCTTTGCTCGGCAAGACTGTCGCCACCTTCGGCGGGGCGATGTATGCGCAATATCGCGCGGTTAAGGCGGCCGAATGCTTGGTTCTGCCCGACGGCGCGACCCCCGCCGACGGCGCTTCGTGCTTCGTCAATCCGCTGACGGCGCTGGGCATGGTCGCGACCATGCGCCTGGAGGGTCACACCGCCCTGGTCCACACGGCCGCAGCGTCGAATCTGGGCCAGATGCTCAACAAGATCTGCCTGAAAGACGGCGTCGGTCTGGTGAATATCGTACGCAGTCCCGCCCAGGCGGAAATTCTGCGCGGCATCGGCGCCGTGCACATCGTCGATTCCAGCACGACGACCTTCAAAGCCGACCTGACCGCCGCGCTGGTCGCCACCGGCGCGACCATCGCCTTTGACGCCATAGGCGGGGGCAAGCTGGCCGGGCAGATCCTTTCGGGCATGGAGGTCGCGGCCAACCAGGCGGGCGGCGGCTACAGCCGATACGGCTCGACCACCCACAAACAGGTTTATATCTACGGCGGCCTCGACACCGGGCCGACGGAACTCACCCGCAGCTTCGGCATGGCCTGGGGCATCGGCGGATGGTTGCTGCCGCCCTTCCTGCAGAAGATCGGACCGGCCGAAGGGCAGAAACTGCGCGCCCGCGTCGCCGCCGAGCTCAAGACCACCTTCGCCAGCCACTACACGGCGGTGGTGTCGTTAAGCGAGGCGCTCAGCCTCGATCACATCGCCGTCTACAACCAGCGCGCGACGGGGACGAAGTATCTGATCAATCCGGCGCAGTAGGGCGAACCGTTATTCGCCGCCGATTTCCATCACGCTGACCGCTCTCTTTTTGGGTGGTCTGACCAGGAAGATCAGCGGCACGACGGCGACGACGGCGAGGGCCAGCAGGCCGAACACCCCGTCATAGGCGATCATGCCCGCCTGGCGGGTGACCTCGGCGTTGAGCAGTTGAACGCCGAGCGACGTGTCGGGGTTCATGATCGCCGGGATCACCGCGCGGAACACCGGATCGCTGGTCTGGGCGTGCTCGGCCAGGACCGAATGGGCCGCCGCGGTCTGGCGGATCAGACTGGCCTGTAGCAGAGAGATGCCGATGCTCGAACCCAGGCTGCGCGACAGGGTGCTGACGATGGTCCCCTCGGTTCGGTGTTTCGGCGCCAGGGTCACATAGGCCAGGACGGTCAGGGGGGCGAACATCAGGCCCGTGCCCGCGCCCTGGATAAATCCGGTGGTCATGATCGGCATGGAGGTCATCATCAGATCGAACCGGCTCATGGCGACCAGCGCGATCAGCGACAGCGCCAGCCCGGCGATGAGGGCGAAACGCGGCCCAAACCGGGCCAGGATCACCGGCACGGTCAGGAAGGCGACCATCGAACCGACGCCGCGCGGCATGCTGGCGTAACCGCTTTCCAGCACGGTGAAACCCATCAGGTTCTGCATCATCGACGGCAGCAGCGCCGAGGTGGAGAACATCAGGGCGCCGGTGAACAGCCCAAACACAGTGGTGCTCACGAAGTTGCGGTCCCGGAACAGATCGCGGTGAAAGAAGGGCTGGGCGGAGGAGAGGGTCTGTATCAGAAACACCCACAGGCCGATCGCCGCGGCGGCGGCCTCGATGCGGATTTCCCATGAGCCGAACCAGTCCTGGCCGGGCCCGCGATCGAGCATGATCTGCACGGCGCCGATAAAGGTGATCAGAGAGGCGAAGCCCAGAGAATCAAACGGCCGCGCCAGACCGCCTTCGTCCTTGTCCATGAACAGTTGCAAGCCGGTGAAGGCCAAAATCCCGATCGGCAGATTGATGTAGAACACCCAGCGCCACGAAAAATTCTCGGTCAGCCAACCGCCCAGCGCCGGCCCGAGAATCGGCCCCATGATCACCGCCGAACTCCACAGGGCCATCACCCGCGGGATATGTTCGGGCGGATAGATGTCGAGCATGACGGTCTGCGACAGCGGCATCATCGACGCGCCGGCTATGCCCTGCAGCAGACGGAAGATGACGATCTCCGGCAGGCTGGTGGCGATGCCGCAGAGCATGGAGGCGACGGTGAAGCCGGCGATGGACATCAGGAACATGCGCTTGCGGCCGATCCGCAACGACAGCCAGCCGGACAAGGGCATCATGATCGCCGCGGCGACGATGTAGGAGGTCAAGACCCAGGTGATCTGGTCCTGCGCCGCCGAAATGCTGCCCTGGATATGCGGCAGGGCGACATTGGCGATGGTGCTGTCGAGCGTGTTCATCAGCGTCGCCAGCATCAACGCGCCGGTGATCTGCCGCCGATTGGCGATGTCGCGCGCCGACGCCATGGTTAGGTGACTCCCGGTCGATTCGCCCGCCCCTCGGTGAAGGCCAGATAACCGAGCGCGGCGGGTTTAAGCTCCAGCGCCGGTCTTCAGGTCGGGAAACACCGCGCCGACTTTGCGCAGCAGATAGTCGCGATAGCGGCCGGTGAAAAGGTTCGGGTCGACGCCGTCCCACCGTCCCCGGCGCCGGTCATCCAGTCCAACGGGTTCCACCGCCGGCGTCATCACCGCTTCGAAATCGGGGTCATAAAACACCGGAAAGGACAGCCGTTCGCGGCCGCCGCGATTGATCACGCGATGCGGCGCCGAGATGAATCGACCGCCGCTCAACCGCTCGAGCATGTCGCCGACATTGCACACCAGGGTTCTGGGGATCGGCGGCGCCTCGATCCACCCTGAGTCCGTGCGCACCTGCAGTCCGCCCACATCGTCCTGCGCCAGCAGAGTGAGCAGGCCGTAGTCGGTGTGCTCGCCCACGCCCCAGCCGCCCGGCCGCGCCGGCGGATAGCGGAAGATCCGGAACAGCACCGTCGGCCGCCGCAGAAAAGCCTCGGCGAAGAAACGGTCGGGCAGACCGAGCGCCAGCGAGAGCCCCTCCATCATCGCCGCAGCCGCCCGCGCCGTCTGCGCCATATAGGTCTCCACCGCCGGGCGCAGGGCCGCCGGCCTGGCGGGCCAAAGATTGGCGCCGTGCATCGGCCATCGGTCCACAACCCGCGGATCGGCCCCGCCAAGCTCCTCGCCGAAATAGACACCTTCCTTCTGATCGGGCTGGCCAGAGGTCAGCTCGCCGCCCAGCGGGAACCAACCGCGCCAGGCGGGGCCGCCGCGGGTCATGGCGATCTCTTCCTTTTCCGCTTGCGGCAGAGCGAAGAAGGCCCGCGCCTCGGCGTCCATCCGCGCGATCACGCCGGCGTCAACGCCATGGCCGGTGACATAGAAGAACCCGTGACGCCGCGCCGCCGCGCCCATCGCCGCCGCCGCAACCGCCCGGCGATCAGGGTCGCCGCCGAACAGGGGCGAAATATCGATGCTCGCGAGGCGGGGGGCGTC